>CAUJKE010000149.1 GCA_963205385.1 Planctomycetota bacterium | reverse complement strand
ACTTGCGGATCAACGAGCAGCTTGCGAGCGATAGTCATAGCGCAGTTCTCCCCTGGCCCGCGCGCAGCGCGGCATTGAGGTGCAACAAAATCGACAACGGCCGAATGTAGCGAATGCGACGGGCCGTTGTCAATAAAATATGCCTGTCCTTTTTGTCAGTAGCGGATGATCCGCGCAACCTCCAATTGCGATGCCACGCCCTCCTAGACGATGCCGGACCATCTGTTTTGAATCAACCTGCGCCACGAACACCTCATCGGTGGAGGACGCGAATGCGACCTGCCCGCTGCTGTCGAAAACGATCGGCACTGTTGAACTAGGCGAGATTGCAGCCAGGTCGAACGACTCACCGGAATCGATCAGAACAATTCGTATGTTTCCGGCGGTGTCAAGCGTGCAGATGCTTCCCCCGGCGAGTAGCCGCGATAACCAGACGGCTTCACTTCGAGGCTGCCGGAACGCAGAAGGATTGAGCATTGTCACGGTACCGTCCTTGTGACCCAAATACACTGCTGCGTGCTTGCGGCGAGAGTGCGCAACGGCAAGCGTGGGCGCATGTTGTACGGATTCAATCACCTTTGTGCCAAACGCGCCATTCAGATCCACAACAGCTACCTCGCCAAATATCGACGTGATGGTTGCCGTAGTGCGGTCATGAGAAAGCGCTAATTGATGTGGCCCGTAACTGAAGCCGAGGTCCCAGAGACGTTCAACTGACCATTGGCCGTTGGGCGATTGAACAATCGCTGCCAATTGATGGGGGGGATTGTCACCGACTGGTGTCTTGTTGCCCTGCAACGCTGCAATTACCGTTGAATCATCGCGCACGGCCAAGCGTTTCACCATTTGGTCGACAAACGTGCATACATTTCGACCTTCGGTCATTCTTCCGTCGCTGGAAAGCGAGAACGCAACGACGACTCCCTGACTCGTGCCGGCGAGCAGGGTGTCATCGTCTCGGAAGCATATGCAATGGAAACGGGCTTCGTTTGCGGGCGACGTCAACTGTGTCGTACGATCCTCCATACAGTGAGTAAGCACAATGCTGGACGTCCCTGCTGCGATTGCCAAATACGTGCTGTCTGGTGAGAACACAACGTCGAGCACGGGGATAGGTAAGTCTTCCTTTTTCGGGCTCGATGGAAACGGGGGATTCGAAGGAAATGGAATGTTGGTTGTGAGAAAGTCGGCATCGATGTTTTGTGGCAGTGGTTTCAACCAGTAATTTTGGGCAGTTGAACCGATTACGAAATGGCTTCCATCGGCACTGCTTGCCAGGCAGGTAACGTGATGAGCCGCGCGCGGCACCATAGACAAACTGAGTTCGCTAAAACCGCAGTGCGGATAATCAGGAAATCGAGTCTCACTGACTTGTCTGTTGTCGCTGCCCCAAATCTTGACGATTCCAGCTCGATCTGCACTAATTATCAGTTCGTGCTCATTCTGCTCATTATACACAACGCGCAGGACCGCAATCGCCCTTATTTCGGCGGAGTGAAATCGAAAGGTGGGGGCACCGCTCGGCTCGACGCGGCGTAGGACTCGTATCCAGGGTCTTTGTGTCGATCTATCTCTTAACCACTGCTCCGCGACGGCCTTCAGAGAATTCTGTGCTGTTGACGCTGTCGTACCGTTCCAAGTCGGCGCGGTTGCGTTGTACAAGCATTGGAAAACGTGGTCGCGGTGCGCGTCGAGAAACGCAGAATGGTCGGAGAGAACCGAGGTGATTTCGTCAAGGATGCTCCGCTGCGCGTTTCTTGGCGGCAGAGCCCCGTAGGCTCGCCTTAGGTCGCGAATAAGTTCAAATACGAACCCGGCTTCGACTTTGGCTTCCAGGAACGGTAAGTCAGTGAGTAATTCGGCCAACGATTTCCAATTCTCAGATTCGATCAAATGGTGCGGAAGATGGTTAATTGTATAGGGTGTCAGAGTTGCGTTACCTTGCTTGAACTCGCGGTATTCGTTCAAGCATGCATTTGCGAGCTTCTTGTGCCCTTCCTTGCGGTCCACCCGATAGTTACCACCAGTGTTGGCAAGCCAATCGGCCAGGGCTTGATGTCGCAGGCGAATCTCGTTCGACCTCCTTACCGCAAGATACTGCGCAAGGGAGTCGAGCCTCGCGTTCAACTCGTAGTTGTCGAGGGAGGTGGCCGCGGCAAGCAAGTCTTTTTGCAGCGGTTCCTCAGCCACAGTCAGCACCTCAAGCAACGGCCTCACGCTTGCGAAGTTGTTTTTGTTTGGCCACTGCCGGCGGAAAAAGGCGTCGTACAGTGCAGTTAGGCCTGGCGGAAGCGCGCTTAGCTCAGCAAAGGTAATCTGGTCGAGCTCGATGGCGACGAATGCCTCGGCGACGTAGAGGTAGTTAGCTTCACTCTTCTGAAGTAGGGTGCTGGTGGCGGCCTGCGCATCGACGCGCGATTGCTGAAGACGCTCTGCGAGGTTCGGCTGGGCCAGACGCACTCGGATGAATCGTTGAATGTCGTCGCAAATATCGCCTGAGCGGTCCGCATTGTCCCGATCAATGGCCAGATGTCGGTGTCCTGCAAATGTATTTGGTCCCAGGGCGTCGCGACGCACGCTGACGATGAGGCGCAGCCAGGGAGGTAACCGACGACGGTCCCATTGGGCAACCAAGTCCGGTATCGATGGGCTCCCAGACAGGTCAGCTTCGTCCACAGCGTCCACAATGACGAACCAGATACCGTCTGCCGGCGGCGCACAGGCGGCAATCGGCGTGGAGATTGCGGCTTCGAAGGCGTCGGCGGGGTTCTGCTCACGATTCTCGATGCGCAGTGCTTCCCGCAGATGCAAGTCTGCTAGTTTGGAGCGGTAATCATCAACCCGCTGGGCTAGCATACCCGCAAGGCTTCGCACGAACTTGGCGGCGTTGCGCGATTCCGGCCAATCGTGTCGGCAAAGGTGCCACGCCAGGATTCGCTTTTCTGGGTTGCGATGGATCAACTCCGCAAGGAAGGCAGACTTGCCAGAGCCGAGTTCACCGGTCAGCAGAAGAAGCCGTTCGTTCTCATGTACTCGCCAAGCATCGACCTCGTCAAACAACCAAGGGCGATCCGAGAAATCCTTTCTCGCTTCTGCAAGGCGCGCCGCGAAATCCAGCGGCGCAGGAATCGCCGCCACGCTAACGAGCCAGCGACGAAGTCGGTCGGCGACTTCGTTCGCCGTCTGAATCCGCTCCGCCACATCCTTCTTAAGACACTGGGCTACGAGCGCTTCGAGTTCCGTCGGAACGTCAGGGGACAAGTCGCGCAACCTGGGCGGCTCATATTGCTGGATCGCGTCAAAGATCTCATCACGCCTGTTTTGGGCGTCTGCTTCGTTGCTCACGAAGGGCTGCGTGCCCGCAAGCAGCTCGTATAGAATGACGCCCAGCGCCCAAACGTCGGTGCGCGTATCCACTGGGGCGGCTGTCATGCCGGGCCGGAAGGCGGTCGCCTGCTCGGGCGACATGTAGGCGATCGTACCGCCTGCACCGGCCGCGCCATCATGGAGATCGGCGACTGCGGCCGCGATACCAAAGTCCGCTAAGCAGACATTACCCAAGCGATCGAGCAGGATGTTTTCCGGTTTCAAGTCGCGATGGACGAGCGGCACGGTAGGGTGCGCCCTGCTACCGGACGTTCCTTCGTGAACGGCAGCAACCGCCAGGGACATCTGTTGTACCAAACGGGCGGCTGTCTCCGCATCGAGTTTGCCGTCCGCCCGGAGTCGTTCTCGTAGAGTGCCGCCCTCAACGTACTCCATCACGCTGAACGCGTGGCCCTTTGGGAGAGTGCCCGAGTCATGGACGCCAACCAGATGGTTATGTTTCGGCAGATTCGCCTGGCGACGGGCCTCAGCCAAGAATCGTTGTTTGACCGAATCATCGGTTCGCAGCAGCACCTTGATTGCGACGATGCGGTCCAACTCCTCATCCACTGCTTTATAGACTTCGCCAAACGCGCCCGTCCCAAGAGTTGCGATGGGGCGGTATCGGAGCTTGCCGTTCTGTGTTGCGTCGCCAAATCGATAGGCGAATTCCTCGCCCACGAGTTCCTCCCGTAGTTTGTCCTGCAAGGACGCGTCAATGCGGGCGAGAAAGTCATCGGGCCGTGGTTGGCCACCGTTGCGCAGGTTGTGCGCAAACTCCTCCGACAATTTCCGAATTTCGTCACGAGGTTCATGCGTCGTGCTCACCTGAAGCCTCCCATTGATCAAGCCGTTGTCCACTCGACTTCTTTTTCGGGGCATTGATACCCAATATCCTTGGCAGCGCCACCCGGACGTCTTCAACTCTCCGATCAACCGTGCGGACGCTCAGGTTTAGTGTCTTGGCGATTTCTTCGTGCGTCCGTCCTTCAGCCAACAGCTCGACCACTTTGCGGTGATCGTCGCTCGGCAGTTCTGCCAGGAAAATCCTTCTTGCATCGTTGATCTCAGCCTCTACCGCCGGATCGTCGAGCTGCGAGATTGCTTCGGCAACGCCCTCGAGCGGCACATCGGGTTCGCCACCTCCGCGCTTCTTTCGCCTCTCGTGCCGAAGGCGGTCCCCGATCTTGTCCCCGACAAGAAGCGTCAGAACCTGCCACACGTCTTCGCGATTTTCCAGTTTCTTGAAACTGCCCTCTGCGGCGCGGCCGAGAAACTCGCGGAATGCGGAATTCGCCACGTCGTCCTCATCGAACCCGCGTCGGGGCATGCCGCCCAGCTTCCTGCGCCCGATTTCAGCAACGCGGCTGTAGCACCGGCCGAACAGCGCATAAACGACGTCGCGATCGGCTCGTTTCACCCCCGATAACAGGGCTGTAATGGAATGGCCGGTTGACACAAGTTCCTCCCGTGGAACGCCATAAACACTTTCATGGCAATAGGTTATGGCGCAAGTGGGCTGCGAGTACCAAGCCGCTGCCCAGAATTTTAAAATCCGTTGGCAGGTTCGGGCCTAAAGTCGCGGGGAAACGGGTGAGCACCCAATTCCGTTCTCCCCTTCCCCTGAGGCCAAACCATGAATACCGACAATTGTATAGAACCGATCGCGGGGCGCACTAGGCACTCGGTGCGGTCTCGCCCGAGCAGCCAGCGCACAGTAAATGTGCTCCTGGTCGGGTTGGGCCCTCACGCCCGACGAACCTACGTTCCCCACCTCGTGAAACACGCCCGTCCCCACCATGCCCGATTGGCGGCCGTGGTCGAGCTGGAAGGTTGCCGACGGCAGACCGAGGCAACGCTCCAGATACACGCACTTGCTCCCGAGCTATTGTATGTCGATCCCTTCGAGGGGACGGTGCCCACTGCCGTGCGCGAACAGCTTGATGGAGTGATCGAGCGGAATCGGATCAACGCTGTGATCATCAGCACCGAGCCGCTGGTCCACAAGGCTTACCTCGATTACGCCCTCGACAGGGGGCTCAATGTTTTGATCGACAAGCCGTTCACGACGCGCCGCGGCGTAGCCCATGACGTGGACCAAGCCCGTGGAATCTGGGAGGACTATGCTGAAACGCTTAAGCGGTATCGGGGCCTTCAGTCCAGCGGTCGGCAGACGTGTCTGCTGGTGAACAGCCATCGGCGATACCATCCGGGCTTCCAGAAAGTATTCGAGCTGATCGCCGAGGTTCGCAACCGTACGGGTTGTCCGGTCACGAGCGTGAGCTCAGAGCATTGTGACGGGCAATGGCGGTTGCCGGCCGAGATTGTCAGTCAGAACTACCATCCCTACAACCAGGGTTACGGTAAGGTTTCCCATAGCGGGTATCACCTGCTGGACATGGTGAACTGCTTCATCGTGGCCGGCCAGGTCGCGGGCAAGGTGCCGGATACCATGTCGCTCACGTCCAGTTTTGTGCTGCCGCCGGGCTTCCTCGAGCAGGTGTCGCGCGAGGATTACGTCCGCTACTTCGGCGAGCAGTACAGCCAGGCCTGCCCCGCCGCCGACGACGAGTTGCGCGGCCAGATGGAAGGGTTCGGGGAGATCGACGCTTCAGCCCTGATTGAATTTAGGCGGCGAGGAGACGTCGTAGCGAATGCGATCATTCGCATGCAGCACAACGGCTTTGCCCGCCGCACCTGGCTCCAGCCGGGACAGGATCTTTACAAGGGGAACGGGCGGGTGCGCCATGAGCGCCACCGCATCGACAATGGACCGTTCCAAACGGTCTACATCGAATCGTATCAGGCCAACGACAAGCATGACGTTTCGGACAGAATGGATTTTGAACTCGGTGGCAACAATCACTTTGATATCTGCGTATTTCGCAACCCTGGGCCAGACGGAATGGAAAAGCCAATGGAAATACTTCGGCTGGGTGAGCTTTCCGGAGCCGCCGATTTTGACACCGGCCTTCTGTACAACGAGCAAGTCAAGGAGGCCTGCCTGATCGAGCTAATCGAGTTCGCGAATGGGAACTTGGCTGCTTGGCAGCTTCGGTCAAATATTGAGAGCCACGCACTCACAGTTCGAATGATGAGCGCAATCTACGAAGCCCACGCGAGGCGCGCGGCTGGCCGTGGCGATTGGGTTAATGCCGAGATTGAAAGAATATAGCCATGACCACTACAACACGACCACAGACGATGACCGCGCTCGATGCGCTGGCCTCGGGTCTGCTCGACGGTGGCGTGCAAGTCGCAACCGGCTACCCTGGCTTTCACGCGCACGAGTTGATCGAGCGGTGCGGCGGCACATTTTCAATCAACGAGCGGACTGCTTATGCGGTCGCGTGGGGAGCGGCGCTCGCCGGTCGGCGTGCGGCGGTTGCCTTCAAGAACGTGGGATTGAACGACGCGGCCGACCCGTTTCTCAATTCGATGTACTTGAGGACGAACGGTGGCTTCGTCGTAGTAGTTTTCGACGATGTCGAGGCATGCGGTTCCCAGATTCGGCAGGACAGCCGCCACTATTTCGACCTCGCACCGGGTCTGTGGCTGGAGCCTATGAGCGCAGCACATGCCTATCGGTGCGCCCGCGCTTCCCCACGATTGTCCGAGCAGTTCCACGTTCCGGTCGTGTTGCGAGTGACCAACGCACTGATCCGTTCGACCGACGTAGTGGTCCGGCACCCCGGTTCGCCGGCGGACCGGGAGTTCGAACGAAACCCTGAGTTCGCCGTCGCCCACCCCTGGAATGTCGCTTCGCAGGTCGCCGTGGTAACCGACCGGCAACTAGCAATCAGCCGGTTTGTGGAACGGCGGTTCCGCCCCGATCAAGGGCGCTGTAATGGTCCAGGACTTATCCAGGTGGGGGCTGCCGGCTGCTCGCCCGACGAGGTGAGCCGGAAGTCAATGTGTGGCCTGTGGACGTTACCGTTTCCGGAGAAGGGCTTGCGCCGGTGGCTTCGAACCGCAGCCAGCGTCGAGGTGCGCGAATTGGGGACACCCTTCGTCGGCGAGAAGATTCGGGCGAGGTTGTGCCGGGCGAAGATGCAATATCGGGACGAATCGGCTGCCGCGGACCATTCCGCGAACTATCGAGTCTCGGCCGAATTCGACGCCCTCTTTTCGGTCCTCCGTTCGTTCCCCCACCGGATCGTTAGCGGCGATCTTGGTTCGTTTACGATGGACACTCCGCGAACCATCGATGCGTGTTTGTGCTACGGGGCTAGTGTCGGGGTTGCCGTCGGTTGTAGTCTGGCCGGGCACGCTGGACCAGTGTTCTGCGTCACGGGCGACTCCGCGTTTTTGCACTCCGGTCAACAAGCCTTCCAAGAGGGTACTCATCGCGGCGCTCAAGTCGTGGTCACACTCATCGACAATAGCAAGGCTGCGAGTACCGGAGGTCAACGACTTCCTGGCCGGATAATCTTTCCGCCGAATTGCTTCGTTCGTGAGGTCGAACATCACGTGGCGTCGTCAGACACATACCGGAAGGCCATTGAAGAGCTAGTCGCGCACGACGGGATGACAATACTCCACGTGCGAGTTCGATAGGATGAGGTCGCCATGAATACGATCCCGCTATACATTCACCTCGAAGGTATGGACCTAGCTGGTAAGACGACAGCTCACATCGCGCTCACGAAGGCGTTGGGCACGGCGTGCCGGGTTCGGCACAACAGTATCTGTGACGCCAAACTGCCCAAAATTTCAGCAGCAGTTTCGGCTTTCGGTTCGGTCAGAGAGAGAATCTTCCCGGCTTCAGAGCTTCGGCCCGCAAGCCCGGCCCGTGTGCAAAGGAATTCGGCAAGCTCGAATTGCGAAATCGAACCGAAGAAACCATTGGCACAAGCTCTATCGGCTTCCTCTGCCGTGGCAAAAACTTTCCGGCCTTGCGGGAACAACGTGAAGCCCTTGGGGTAGTCGGCCCGCAGTCGTTTGATTGCCTTGTCTTCGGCGACTTCGGGCGAGTCAGCGTAAACCAGCAAAGTATTGTGGCGACCGTTGGGCGAGAGCGAATAACGAAACGTGAAAAACTGTTTGAACATGGGGAGCAATCCTTGAATGAATGAAGTAAAGCCGTGCAATCGGTTGCACTAGCGAAAAATGCCCTTAAACACTTTGTCGAAGCAATCGTTGGGGTCAGTCTGCCGAGTACGGGCAGCGGGCCGGGGCGAAATCCGTTCTTCCCTGACGATTGCCGGGGGCGTGACTCCGCCCAAGTCAGTCAGAAAATGGGCTTGCGAAATCAGCACTTTCGCCGACTTCTCAACGACCTTCGTCATCGTCTCCGCCTTTAGAAGCCGGTCATTCACCAACTGTTGAAACTCAACAAGCACTTCGGCGAATTGGTCGATTACTGCTTCCTTCGCATCGACCGGCAGCAAGTGCCAGATTCCCGCCTTTCGCAGTGCGGGAAACGTGGCATCGCAAACTTGGGTCAGGCTCAAAACGGTATCGCCTGCGAACCCAGCAGCGGCAAGTTTCGTTCGGGCTTCGGTTTCATCGCGGGCAATAATAACTATTCCCGCCCCTTCGTTGGTTTGATACTGGAAAGCGAACATTGGTTGCACCTATCGAATGAACGGAAAGAGTGAATCGAAAACGTCGTTGGGTTCGCTTGGCTCTACCGACTTGCGGGCCGGAGTTTTCGCGGGGGCGACTTTCAAGCCAGAGAAGAAAGAAACCGAATCGAATACCCGGTTAGGGTCTACTTCCTTGACGGTGACGCTTCCTTGCGACGACCGCGAAACGGTTTCAATCTTCGTTGACTTCGCAACGACAACGGGCTTTGACTCTGCGGGCGTCGATTCAAACAGGCGGGCGATTCTCTGACCCTCGGAAAGCGAAAGCGGTACGCAATCGCCAGACTCAACGAAGTAGTGACCGGGCAACCGGGGATGCGGGGTTAGCTTGTGCATGGGGTTATTCCTTTTGTTGGTGGGCTTTCACGGCGTTCAACGTCTGCCGTTCAAACTGAATGTATTTCGTTGCCCATGAAATGCCGAAAGCGGTCAGGGCAGAACGCCAGACGGTTTCAAACTCTTCGGGAGAAAGCCAGACATACGGGTTCTCTCTTGCAAGAACGCCGTTCGCTAGAAGCGTATCGACTTCGCAATCAGAGAAGCGGGCGAGCTTCACAAGAACGCCCTGCCGTTCCTTGGCTTTGGCGTTGGCTCGAAACTCGGCATCCTGCCGACTACGGGCTATCACAAACCCCGCGAACAGTTCGCTTGGTGACTTGGCAAAGTAACTCCAGCAACGGAGCTTGCCCCCGGTTTCGGGGCGAGAAATGGCAACCATTTTTGATTCCCTGGCATAGCAAGAAAATGAACGTCGCTACAACGCCCGCACGCGGGCACGTTCACAGATTGATTGCCTGAGAGTCAGGCTAAGCACAGATTCGACGTTTCCCGGCTCTAGTTCAAAGCCGCCAAGTTTGGCTAAAAGGGATACGTCAGGGGATACAAGGCTTATTTTCGGTCATTGCGACCAGCGAAGCCATTCGCCCTAATTCTAGCGACAGAAACGAGTTCTGTCAAAGTACACCCGAGAGGGCTCGAACCTCTAACCTTCGGTTCCGTAGACCGATGCTCTATCCAATTGAGCTACGGGTGCAGGGGATACATGATGTATCGGGCAAGTCTCGTAATTTAATGCATTTCGGCCACGCTGCAAAGGTGTGACACAGGGATTCATCACGCGGGCGTTCGAGGCAAGATGTCGCCAACGTTGGCTCGTGCAGCCTCAATGCGTCATCCGTGGGTGGTAGCTTACGCAATGCAGGTCGTCCGCCTGACTTGCCACGGTCAGCACCCTAATATTGGGCAGTGACAAAGCACTCAGGCGCTGGGCGTGCAATGACGAGTCGCCTCGCTGGGGGAGGGGATGGTCAATCGCCGCATGGAAAACATCTGCAGGCATTTTATCGTCAGGCGAGGGACGCGGCGACGCCGTCGGCGTAAAATATTGCGAGAACAGCGTTTGTGTCAAGAACCCAGGACTCCTGCCGATGCCGCCTTATCTGGAAATGTTGGAACGTCTGCGGGCGGGGTTTCCTCCGCCGGTGAGTGATCCGATGCACGATGGTTACGTCGTGTTTTCGCTGCTCCGCGCGCTCGATCAGGTCGATGGCCTCAAGTCGCAAGCGCCCATCTTGGGCTCCCCCACCCAGCCGGATTATGTGGCGGCGACGGCGGCCCGCTTACGAGATTCGGGGCAGAGCGTCGAGGAAGTGTTGCCGGAGTTGGTGAGTTCGCTGCGGGGAATGATCATTTGGGGGCACCCGCGGAGCCAGGTGAATGTGATCGCGCACCCGTCGATTGCGAGCATCATCGGTACGGTGCTGCCGGCGATGTACAACCCGAATCTCTGCAGCGACGAGAGCGGCTTTGGATTCTCGGAAGCGGAGGTTCGCGTCTGCTCGATGGTGGCCGAACTCGTCGGCTACGATGCCGCGCAAACCGGCGGGCTATTCACGTTCGGC
>CAUJKE010000148.1 GCA_963205385.1 Planctomycetota bacterium | reverse complement strand
CACCACTAGTCCCACGTAACAACCGCCCCCCACCAATAACGGCAATTATTAGCCCCTCTGCGCAATCCCCGTGCGAGCGATGCCCAGGGGCGTTCACGCTCCTTCTCCGCGCAGCGGTATTAGGCCCGTGCTTGAGCGTGGGTGCTACTTAGCGGCCTTCTTCTTTTTGTCTCCGCTACCGGGAGTGCGGCGGGGGGCGGTCTTTTCCGCCAGGCGAACGGTTTCCTCCAGTTGGTGGTTCCAGAGCTGTTCCAACTCTTGGACCTTGTCGGGCTGTTGAGCGGCCAGGTTATTAGCTTCCGCGCGGTCGGTGCGGAGATCGTACAACTCCCAAGGATCGCCCCGAGCCGCGACCAACTTCCAATCGCC
This sequence comes from Planctomycetota bacterium, assembly GCA_963205385.1. Taxonomy (GTDB): domain Bacteria; phylum Planctomycetota; class Planctomycetia; order Pirellulales; family Pirellulaceae; genus JAEZGD01. The sequence goes on along the minus strand of CAUJKE010000148.1, from coordinate 6,383 downwards.
GGCGCGAATCGCCCGATTCCCTTCGTGGAGCCACCAAAGATAGTCGCGTTTGACCACCACATCCTGCTCAAAAGCCGGCGCCAGGCTCAGGCCGGGGGCAGGCGGAATCGGCTCGCCTTCCCACTGGGTTGGCTTTTCAATCTCGAGGACATCGAGAATCGTGGGGATAATATCGACCATGTGGGCCGGTGTCGTGCGCTGCTGGCCGTGGGCGTGGATGCCGGCGGGCCAGTGTACGATCAGCGGCGTGCTGATGCCTCCCTCGTGCACCCAGGTTTTGTGACGACGAAACGGCGTGTTGCACGCGCTCGAGAACCCTGGCCCCAAGCACAAATAAGTCGCCGCGCTCCCCGGCGGGGCGCTCGGATCGTGTCCGCCGTCGCGCACCATGATTTCAGCGCTGGCGCCGTTGTCGGAAGCAAAGAAAATCAACGTGTTGTCATACGTCCCCATCGCCTTGAGCTGCGTGATGATCCGGCCAATCTCCCGATCCATCCGGTCGACCATCGCGGCATGAATTGCCATCTTCGTGGCTTGAAACTCGCGTTGCTCCTGCGTCAAGTCGTCCCACGGAAACGGCCGATTGACCTCGCCGGGACCGAGCTTTTTCAATGCTTCGGGGAAATTGTAAGGGGGGCCGATGTCCGGCTCGAGTTTCGAAAGCGTCGTGTTAAGCAATTTCAGTTCTTGCTGCCGCGCGAACCGCTGCGCGCGCATCACATCCCAGCCTGCGAGATATTTATCACGATAACGGGCGATATCTTCCGGGAGCGCGTGCAAGGGAAAATGCGGGGAGATGAACGCGACATAATGAAAGAACGGGCGATCCGCATATTTCTCCGCGTGTTCTTGCAAACACGAAATCGCGTGATCGGCGACGGCGATCGTCGCATAATAGCCAGATTCATCCGCGGCCGGCTTGACCGGCACGTCGTCGATCGCGTTCCCCTTAGCGGAAAAGTAATTGCCTTGGTTCCGCAGATCGAGTGAACGATCGAAGCCGGTGGGGAGGATTTTGCCGTCGATATGCCACTTGCCGCTGTGGTAGTTGCGGTAGCCGTGCGGTTTGAGGTAGTCCGGCAGCAGGCGCGCCCACTTCTGCCGCGTCCCGCCTCCGCCGCCTCCCAACGCAGGCAAACCGTCGCGATGCACCTGCTGGGCGTAGTAGCCGGTCATCAGCGCCGCTCGGGTCGGCCAGCAGCGGGCGGTGTTGTAGAACTGCGTGAACTTCAACCCTTCGGCGGCTAGTTGGTCGAGATTAGGCGTCGCGATCTCGCCGCCGTAGCAACCTAGATCCGAATAACCCATGTCGTCGGCGAGAATAAAAATAACATTGGGCCGGGTCGGCTTATCGGCCGCGGCGGCAGGCGTGGGCGTAGCCACGCTAACACCGACCAAACCCAGCACGATAACGCACAAGGAGACAGAACAACATTTCATGACGCGAGTCCTCGGGGGATGTTTTTGCTCATCATAACCTGCTTGATCGCCAGCCGCGAGCAGCAAGTGGTCTACGCGCCGATGTACTTCGCGTAGATGGTCTTCGCCTCGGAGATATCCTCCGTGCCGCCGATGATCGCGCGGCCGTCGGGGAAGACGGTGAGCAGATAGTCACTGACGGCAAACCGCAACAAGAAGGGATTGCGTGTGACGTTTCCCAGGCCAACGAGTTTCCGTTCGAGTTCTTCCAACGCGATTGCCGGTGCATCGGGAAAGCTGAGTTGCACGGCATTCCGCCCGCAGAGGATGGCTGTATGACTTCCCCGTTGACCACTCAACCAAGGAAAGTCCGTTCCCTGACAGGCGGGGCACTCGGCGCGCTGCGCCAGAAGACTATCCAGCTTGATCTGCCGGATGCGGTTGTCCCACAGGTCAAAGATGGTGAGGACGCGACTGGTCGCGGCGCGATGACCAGCGAGAATCTTCAGCGCTTCCATCGCCTCGAGCGACGCGATGATGTTGATGATCGGCCCCCAGATGCCGGCGCTGTCGCACGTCGGCGTGGCGCCTGGAGGGGGAGCGTCCGGCATCAGGCAGCGGAGGCAGGGGGTCTGGCCGGGGAGGATCGTCATCGTCTGTCCCTCCGCGCCGATACAGCCGCCATAGATCCACGGAACTTGCGCCTCGAGCGCCGCATCGTTCACCAGAAAACGGGTTTCAAAATTGTCGGTCCCGTCAACAACGACGTCCGCGCCATGCATCAATTCGCGAATATTCGCAGGCGAAATATCCGCGACGATCGGCTCGATGGTGATCTGCGAGTTGATGCGCCGCAGCTTGTTGGCGGCGGCAATCGCCTTGGGGAGTCCCGCGGCGACGTCGGCCTCGTCGTACAACACTTGCCGTTGCAAGTTGTTGAGTTCGAGAAAGTCGCGATCGACGATGCGCAAGTGCCCCACGCCGGCGCGGGCGAGCGTATTGGCAATCACCGAACCGAGCGCCCCGCAGCCGACGACCAGCGCGCGGCCGGCGCAAATCGCGCGCTGCCCCGCTTCGCCCAGCGGCGCGAAACGCATTTGTCGAACGTAGCGATCGAGATCGGACATGCCACAAGTCTAAACGAAGTAGCCAGCGAAGTCGCCCCGCGAGGCCAACGCGGCCTGAAGCGCATCCGCGGCGGCGCGCGCTGCGGGGAGTTCTTGCGGCCGGTGCTCAGCGCCTTGTTGCCAAACGATTACAGGAAGGTTCAGCGCCGTCAAGACGGCCCCCGCGGTTACGGCCTCGGCACGCACTTCCACCACGAGCGCGTCAGCATCCGATGCGAGTGTTTCGTCATCCGTCGCCTTGAGCCAGCGGGCAAGCATTGTATTTTTCGCTGCAATACGGAGCGTCTTATCGATCGTCGGCGCGCCGCGAATCGCAATCAACGTGACCGCGGCGAATTGAGCCAGACGCCGCACTTCTTCCACCAGGTTCTGCTTTGCCGAAATGCAGGCGACCAGCAACACGCCGACCCGCGAGGCCTCCTCGCAGAGCGCGTTGGTAGGATTCACCGCGAGCAGCGCGGCGCCGGCATCACGCCAGGGGAGTAAGTCAGGTGAGTTCGCGGCCGTCAAATCAAACGCGTTCGTCGCGGCCACGCCCCGGAGCACAAACCGCTTGCCTTGCTCGTAGAAGAATCGGCCGCGCGGTGCGATTGCCTGCAGGCCAAAGTTCCGTTGCGCTTCCGCGACGACTTTGTCGCCTTGGCGCAGTTGCAACTGAACTTCGTACAGCGCGGGAACTGTCGGCGTCCAGAAACATGGATCTGGAACGATCACGTTCGCGAGGAGCGACTCGCCGGGGCCGGCATCGGTGAACTTGAGCGTGGCCGGTAGCGTGGTGCTGAACAAACACTGCGGGCCACGAATGAAGCCTGAGAGCGCATAGCCGCCGCTCGCTTCGGGCCCTGTCAATTGTGCATAAACGTGCGCACTCGCGGGGTTGAGACGTCCGTGAAACAGTTCGATCCGCTCGGCAAATTCATGTGCATCCATAGCTTGACCATCCATACGCTCAGAGTGCGCGACTAAGCCACTTCCTCGTGCGGTTGCCTGGCGAGCGCTTCCGCCAAGACCTGCCCTGTGAGCGAATGGGGATTGCGGGCGACTTCCTCCGGCGTGCCTTGGGCGACAACCTCGCCGCCTAGCTCGCCGGGGCCGGGGCCAAGGTCGATGATGTAATCGGCCGCTTTCATCATTTGCACATTATGCTCCACGACAATTAGCGAATGACCGACGTTGAGCAACGCATCGAAACAATCCAGGAGCTGCACGATATCGGCAAAATGCAAGCCGGTCGTGGGTTCATCGAGAATGAACAACGTGCGATTGCGCATCGCGGAAGATAGATATCCCGCGAGTTTCAACCGCTGGGCTTCACCGGCTGAGAGCGTATTGGCTGGTTGGCCGAGCCGCAAATAATCCAGTCCCACATCCAGCAACCGCTTCAACTTGGCCTGCACCTTGGGTTGGCCGCGAAAGAATGAAAACGCTTCGCGGACGGTCATTTCAAGGACTTCCGCGATATTTTTGTTGCGATACGTGACTTGCAGAATCTCCCGTTTGTAACGGGTGCCGTGGCATTGGCTGCACTTCATGTAGACGTCGGCCAAAAACTGCATGTCGATTTCGAGATAGCCGTCGCCATTGCAAGCGTCGCAACGTCCGCCTGCCACGTTGAAACTGAAATGCCCCGCGCTGTAGTTATGTGTGCGGGCTTCCACCGTGTCGGCAAAGACCTGGCGAATTTCGTCGAACGCCTTGATGTAGGTTACGGGATTGCTGCGGGGCGAGCGGCCGATCGGGCTCTGGTCGATCAGCACCACGTCATCGATCTGGCCATCGCCAAAGACATCGTCGTAGGGCTGAGGCTTGTCGGCGTCCTTGCGTTTGCGGCGACTCACTGCGCCATACAGTGTGTCCTGCACGAGCGTGCTTTTGCCGGCCCCGCTCACGCCGGTCACCAGACAGAGCACGCCGAGAGGGAATTCGACGGTGATATTCTTCAAATTGTGGCCCCGTGCGCCGGTCAACCGCACGCGGCCGTGCGTCGCATCGCGCCGCCGCTCGGGAACCGATACGCCCCGCCGCCCGCTAAGAAACTCGCCGGTCAGGCTATCCGGCGAATCGAGCATGTCGGCCAGCGAACCTTGAAAGACGACATAGCCCCCGCGCTCGCCGGCGCCGGGTCCAATCTCGACCAACTGATCGGCCGCGCGGATCATCGCTTCTTCATGTTCGACCAGAACGACCGTGTTGCCCCGCTGTTTCAGCCCCACCACGGCGTCTTTCAAGCGTTCAATATCGTGGGGATGCAGGCCGATCGAAGGCTCGTCGAGCACGTACAGCATATTGACCAGATTCGAGCCTAACGCCGCCGTGAGCGCCACCCGCTGCGCTTCGCCGCCGCTGAGCGTGCGGAGCGTGCGGTCGAGCGCGAGATAGCCGAGGCCGACGGATTCCAAAAAACCCAGCCGCGCTTTGACCTGATCGAGCATCACCCGCCCTACTTGGCGCTCGTGCAGCGGCAACTCGAGCGTGCGAAAGAAGTCAGCGGCCTGAGCTACTTTCCAACTCGAAATCTCGGCAATGTGTTTTCCGGCGATGCGCACCTGCAGCGCTTCCGGCTTCAAGCGTGCGCCGTGACAATCGGGACATTCGCGATAGGTTCGCCAGCGGCTGAGGTACACCCGCAAGTGCATCTTGTACTTATGCCGCTCGAGCCACGCGAAAAAGCCTTGCAATCCGCCAAAGTTGCGCTCGGGGACTCCCTCCCGAATGAGTTGCACTTGCGCCGGCGTCAGGTCGCGGTAGGGAACATCGAGCGGCAGGTGATAATCGTCCGCGAGGGCGATCAGTTCTTCCAGTTCGTGCACATAGGCCGGCGTGTTCCAGGGCGCGATTGCCCCTTCCCGGAGCGTCTTGCTGGGATCGGGGGCGACTAGCTCCATGTCGATGTCGATCACGTTGCCAAAGCCCTCGCACGTGGGACACGCGCCCAGCGGGCTATTGAAGCTGAAAAGCCGCGGCTCCGGTTGTGGAAACAGTTGGCCGCACGTCGCGCATTTGAGCGAGCGACTGAAGCCGAGCTTCCACCACGGTTGGTCGTCGATCGACGTCTGTGCGGCGCCCTCCACCGGTTGATTGATGAAAGCGAAGCACTCGCCGTCCCCTTTGTTTAACGCGGTTTCCAGCGAATCGCGCAGCCGCTCGCGTCCCGACGCGCCCGTCAAGCGGTCGATCACGACATAGACAGGACATGCGTCTTGGTGTGCGAGTTGCTTCTTGGTAGCTTCCGCCAAGAGCGGCGCTTGCCCCGCGAAAGGCAGCATGGTGTCGCCGACTATCGCGCGCACAAAGCCATCTTCCACCAGTTCGCCGGCCACGGCGTCGATGTTGTCGCTGGTTGCTTCGCGCGCGAAGGCGAGCATCAACCGCGCGTCCTCGGGAAGTGCGGCGAGTCGTTCGGCGGCGCTTTCCGGAGAATCGCGCCGTACCTCGTGCTGACAAGTAGGGCAGTGCGTGTGGCCAATCCGCGCGAAAAGCAACCGCAGGTAATCGGCGGTTTCCGTCGAGGTGCCGATGGTGGTGCGACTGGAGCGCGACGCATTCTTGTGCGTCACCGCAATCGCCGGCGGCAAGCCGTCAATCCGCTCCGCCGCAGGCTTTTCCAAACGGTCGAGAAACTGCCGCGTATACGCCGAGAAGCTCTCGATGTAACGCCGCTGGCCTTCAGCGTAGAGCGTGTCCAGCGCCAGGCTCGTTTTGCCGCTGCCGCTTCGCCCGCAAAAGACGATCAGTTGGCGGTGGGGCAAATCGAGATCGACCTCCTTGAGGTTATGGACCTGGACGCCGCGGAGTTGAATTTCCCGTTGAATCACGGTTGTACTCGCCCCTGGAGAC
>CAUJKE010000147.1 GCA_963205385.1 Planctomycetota bacterium | reverse complement strand
AGCGGTGTGGGTAAGGATCGTCCGTTCGAGACCGGCCCCTTTGAGGGTCATGCCGGCTTTGGGTTCGAGCGGCGATTCCAATTCAAACGTTCCTGGGCCAATTTCGATGGTTGCCCCTTCAGCCCCATCGCGCACGGCAGTCACGAGCGCGGCGACGCTATCGATGACTTCGCCTGCTTCGACATGACTCCGAAGCGTGACAATGGCGACCAACAAAAGACATGCGGTCCGCGGCAAGTGGATCATCGGCGTTCCTCGAGATTACCAAGTTACTAACGTGAAGGGGACGTGTGCGCGCCAGCCATTGCTACGGATTGTAACGCTTATTCGGCGGCGAATTATTCCGTGTAAACCATTCAGACGGGAGGCGAAATCTTCCTGCGATACTCCCGTTGCCGAGAATTGCTCGCTGAAAGTTACGATAATTGAAGCGGGCCCCGCAAGCCAGCGTTCAAAGGGTCGCCATGTTGACCGCCGTGTTGACCGCCAACGGCAAACGAAAACACTCCGTATGCTAGACTTCTCCGTTGAGGGTGGGAGTGAACTTTATCGAGGGGGACTGGAAATGAGACACATCTGGTGGGGCGCGATCCTAAGTCTGTTACTGGCCGCGCCGGTCTTCGCTCGCGATATTTACGTCAACAACCTGGCAGGCAACGACGCGAAGGACGGTCTCGCGGCGTCCTCGGTGGATGCGGAGACCGGCCCCGTGCGTACTATTCGCCGCGCGTTGCGACACGCCGAAACGTCGGATCGGATTGTCTTGGCTAACACCGGCGAACCGTATCGCGAAAGCATTTCACTCGTGGGGCGTCATAGCGGCGTTCCCTATGCACCGTTTGAAATCGTCGGCAACGGCGCGATCCTGGACGGCTCTTTGCCGGTTCCGGCGGATGCTTGGGAATTCTCGCGCGGAGAGATTTTTCGCTTTCAGCCACCCCATCTCTCGGCAGCGCAGCAACTGTTTCGCGATGGCCTGCCGCTGACGCGCGGCCCCGGTCCCACGCTCGAAGGCCGCTTGCCGCCGCTCGCGCCGTTGCACTGGCGTTATTTCGATGGAGCGATTGAATTTCGTCCGGAAAAGGATCACCTCCCAATGAGTTACGATCTGACGTATGCCGCGCTCCCGGTGGGCATTACGCTCTATCAAGTAAAGTACGTCACGATCTCCGACCTCACCGTGCAAGGCTTTCGTCTGGACGGCATCAACGCCCACGATAGCGCGTTTGCTGTTCGCCTGATCGGCATCACCGCCCGCGGCAACGGGCGCAGCGGTATCTCGATCGGCGGTTCGTCGCAGGTGGAGATCGAAGGGAGCCTGGTCGGCAACAACGGCGCCGCGCAGGTTCGCACCGAAGGTTGGTCGCACACCAAGATCATCAACAGCACGCTCCTGGACAACACCGCTCCGCCGCTCGTCAAGACCGAGCATAGCGAAGTGCAGGAATTGACGGTGAAATAGCAGGCTCCGCGGCTTCGCCCATTGCAACCACGCGCTAGTTCCGCGAATATGGTCTCATGTCGAGCAACCTGCTTCGAGATGAGACGCATGGAACCCTACAAACTCAACCACCGCGCCCGTGATTTGTGCGACAGCCTTGAATCGCAAGCGTCGGAACTGCGAATCAAGGTGACGATCAACAGCGACGTGACGCGGATCATGGATTTTGGCGTTGCGGCGCAGGGGGGCTTGCGAGCGGGGTTGGCTCTGGCGCGAATTTGTCTCGCCGATTTGGCCGAGGTGGCGCTCGTGCCACGGCGGCCGGAACTGGGCAGCGGTCCCGCGCTCCAGGTCCACACCGACCATCCGCTGGCCGCCTGCATGGCTTCGCAGTATGCCGGGTGGCAGATATCGCACGGGAAGTATTTCGCGATGTGCTCGGGGCCGATTCGCGCGGCGTACGGTGGCGAGAAGCTGTTCGACGACATCGGGTTGCGAGAAGCCTCTTCGCATTTGGTAGGCGTGCTGGAAGCCGGCAAGTTGCCGCCCGAGGAGGTGTGCGCAAAGATCGCGAATGATTGCGGGCGTGAAGCGTACCATCTAACGCTCGCCGTCGCCCGCACCGCGAGCGTCGCCGGCACGATGCAGGTAGTCGCGCGGACCGTGGAGACAGCCCTGCACAAGCTGCACGAACTGGGTTTCGATCTAAAACGGGTGGCCAGTGGTTACGGCGTCGCGCCGCTCCCACCGGTGGCGAGCGACGATCTCGTCGGCATTGGTTGGACGAATGACGCGGTGCTCTACGGCGGCGAAGTAACGCTTTACGTGCGCGGCGATGACGATACGCTGGCCGAACTCGGGCCGCAGGTTCCCAGTTCCGCTTCAGCCGATTATGGCGAACCGTTCGCGTCGATCTTCGCGCGGTACGAGCGCGATTTCTATAAAATCGATCCACTCTTGTTTAGCCCCGCCATGGTCACGCTCGTGAACTTGGACACCGGCCGCTCGCACACGTTCGGCGAACTAAACCCGAACGTTTTGGCGAAATCGTTTGGAGCGGTGTAACTCGAACCGAAGTCACTATGCTCCGCATCGCCGTGCTGGCCTCTGCCGACAGTTGGTATGCGCGCGATTTGTCGCGCGCCGCCGCTGGCAAACATGCGCTGAGCGTGGTCCCGTTCAGCGAGATGCAAGCGTCGCTGCAAGAGGGCAAGCTGCGCGTCACCACGGCCGGGATCGACCTGGCCGAGTACGACGCCGTCCTGGTCCGCACGATGCCGCCCGGGTCGCTCGAGCAAGTCGTCTTTCGCATGGATCTCTTGCAGCGTCTGCAAGCGGCCGGGGTCGTGGTGTTGAATGCGCCGCGCGCGGTCGAGGCGGCGGTGGACAAGTTCCTCACTTCCGCAAAATTGCAAGCCGCTGGCCTGCACACGCCGCGCACCATCTGCTGCCAAACGCCTGATGAAGCGCTCGCCGCGTTCCACCAACTCGGCGGCGACATCGTCCTCAAGCCCCTGTTTGGCAGTGAAGGCCGGGGGCTGACGCGCCTCAACGACGAAGCACTCGCCACGCGGGCGTTCAAAATGCTGGCCCAACTGGGGGCGGTGCTTTATTTGCAAGAGTTCATTCCGCATGAAGGCTACGATCTACGTCTCTTCGTCGTCGGGGAGCAGATCTTGGCGATGCGCCGTCGCAATCCGCTTGATTGGCGAACGAACGTCAGTCGGGGCGCAACGACGGAAGCCTGCGAAGCGACTGCCGCGCTGTGCGATTTGGCCCTCCGCGCCGCCCGCGCCGTGGACGCCGAGGTTGCCGGGGTCGATCTGTTGCCTGCTCGCGATGGGTCGCTCTACGTGATCGAGGTCAACGCGGTTCCTGGTTGGAAAGCTCTCGCGCAGACGCTGCAACTCGATATCGCGGCGCTTGTGTTAGACTATGTCGCTCGATCGTGCCACACGCGCGCCAAGCACTAAACGTCCTCGCTCCCGATCAAGCCGTTGCCTACGCTCACTTCCGTCAACGTTGCCCATCGCCTGGCCGAAACGGCCCGCGTCAATCCGCAGGGCCTCGCGGTCGTCACGCCGGGTACGCGCGACGCGCGCGGGCAGCGCATCTACAACAAGATCACCTTTAGTCAGCTAGAAGCGGACACCAATCGCATCGCCGCCGGGCTGCGTGCGTTCGGCGTCCGGCCCGGCACGCGGCTGGTCCTCCTGGTCAAGCCGAGCATCGACTTCGTCTCGCTGGTCTTCGCGCTCTTCAAAACCGGGGCCGTTACCGTCCTCATCGATCCCGGCATGGGGCGGCCGAATTTGATTCAATGCCTGGAAGAAGTCGATCCAGAAGGCTTCATCGCGCCCCCTATCGTCCACGCGCTGCGTTTGACGATGCGGCGCCGCTTCCCGCGCGCGAGGCTCAATGTGACCGTCGGGCGGCGTTACTTGTGGGGCGGCACGACCTTGGCGAAGCTCCGCGCGCAACCGGCGACCCCCTTCCAGCCGGTGCAAACTTCGGCGGAAGACCCGGCCGCGATCATCTTCACCACCGGCAGCACAGGCGTGCCCAAAGGGGTGCTTTATCGGCATGGCAATTTTGATCGGCAAGTGACGGAGATTCGCGACTTCTACAACATCAGGCCGGGCGAAATCGATCTCTCCGGCTTTCCCCTATTCGCCTTGTTCAATACCGGCATGGGGGTCACAACCGTCTTGCCGGAGATGGACTTCACGCGCCCGGCCGAAGTCGATCCGCGGAACATCGTCGAGGCCGTCCACGATTGGCATTGCACCCAGGCGTTCGGTTCGCCGGCGCTGTGGAACCGAGTCGCGCCGTATTGCGAAGAGCAACATCTTGAGCTGGCGAGTCTGCGGCGCGTCCTCTCCGCCGGGGCGCCGGTGCCTGCGCATGTGCTCAGTCGCGTGAAACAGTTGATTCATCCCGCTGGTGACATCCATACACCCTACGGCGCGACCGAAGCGCTCCCGGTCGCGAGCATCAGCGCGATAGAAGTTCTCCGCGAAACGGCCGCGCAAACCAGCCAAGGCGCGGGCACGTGTGTCGGCCGCAAGTTTCCCGGCATTGCGTGGAAAGTGATTCGTATCAGCGATGAGCCGATCGCGAGCCTTGCGCAGGTGGAAGAACTGCCCCGCGGCCAGACGGGCGAGTTGATCGTCTGCGGCGACGTCGTCACGCGGCAATACGTCACTCGCCGCGAAGCCAACGCCCTGCACAAAATCGCCGATGGGGATAACGTCTGGCATCGGCTGGGAGATGTCGGCTACTTCGACGATCAGGAGCGGTTCTGGTTTTGCGGACGCAAGGCGCATCGCGTGATTACGCCGCACGAAACGCTGTTCACCATTGTGTGCGAAGCGATCGCCAACAATCACCCCCGCGTCTATCGCTCCGCCCTGGTTGGCATCGGCCCGCCCGGCGAGCAACGCCCCGTGTTGATTGTGGAAACGTGGCCCGAGCACCAACCGACCTCCGCCTCCGACACGACGCAACTCTTGGCGGAAGTGCGCGACTTAGCCGCCGCGCACCCCCGCACCCGATCCATCCGCAACTTTCTCTTTCACCCCAAGTTCCCGGTCGACATCCGCCACAACGCAAAAATCTTTCGGGAACAACTCGCGGTCTGGGCGGCGGAGCAGTTGGCCGTGAAGTAGCGTTCTGTCCTCGCCGAGTTACCTGAGTAACGTAGCGGCAACATCCACTACTTCTTCCCGGCTCTCTTCGCGTTGGTTTTGACGCGGCACAGATACATATCGGCCGTGATGTACAGCGCGCCGTCGTCGCCAAAGGCGCAGTTGGAGGTGGCTTCGCCGGTCAGCAGTTTGCCGAGCAATTTTCCTTCCGGCGAAAACACGAGCACGCCGCCGGGACCGGTCGTCCACACATTGCCGGCCGAGTCCGTCTTCAGCCCGTCCGGCAAACCCTTCTGCTTGCCGACCGACTGCGTCGCGTCGAAGAACACCGCTCCCTTGCCCAGCGTGCCGTCTTCTTTCACAGGGTACTTCATCACAACCGCCGCCTTCGGATCGGACTGCGCGACATAGAGGAACTTTTCGTCCGGGCTAAAGGTGACGCCGTTGGGTCGCGGCAGGTCTTTGATCAGCAGTTCCAACTTGCCGTCTTTGCTCAGCCGATAAACGCCGAACCAGTCCAGCTCACGGCCTGGATCGTTCTCCCCCTTGGGCAATCCGTAAGGCGGGTCGGTAAAGTACAGGTCGCCGTTGGACTTGATCGCCAGATCGTTGGGGCTGTTGAGCCGCTTCCCTTCGTACTTGTCGGCCAGCACCGTCACCTTGCCATCTTTTTCCACGCGCTTGATCGCCCGATCGCCGTGGCAGCACATGTTCAGGCGGCCGGCGCTATCGAATGCCAGCCCGTTCGAGCCCGGCTCGACCCCGGTGAACGGCGTCTTGCCGGTGTAGCCGCTATGGTTCATGAAGATCGACAGACCGCTCTTAGGATCCCACTTGTTGATGCGATTGCGCGGAATATCGCTAAACAGCAAGCCGCCTTCCTGGGAGGACCAGACCGGTCCCTCGGTCCATTCGAACCCGTCGGCCAGCACTTCAATGGCCGCATCCACAGGCACCAGCTTATCGAACGCGGGATCGATCCGCTCAATCGAGCCAATCGTCTTGGGAGCTTCGGCATGCACAGACAGCGCCGCACCGAAACAGAGCGCAAAGACAGCGGACAACATCATCCAGGGGGAGAACTTCACGGTGGTTATCCTCAAGCAAGAAAGGAACGACAGCGGGGAAAACGTGTGGATTATCGTAAACCACGCGCCGCGCAAACGCAAACTTACGCGGCTGTTTTCAGGCGATCTGCAACGTGCTATTCCCACTCGCCGAGGGTGACTTCGATTTTCTCGCTGCCGCTGCCGCGGAGCACTTCAAACGTCACCGTTTCCCCCGGTTTGTACCGCGCGATCAGCGCCGTCAACGTTTCAAAGTCGGGGACGACTTCCCCGGTGAAGCGCGTGATGATGTCCCCCGGTTGCAAGCCGGAGCGGGCGGCTGCGCTGTCGGGATGCACAATCGTCACTTCGCAGCCGCGGAGCGTCGCCTGACAACCAATCCCCAAAAATGCGCCACGGCGATAATCGATCTTGGCGTTAACGAGCGCCGTCTCGAGCTTCGCCGCACCCGCCGGCGTCATCTCGGTGCCGAACAAACGCACGTCCGTGAGTTGCGGGGCCGCGCGCAGAAACTCGACCGCGCCGTCGTCGATCGGCGAATACAACACCGACAAATGCTGCAGCCGGTTCAACTTCGCCACGTCCTGGAGCGCCCGGTTCGAAATTTCCGCGCGTTTAATCGTGAGATACAGCAAGCTGGGAAGATGCATGACCTGCGCGACGACGTCGTCGTTGACTTTCGCCCCCTCCAGCCTGACCATCCGCACCTCTTCGAGGAACTGCAGTTGGTGCAGGTCATCGGCCGTGCCGCGGAAGTCGTCGCCGATCTCCAGCGTGAACACTTCATGCACCAAGATCGGGCCAATCTGCGAAGTCGTGACGGAAATCGTCGCGCCGAGCTTTTCTAACGCGGCAATCGCGCGGCCTTGACGCAGTTGGTTGAGCGCCGCGAGCGTGTGTTTGGCGCGATAAGCCGCTGACGAATTGGGCGAGTCCGCCAATTTTTCCAGCACCGTGCGCGCGGCGTGTTCCGTGGCGACATCCTCGGAAAGTGCGAGTTCTTGCAGCACGTGCATGGCCCGCGAGACGACCTCGAGGTTCTGCGCCGGCAGATCCGCCGCCGCCAACACGTCGACCGCCATCTTGCCGCTCTTGGCGAGTTGCTCCGTCGCGTCCTCGCGCGCCAGGAACTGATCCGCATCGAGCGCGCGAACCCACGCTTGCACCTGGTCGCGCGAAACCTCTCCCGCGGAAGTGCTCCCGGCGAGCACGACGACGCACGCCGATCCCCAAAGCAAGGCGGCCAACTGTTTCATTATTTGCGTGCTCCTTTGCACTTCATGATAGCACCTCCCGCCAGCAACTGCACGTCTTCCGCCCACCCGGCGGCCATCCGCCATCAGCCCGCCTGACGCGGCTCGTAAAGATAAGGATTCAACGTGGGATCGTTGTACATTTTCAACGCGCGATACGTGCGGTGACGCTTGCGCCCCGCGTAAATCTCGTCTAACAGTTCCGTTAGCGACTGCGACAAATCGCGGTGCTGCAACCGCGCAATAGCCAGCTTTTGCTCCACGCTCTGGCGATGTTCCGCCGTGGCGTCCGGCCGCGCGAGCTGCTCGTCCAAATGATAAATCCGCAGCGCCAAAATCGAGAGCCGATCGATCACGCTCCCCGGCGTTTCGGTGTTCAGCCGCGCCTCGGCCGCCGCCGTAACGCCACGATTTTCCAGATCCTCGGTGATCCAGTCGTCCAGTTTCTCGATCCCATCGTTGCGGCGTTGGTTCAGCCGATCAATCGACCGCTTTACCTGCGCAATCTGCACATCGCTAGCAGCGGGGCTGCGGGCGATATCCTCTTCGTGCCACAGCAAGAAGTTGAAACCATGCTGCCGCGCCACCAGCCACGGAAACCCCTCGTGCGTGTTGTCAACCGGATGTTGATGCCAGCGGCGCA
>CAUJKE010000146.1 GCA_963205385.1 Planctomycetota bacterium | reverse complement strand
TAACCTCGTGCTGAACTGCGACGCGTATCGCAATCACGAATACACGTCCGAGGATGGCCGCGGCGGCAATGTCGATGGCTTTGGCTTTCATGTTCCCAAAGGGAGCGTGGGGAATGTGTTTCGCGGTTGTCGCGCGTGGTTTAATAGCGACGACGGTTTCGATTTCATTTCTTCCGCCGAACCGGTCACTGTGGAAAACTGCTGGGCGTTTTACAATGGCTACAGTCCCGACTTCAAAGGCCTCGCCGACGGCAACGGCTTTAAGGCCGGCGGCTACGCGCGGTCGCCTGCGTCGCGGATTCCGGCGGTGGTGCCGCGCAACATCCTTCGCAACTGCGTCGCCGTGCGGAACAAGGCGTCCGGCTTTTATGCCAATCATCACCTGGGCGGCAACGATTGGATCCACAACACGGCCTATCGCAACGGCCACAACTTCAACCTGCTGAATCGCGACCGCGAGGACGTCAACCTCGATCTGCCAGGCTTCGACCACCTGCTGCGCAATAACCTCGGTTACAAAGGCCGCCGCGAAGTGACAAACCTCGATGAGTCCAAGTGCGATGTCGCATCGAACTACTTCAACTTGCCGGTGAAGATCGACGACAGTGACTTTCTCGGGCTCGACGAAGCTGACCTCATCAAGCCCCGCGAACCCAATGGCGACTTGCCGAAAACGCCGTTCCTGCGCCTCGCGCCTGGCAGTGATTTGATCGACCGCGGCGTCGACGCTGGCTTGCCGTTTGTGGGTGACAAGCCGGATTTGGGGGCGTTTGAGTTTATCGAAGAATAACCGAGTTTACTCCTCCAACTCCAAAATCTCGATCTTCCGAAACTCCACCGGATGACTCTCGGACTGCAGCGAGATCGTGCCGCTGGAGAGTTGCTTTTCGCCACCGGCGGCTTTGATCAGTTCCTTGGCGTGGCCGTCGCGCTCGTCGAGTTGCGGCTGGGTGTACGAGAGGACTTCTTCGCCGTTGATGAGGTGCCGCACGAGCTTGTTGCCGTGAACTTCCACTTCGCACGTAACCCACTGGTCGCCATCGTACGTCTTGGACTTGGAGTTGGTGCAGTGCGGCAGGAACAGCTTGCCGTTCATCACGACGTTGGTCCCCGGCGTGCAGAGATTACCTGTGGAGCGTGGGCCTTTACCGAGCCCGCCGAGAAGTTGCACTTCGATCGAGACGGGGAAGTCTTGATCCTTGCCCATCGTTTTGAGCGATTCGCCGTGGATCATGATGCCGCTGTTGCGTGTGGCCCAACCGGGTCCGCCGGGGCATTGATCGCCTGTGAAGCGGTATTCGACGCGAAAGCGATAGTTCGCAAACGGTTTGTCGTAGAACAGGTGGCCGAACCGTTCGTTGAACTGGCCATCGTATTTGTCGTACGACACCTTCAGCACGCCATCCTCCACGCGAAACGTATCGGCAAAGTTGTCGCCCGCTGCGTGGTGGCGAATTTTTGGCGTCCAGCCGGTGAGGTCTTTGCCGTTGAAGAGCGAGACCCACCTTTCGCCCTGCGGCGAGGCGTCTTTCGGCTCCTTGTCCTGAGCAGAGGCGAACGAGGCACCGCAGATAAGCGCGGCAAGCATGAAGAATCGTCGAGTAAGCAGCATCGTGAGAACCTATGGGGAAGTAAGTGCGAAGCAGGCGTGAGCGCCACGTAATTGTAACGCGCGGCAGGGTCGAGATGGAGATGACCGATAGATGGGAATGTAAGGACGGCGCCGGATGGGCAGGTGACAACGCTCGCGCCGTCTGTACGAAGGGCCGCGGCTTCGCTTTGCCTGGCCCGACCTGTCCACGAACCGCAACCTATAGTTTCGCGGTATTTGTATTCACGAGCATCCCTGCGCGCTGAGGCCGATATGTCACAAATTACTCCCCTGACGGTTCACGTCCGCGAATTCGCCAAAGCGGTGCGATCGCATTGGAAGTGGTGGGTGGTGCCGACTGTGGTGCTGAGCGTCGGCGCGCTCGCCTACGCCCTTACCAAGCCCAACACCTGGCAAGCCACGCAGGTCCTGCACGTCCGCAATGAAGCGGCCGGAACCGTGGCGCGGCCGGGGCAGTTTGAAAGCGTCGATGCGATGAAGACTGCGCAGGAGACGCTGCTGGAACTGGCCCGCAACCAAAACGCCCTCGCGGCGGCGCTGCGGGAAGCAGGCCCGCCGCCTGAGCGACGAAGTTCGGCTCCGTTTCCATCGCCGGACGAAGTCGATGGCCTGCGTGACGATATCACGATCAAGGCGCCCGGCGGGGCGGAGTTTGGCCGCACCGAAGTCCTGCACGTTTCCGTCAAAGCACGCACGCAAGAGCGGGCGGTGATTTTGGCGACCGCGGTCTGCGATCAGCTCGAAAAGAACCTGCAAACGCTTCGCGATCGGCGGGCGAGTAGCGTGATCGAGGAGCTAACGCGCTCGCTGCAACTCGCACAAATTGATCTGCTCGCCGCGACCAACAAGCTGCAGGATCTCGAAGCGAGCGTCGGCGGGGATTTGCACGAATTGCGGCTGCTGAATCAAAGCGGCGCCGGCGAGAGCAACTTGCGCTCGTCGTTGAGCCAGATCAAAAACGAACTGCGGGCGGCGCGCGCGGCATACGACGACAAGCACGAGCAACTCAAGTTTCTGGAATCGGCCAATCAGGATGTGAAGCAAGTCGTGGCGATGCCTAACCGCTTGCTTGAATCGCAACCGGCCCTCAAGCGTTTGAAAGATGGCCTGGTTGATGCGCAGTTACGCACCGCGGAGCTTTCCGGCACGATGAGCAAGGACCATCCCAAGGTGCAGGCGGCGCTGAGCGCCGAAGCGGCCGTGATGACCGACTTGCGCAAAGAACTGGAAGTTGCCATGCGAGGGCTCAAGGCAGATTTGGCCATTAGCGGCGCGTTGGTCGCGTCGCTCGAACAACAGAAGAATTCCGCCGAGCAACGGCTCGATCGGCTTGCGGGCTTACGCGCCCGCTACGGCACTTTGGAAGCGGACGTGAAGCAGCGGACCGAGATCGTGCAAAAGGCGACGCAAGAGTTGTCCGACGCCCGCGCGAATCTGGCGGCGTCGAGTGCGGCCAGCTTGATCACCCGCATCGACGCGCCGCAACCTGGTTCGCGGCCGCTGGGGCCGGGCCGCTCGCTGATTTGCATAGCCGGCGTGATGGGGGGATTGGCCACGGGGATGGGGCTCGTGTTCTTGGTGAGTCCGCAGGGACAAGCCGCGGGACGGCGCTGGAGTGATTCCGTCACCACGCTGAGCCGCCGCGCGACGGATCTCATTCCCGGCTTCGGACGGCGGCGCTCCGATCAAACCGGAGGCAAACGACTGGGTGATCCCCCAGCCGCGGTCCCCGGCGGACGGCGCGCGATCGACCCGCCGCCGCCATCCGCTGAAACGCCTTTGAGTGCGACCAGCAGCGGTCGCCGCGCGAGCGATCTCCCCGTGCAGCCGAAAGCGTCCACGCGCGAACGCCGCACAGGAAACGACCGCCGCACAGAAGATTAGTCAAAAGTCAAACCGCAAGCCGCCCACGACCCCATCCGCCTTGTGCGGATGGTGAGCAAGTTGGTGAGCTAAAGCAAGACACCCCTATTTCTTCTTAAGGGTCAGCAAGTATTCCACCACGTCCACCAGGTCCTGAGCACTCATCGTCTTTTGCAAGTCGGCAGGCATCAGTGAGGTGGGGAGTTTGGCGAACTCGTCGAGGTCGCTCACGGCGAGCGTGTGGACGATGGCGTTGGCGTCCTTGAGGACGACTTCGCTATCGGTCTTGCTGACCAAGAGCCCCGAGATTACTTTGCCGTCGGCGGTGACGGCTAGATAGGTCTCGAAGTTGTGGCTGATGCCGGCGCTGGGGTCGAGGATCGATATGAGGCACGCATCCTTGGCGAGCTTACTCCCGATCTCCGATAAGTTCGGCCCGACATCCTTGCCTTCACCGTTGACCACATGACATTTATTGCAGGTGGCCGCGGTCATAAACAACTGCTTGCCGCGCGCGGCGTCGCCGGGCATTTTGATGAGCTCCGGCAGCGGCGGCAGCGGCGTGGCGCCGGCGGTCACGGGAAGCTCTAAATACCTGGCCGCTGACTCGCGCACGGCAGGGTCCGGCGATGCGAACAGGATATTGGCGGCCGTGAAGTTCAGGTCGGCCGGGAGCTGCTTCTCTTTCGCGAGCGACAGCAGGTAGTCGGCTCCTGACTTTGTTTTGCCAATGGCTTGCGCCGCCGCCGCGCGGACCGCGAGCGGTTGCTTTTCCGCGGTCACGAGCGGCATTAAGTGATCGTTCACTGCCTGGCCGCCGACATTGCCCAGCGCTGTCACCAGGGCCGCGGCGCGGGCGTGATCTTCACCGGTCAGCGTCTCATCCATGGCCTGCTGTGCATCGAGTTTGAGCAGCAGTTCCGCCGCTTCCACGCCAACGGTTTCGCTCGGCTGCGCAATCGCGAGCTCCAGCAAATCGCCGGCGGCATCCTTGATTTTGAACTTCTCAATGAGTTGAAAGAACCGCTCGCTCCCTCGATTCATCGCTAGAAACCGCAGCACGGCCGCTTTGGTCTTGGGCTTGGCTTCCAGGTCGAAACTATCGAGCCGGAGGAGCGTTTCGACGATGAGGGCGTCTCGCGCGGGATCGGCTTCACTCTCCTGGGCGATGGCCGGCGTGGCGAGGAAGATGGCCAGGCAAAAGAACGAACCACGAAGACACGAAGACACGAAGACAGGGATTTGGTTTGGCATGTAGTTCGGAGGATGGGCTTTGCGCCGGTCTAAACTTTGTTGGAGTCAGAAAACTGGTCAGGCGGGGGGCCTGTGGTACGAACGGCGGCGCGGAGGAATTCCTCCGCGCCGCGATTGTGCTTGCTTCCACGAACACTATTCCAGGATCAACAACTGCTCAAGCGCTTTGTCTTTCTCCGGCCCCTTGGCCTGGAAATCGAACGCCCGCATGTAACGCGGTTGTTCTTCCGGCTTAGAAGCCTTGATCGCTTTGACGAGCAACTCCGGCGTCTTCTTAGCGCGGCTGCGCCAGATGATGTCCTTGCCGGCGGGGGTCAGCAGCTTGTCGCCTGCCTTGGCGAGGTAGGCGTCGAGATAGGCGTCCCAGTTGAGCGCGGCGCCAATGCCGAGCGCTTCGAGATACCAGCGATCCTTCCCGTCGTGCTGCAAGGCGAGTTGCGCCCACAGTTCGGCTGCTTCCGGTGAGTTGCCGCTACGCAAGGCGATGGCGCACTCACGACGCACGGCCGGGTCGGCGTCGTTCACCAAGGCTTGAATCGTCTTGAGCGGGACGCCATCGGACACCTGACGAGCCAGACGCAGGCCGACGATGCGGAGATTCGGATCGTCGCTCTTGATCGCCTTGGCGATGACGGCTTGAACATCGCTGGCCGGATTCTTGCCTGCGGCCCAGATCAGGCGAGCCTGTTGGCGAGGATCCGTGGTCGTCGCTTGCTGTTTCTCAATCGCCGGCAGTGCTTTGGCCCCCATCTTCTGTAGCGCCGTAAAGGCCAAATAACGCACGGCATAATTAGGATTCATCAGCGCGGCCGCCGCTCCTTCCGCCGTGCTGAAATCAAACTTCGGCACAGTGTACTTCGTCCCCGGCGGAGCGACGCGGAAGATCCGCCCCTTGTCGACTTCCTGCTGATTATGGCCGCCGACGCCGGGATCGTACCAATCGCCGACAAAGATCGAGCCATCCGGCGCGACGCTCACATCGCTCGGGCGGAACCAGTTATCGCGCGCGCCTTGCAACACGTTGACGACTTCCGCCGAGTAGCCAGCGCCATCCTTCTTCACCGGATAAGCGCGGCAGACGCTAGGGCCGGCGTCGCAATGGATGATCTGGCCTTGGAAGACCTTGGGGAGCAGCGTCCCTTCATAGATGCAGATGCCGGTCGGCGAGCCCTGGCCGGTTTGCAACAAGTTCGGCACGACGCCGGGATCGTTGAGATGCCAATGCCGCAGCGGAATCTCTTTTTCCATGTTCGTGCGCGGCTGTTGCCAACCGGCGCCGGTGAGTTCGTCCGTGTAACCGTAGTTGCCGAACTCCATCACGAAGTTGATGCGCACCCCTTTGTTGCCATCGTCGTCGTTGTCCGACTGCCAGAGGGTGCCGTAGGAATCGACAGTCACTTCCCAGTTATTGCGGAAGTTCCAGCCGAGCGTCTCAAAACCGCTGCCGTCGAGATTACAGCGGAAGACCATTCCTTGTTGATAGGGTTTGCGGCTTGAGTTGACTTCGTTGCCGGCGGCATCGATGATCGGCTTACCATCCTTGTCCTTGATCTGACTGCCGGCGTTGCCAAAGTTGAAATACAGCTTGCCATCGGGGCCGAACACAAAGGCGTGAATGCCGTGATCGTGTTGGGTGCCGCTGATGCCGGTGAACATGACTTCCATGCGATCGCTCTTGAGGTCGCCGTTGTCGTCGTAGAAGTTCATCACCTTATCGCCTGCGGAGACGATCACGCGATTGCCGAGCACGCAGATGCCGTGGACGGAGTCGAGCTCGCGTCCCTGGTGAAAGACGGTTTGCTTGTCGCAGACGCCGTCGCCATCGGTGTCTTCCAGGACGAGAATGCGATCCCCTTCGGGACGGCTGCCGTTGAACTTGCGATAGTTCTTGACTTCACCTGCCCAGACGCGGCCGAGGTGGTCGATATCGAGCGCGGTGATGTTGGAGATGTCCGGCTCGCTGGAGAAGAGCGTCGCCTCGCAGCCTTCGGCCACGTCGAGGTTCGCCACGGCGTGTTCAGCATCCCGCAGCGCTGAGTTAGCGCCGGCGGGGCCGCTCGCCGCGAGCACCGCGGGACCGGGATTCTGCGTGTAGACCGCAAACGTCACCGTGCTGCCGCAGCCTTGCTTCGCGCCGCCGTCATCGAGACCGCCGCGGGCGACGAACTTTTCATAACCCTCAGGCAGGTCGTAGACGATGACGCTGTTGGCATGCGTTCCAATGCCATCCTTGATTTCTTCGCCGGCAATTTTGAGCGGACTGCCGCTGCAATTCTTGTTGACGTTGACGCTGCCAAAACCGCTCGCGGCGGACTTCCATTTGAGGTCGGTCAGCTTCTTCTCGCCTGCGGGACCGACGAGTCGTGGCTCGGCCCAATCGGCCCAGTCACAACCAAAGCCGTCGCCGGCATCGGTGACGACGAGATAAAGCTGCTTGGCCCCTTTGATATCGGCCGAAATATCGACCGCCATCCCCGGCGTCGCGGCGGACACCGTCTTGCTCGCGAACGCCGGCTTGACGTTGTTCTGAGCCTTCTTGCCCTTGGCGCCTTGCGCGCCCTTTTCACCACTGGACTCAAGTTTGAACTTCTCGCGTAATTGCTCGCGATTGAGATTGTCCGGCGTCGGCTCATCCTGGTCTTTGACGAGTTCTTCCAGCGTCACCGGAGCACCGCCGACGCCATTTTTCGGCACCTCAATATGCGCGCACCAGGCGACAGCGTTGAGCACGACCTTGCGAAGATTCGGGTCGCCCCAGTTCCAATGGTTGTGACCGCCGGTGAAGCCGAAGCCGCGTCCGCCTCCGTCGCGTTCGGCCGCCCACGCGAGGTGTTGCGGCTCCTTGCGTTCGAGCACCGCGCGGCGCACATCGGGGTTGCCGCTATGCGGACCATCGGGGCGAGATAAGGTCGAGGCGGGGGGCATTGCGGTGAGGATCGGCGTGACTCCCTTCATGCCGTCGCGAAAACGCATGTGATAGTACCACTCATCGTCGGCGGAGAAAGGCTCGACGCCGTTGGTAATGGGGTGATCGGGGAACTTGTCGAATGTCGCGACCCAGTGCGGGTTGACGGACCAGCCGGCTTCAAAATATCCGCCGATCCAATCGAGGAATTCTGGGCCGCCGTTGTCCTTGGGGACTTCCACGCCGTAGTGGAGACAGACGATGCCGACGCCTTGTTTCGCTAATTCGTTCACGGTCTCCTTGTGGGGCAGCACCATGTGGCCGCCGCCGCCATCACAATACATCACGATGCAGTCGGCGTCCTTGAGAATCGACTCGTCCTGCGGCCAGCCGTTGCGCACGACTTCCACGTTCACGTCCGGCAGCGCTTGCTTGAGCGAGCGGGCGAGCAGTTCGCAGCCGGCATTGTGTTCGTGCGCGCCGTAGCCGTGGCTGGGACGACCGGCGATGAAGACGACTTTCTTGTCGGCGGCGTCCGCAGAATGCAGCAGCGACGCAAACATGGCCAGCGCGAGCCAGGCGATGGCCAGATAACGCGAGAGTTTCATCCGCGAATTCTCCAAGGGTGGGAACCAGTGTGTGTGTGCGAAAGTCAGGTGGGAAGGCCGATGCGGCCCGTGCGGAGGTGTCGCGCCGAGTGCTCATGGATGGCGAAAACGACAACCGATCCCGCGACCACGGAACAACTTACAGCGCGCCTGCGAACCCCTTTACGATAGCGGCCGCCAACGGCAATGTCAAACTTTAACGCGCCCGGTGGGGGGCGACGGGCTGCGTCCACTATCACTAGCGCCCTGAAGCAACCGAAGTCGCCGAGACTCCGTGGAAATCGAGGAGAACTTCGCTCAACTGGCCTGGGGCGTGCGGACCAAGAGATACAGCACCAGAACGACGCCCAAGAGCGCAAACAGCGACTTGCCTTGATCGAGCCAGGTGTCGCCGAGAAAACTGCGGACGATGTCGGCGGGGTCCGTTGTTGCGGCGGACGGCGTTTCCACGGACGGATCGGCGGTGACGAGTGGGTTGTTCGCATTGGCCGTGATCGCTGGCTGCGCTTGCGGCAAGGGGCGCGACCAGAGCGGGAGTTGGCCATCGACCGCTTCCGCCATGATGGTCGCAGGGGCGGGGGCGTCGATCTGCTCTGGGAGCGAGCCAAACGTGATCTGGGTCGCGCGGGTCTGGGGGCGACTCGCGCTGCGATCGGCCGCCGACGCGGAGAGTTCAACCGGCCGCCGCTCACTTTCCCCCGGCGTCGCCCCTGGTTGCGCAGCGTGGTGCGCATTCGCAGCGACGCACCAGGCATCACTGGCATCGTTGCCTGCCGTCGCCGCGGTCGTGATGGGTTGCAGTGGCGGTGGCACGGAAGAGGGTTGAGCGACTGCCATGTTTTCGCTAACTTGCCGCACGGCGCCGCTGGGATTCACAAACGGGTTAGTGCTCGCGAGTTGCTGCTGCGAAGGGGGGAGAAAGTTCGGATCGGCCAGGCGTGGCGAAACGGCGGCGATGAACGTGCGCACGCGGCCGACATAACTGCCGGACGTCGTCCCTCCTCCGGCGCCAAACAAGACGCCGGCGATTTCACCGCGCTGGTTGAGAATCGGTCCGCCAGAATCGCCTTGCCGCGCTTCGACACCCACCTCGACCATCTCAAACGGCAAGTTCTTGCCCGGCGAGACATATTGGGTGCAACGGGCGGTCGCCGCGCGGAAGTTGCCCGAGCCATAGCCGGCAATCGTGAGCGCTTCTCCAGGCTGGGGCGCTGTGGGAGCGAGGCGCACCGGCGGCACGAGCGGTTTCCAAATGGTGAGCGCCGCCAGATCCCAATCACGATCGACCTTCATCACTTTGGCTTGTGAGCGAAAGCCGTCGGGAAACTGCACCGTAATGTCGCCGGTCGCGTCGCGCACAACGTGCCAGTTGGTGATGACCAGGCCTTGGTCCCCTTCGACATCGACCAGCGTTCCCGAACCAAATGCGAGGCCGTCACGTTCAATCACGGTAATGCGGGCGACAGCCGGATGCGGCGTATTGCTGATCGCCAGCGGCGCCGCGGCGCGCGACCACGGCCAGCCGATGGCGGCCGTTGGCGGCGCTTCGGCGCGAGCAGAGGCACAACACATCGCGCACACGAGTGCGACATGAATCAAGATTCGATGCATGGCGCTACCTCGCTGTCGCTTTGCGAGAGGATTCATTGCGCACAATGATCGCCAACAGGCGCGCTCGCAACTGCTCCTTCTGGGAGGACGTTGGAGGGGCCGACGAAGCGGCGGCGGCGCTGGAGCGCGAGGACGCATGGCCAGGCGGAGAGTGAGAACCAGGAGGCATGGGTAGTTCGGTGAGGCGCGGAGATGGGAGAGCGCGATGCGCTGGTCCCATCCTCAAGCGGTTGTCATCCGCCTGCCGCTGGCAAACACAATCTCAGAAGCGCTACTTTCCGTGCGCATCGCGAGCAAGCTGTGCTCGCGGCCTCATGCCTAACGGGTGTCATCGACGCTTCGGCAGCTTGCGTCCCAAGAAATGCGCGGCGGGCGCTACTTCACCTTTTACCTCGTGCATCCGCAGGACCGCCAAGGTTTCGCCCGCCGCGAACATCCCCCCGCACGATCGCGCTAAGCGCGTCAGGCGGACGATTACCGACCGCTCGACGCGCGATCGCAGCAGTTGTGCAGAACTTTCCAGGCGTGTGGACAGGAGCCGGTAGGCGGTCTTGTCCGATAGTGACAAGAGTAATTCGATGGCCGGGCCGTGCCCCTGTCCGTTTGGCCCGCTACGATACAAGCATGACGACTGATTCTCCCTTTCGCCGCGAATGGCTCCCCGCAGCGCTGGTGCTGACCGGCGTGGTGGTCATGTTCGCGTGCGCCTGGCCTGCGCGCGAGGCGCTCGGCTGGTGGCAGTGGGGCGTGTGGCTGGGCGGATTGGCGGCCGCCGGCGGCGCACTGTGGTTTCAACGCCGGCTAACGCTCGAAGAACTCGACCTCGCCACGCTCCGTTCGGACATTCACGCCAAACAGCGCCAGCTCGCGGTGGATGAAACCCAGTGGCAAGCCGCCCGCGAAGCGATCGAGTCCCAGCTTTCTGAACACTCCGAGCGGCTCGACAGCCGCGAGCGGGCCCTCTCCGGTAAGTTGCTCACGTTTCATGAGTGGATGGAGTTTCCGCAGCCGCTCGACCTGGCCTCGCATTCCACGCCAACGGAGCAGGAGTTGAGCAGACTGTCGCGCCAGGACCGGCAGTTGGAGGAGTTGCTGAATGTCGAAACGCAGCGCGTGTTCGAGGACATTCTCAGCAATAAATACGTCGTGGAAGGGGAGTTCCGCGTCAAGCTGGTCCGCGACGATCTCTTAGCCCTTGTCACACGCGTCGCTAGAATTTATCAACCGGACGTCAAAGAACCGCTGCTAGAAACGAGCATGGCGCAAGTCTTGCGTTCCGCGAGCCGCGTTTGCTTGCAGACGCTCGTACTGATCGAGCAGTTGCCGCTGAACGTCAAGGAGTACAGCTTCGCCAGTTTGTATGGCTATGTGCGTCAAGGCGTGAAGGCGTACGGCATGATGCGGTCGAGCGAGCCGTATTGGCCGTACTTCAACAGCGCCTACTATCTCGGCCGCTTCGCGATGGGGGCGAATCCGCTCACGCTCGCCGCATGGTGGTTCTTAGGCGCGTGGGGCAAGGAAGGAGCCAAGCAACTCGCCACGCAAATCTTGCATCGCCAGGCGATGACGATGCTGCAAAGCGTGATTCGCGTGATTGGGCACGAAGTGGCTGGCATGTACGGCGGCGATTTTCGGCACCGTGATCCGAATTGGCTCTATGCCGTCGAACTCACCGAACTGGTGCATCGCTTTCCGGCCTCGCGCGAAAGTCTATCGCACGCCCTCAAGGAAGTTGGCGCACTGATATTGCGTCACGAGTACGACCGCGTCTATCTCTATCGGGCCCTCGCCGCGCATGCGAGCGCCGAGCCGGAGCGCTATCAAGGGCGCGTGCTCCTGACTGCCGAGGAAAAAATGGCCATCGCGCGCCGCTTGGAGCGATTCCTGGCGACGTTTATTCATGGGCAAACGCCTGACCGCGTCGCCGCCTGGCGAAAGGGGGTCGAGGATCGGTTAGGCGTCAAGTTGAGCATCGTCGCGCGGGGCGATCAGCGGAACTTGGAAGCGCAAACGGAAGAGGCGATCCGCTCGCTCGCCAGTTTTTTATTGGCGATCAAGGAGCGCGAACCGGAGCAACTCGAGCCCTTGCTCCACAAGTCGCGTCTGTTTGAAGATCTCCCGCCAGCGCAGCAGGCCCAAGTGCTCGCGACCCTCATGGAAAACCCGCCGTACTTCTTCGAACAGCCGGCGCTCGATCCCGCGTCGCCGCTTGTCAACAAATATCTGGACGATCTCGCGAGTCTCGCCGCGCAAACAGCGCCGCATGAAGGCGTGATCGACGAGGTACTGGTCGATGTGGCCACCTATCTGCGTTTTGACGCCAAGAAAATGCGGCAACTGCTCGACAAGAAATACGTCGCCCTCTTGGCGGAACGCCTCCCCTCCAACGCCCCGGAGAAGCGTTTTCCGCCGGCTGTCGCCCGCGCGGTGTTGGATGTCGCCCCTCCGCAGGAGCCGCCGAAGTTTGTGTATGGCAGCGTCTCGTTCGAATGGCCGGAAGGGACGCACGCGCCGTCGTTTCCCAAGTCCCAGAACTGGCTCGTCGGCATCGGCAGTCGCTTGATCGTCTTTGCGCTCGGTGACCGCCCGGTGCTGTTGTGGCGGGCCGACGGCGATTGCACGGCGGAGCGCGTCCGCGGATATTTGGCAGGCGACGTAAAACTGCGCGGCGGCACATGGTTGGGAGACGTACGCCCCGAACAGCCAACACTCAGCGTCGCCGGCCCGCTAATCGCCAGCCACGACGCCTACTTCAAGCCGCTACTGGCGATGTGCACCCAGAGTCAGACCTCCATTTAGCCGTGAGAAGCGGCAACGTGTACGCGCCAGCCACGCCCCCATCCGCCTCGTGCGGATCATTCATGAGCGTTTCGGCGCGGTACCGCGCCGGGGCTGGGGACTGAAGCCGCACAGCAAGAAGGGCCATGAATGGCCCCCCGGCGGGTTGAACACGGGTACGAACTCCGCCACAGTATGGACTATCGCTTCACGCATCCCACCAAAAATGTGGGGTTGAGCGCTTCGAAGCGCATTCGATCGATTTGTTGTATGCCGCGGGCAAGATTCACCATCCAGACGGAGGCATCACCCCCACTGCGGACTAGCGATTGATAGACGGCGTCCAGATTCTCGATGCTGCCCACGTTCGCGACGATGCGCCCGCCGAGTTTGAGCCGCGCGAAGGCGAGTTCCACGATGCGACTGACCTGGCGTCCGGAGCCGCCGACGAAAATCGCGTCGGGAGGGGGGAGCTTTTCCCAGCAATCAGGCGCCTGGCCGAGCACCGGCACGAGATTTTTCACCGCAAAACGTTCGGCGTTGGCCAGAATCAGACCATGATCTTCAGGGTCCATTTCAATGGCAAAGACCTGGCCGCCGGACGCGAGCCGCGCGGCTTCAATGGCGACCGAACCGCTGCCGGCCCCGACGTCCCACACAATGCTATTGGGGCCCAAGTCGAGTTCCGCGAGCGCAATCGCCCGCACTTCCGCCGGCGTGAGCAAGCCCCGCTTGGGCTGCGATTGCAGAAAGGACTCATCGGGGTTGCCAAACATCCGCGTGCCGACCATCGAAGTTGGCCGGTCCGGCACATCCGGCTGGCGCACGAGAATCATGACGTTGAGCGGCCCGAAGGCTTGCGTGGCGATTTCGGACAAGTCCCCCTGCATCACCCGCTCATCCGGCGCGCCGAGGTTCTCACACACATACGCGCTGAAATAGTCGATTTTGCGCGCAAGCAGCGCTTGAGCCACAACCGCCGGTGAATGCTGCTCGGTGGTGAAGATGCCTACTTTTTCCGCGGTGCGAATCTTCTCCACCGCCACGTCGAGCGACTGCGTCGCCAGGTTCGTCAGATAGGCTTCGTCCCAGGTCTCTTTCACGCGGGCGAAGGCCAGTTGCATGCTGCTGACATGCGGGAGCACCTCGAACCGATCCTTGCCGAGCCGATCCGTAAGGTACCGGGCCGTGCCATAAAACAGCGGATCACCGGAAGCGAGAATCACCACTTTTTGCGCCGGCGATTTGTCGATCCGCTCGATGATCGCCTCCAGATCGACGCCGATCTCGATCCGCTGCGCTTGGCTGGCGGGAATTGCGCGGAGCGCCCGATCCGCCCCAATCAGGAGTTCGGCTTCGCGCAGCAATTGCTGCGAGCGGGCGGCGAGGCCTTCCACCCCATCATCGCCAATGCCAACGATGTAAACCTTTTGCGGCGTAGCCAAGGGGCATCCTTCCATGCGAAGAGACGAGATTAGCCATTCGGTAAGATTCTATGTAACTGGCGCCGTCTTGAAAACGAGAGGCGGCCTTATTGTCTGGCGTAGAAGCCGGGATTCCATTGCCAGGCGGGGGAGCGGACAATTTCCAACGCCTCGGCAATGCTAAAGCCCCGTTCCGCAATCAGCTTCCACTCGCCTTGGAGCGCTTGCCACCGCGCATATTCTTCAGGCGAGGGCTCATACTTCTGCGCGAACGGAACTTGCTGCCCCAGCAACAAACAGTAATAGCCATCCAACCGAAAGGGATCAATCGGATCGATCAACGTATGTCGCCAAAGTCCGCTGGGGCCATACGCTTGATAATAATCGACGATGGGGCGCGCCCCGGCGAGGTCCACGTCCGCGCGGCACGCTTGCCAAAAGGGTGTCTCCAAGCGGGAGTTAAACCGATAATGGACCGCCAAAAAGTTACGGATGCTTTCCCAAATGCGGCGCGAATATTCATTCACCTGCTGGCGCATGGCGTCTTCGGGACGTTGCTTGCTTTCCGCCAGGCTCTCGGCTAGGGCTTGCGAGACGGCGCAGATGACAAAGATCGCTGTCGCTTCCAGGGGTTCCACGAAACCGGCGGCGTTGCCAATTGCGACGACATTTTTGACCCAACAGCGGCGGTAGTAACCGGTGGTGAACTTCACCAGGCGCGTCTTGGTGAGGCGCGGATGAGCGGCGCGGAATTCCGCCTCGGCGGCGGCATCGGTGGTGAAGTCGCTGCTGTAAACGTAACCTCGGTTGATGCGATGTTCGTGCTCGATCTGCCAGCACCAACCGCCGCTCATCGTTTCGGCCGTGGTAAAAGGCAGGATCGGTTCATCGGTGCGGTCCCACCCGCCGAGCACCGCGCGATCGCACAACAGCGACTTGCGGAAGTCGATAAATGGCTCCTCTAGCGCGGCGCCGAGCAGTTCGCTCCGAAAACCGGAACAATCGACGAACAAATCGGCGGTCACGGTTTCACCGGTAGTGAGCTTCAATTCGCGCACGCCGTGCCCGTCCTGGGCGACGTGTTCGACGGTCCCCATCCGTCGCCGTACGCCGCAGACATCCGCCAGACGTTCGAGATAACGCACGAGCATTTCATTCTCGAGGTGGTACGCCACGTTCCGCTCAATTAGCGGCGCGCCGTTGTCCAGTCGCACGAACGCCCGGCCTTGCGCCATGAGAGCGGAGGTGCGATCGGTGTAGGAAGAGTCGGCAGCGACATAGTAGCCCACACTGCGCGCCAGCCCTGGCTCGCGGCGATCGGCGGTGAGCGCGAACGGATAATAGAACTCCCGCCGTGGGCCCCACAAAAACCGCACGCCCAGCTTCCAAGAAGGTTGCGCCTCGGCGAAAAATTCCCCCATTGGCACGCCCAAATAACCGTGCAAATGTTCGGGCACGTAGTTGGTCGTCCCTTCGCCGACGCCAATCACGCCGATCTCCGGCGAATACAACACCGTCACGTCGAGCGTTGGCAATTTGCGCTTGAGCGTAATCGCCGCGAGCAAGCCGGCGCTACCGCCCCCCAGGACGAGCACACTTTGAATGGGATCCATGAATTGTTCAGCTCGGAGTGAGTGATGACCAAGAGCCGCGCGTCAGCCGTCACAAGCTACGCAGAAACTCGGCGAGCTCCGCAATTTGCTCCGCCGCAAGGTCCGTTTGAACTTGATGGGCATGATGCGTAAAGACTTCTTCCCACGAAGTTGCTGGCCCGTCGTGAAAAAAGCGTTGGCGCTGGCCGGCGCCCAGCGGCGAAGGGGGATTGAACTTGTGTTGACCGAGGTCGTCCGGCAACCTAACGTCCACCACTTGCGGCATTGTATACGCAAGGGGCGCGCGACACTGGGCGCATTTTCCGTCAGCAGAATGCAGCCGCGTAACGGCGACCTGACAAGTTGTCAGTATCGCGGCTTCGCGGCTGCTTTCAAGAGCCAAGCGCCCCAACTGTGGGCGCGATTTTATTGCTGCGGCGGGGGCAAAAGCGGCGCTTCCGCCTCGTTCTGGGTTTGTTCCTGCTGCTGTTGCGCTTGTTGTTCCTTTTCCTTCTGCTCCTTGCGGGCCTTCCAGATTTGCTCGGTTTCGTAGCGGGATTCGGCGATCTCGGCATCGGCTTCCGCACGCATCGCGCGGCGGCGCGCTTGCACTTCGTACCAGAATTCTTTGCGTTGCTGCTCGCCGCGCAGTTGCCACTTGAGGTTGGCGAACTTGATTAGCGCCGCTTCCCGGCGAAAGTCCGAGAGGTGAATCTTCTTGCGGGCTTCGTCCATCGTCAGACGAAATTGCGCGTCGTAGGGGGTCCGCCGCGTCCGCTCGCGTTCCGCAATCGCAAAGCCGACGAAGCTCTCCAACTCATGGGCATCCAGTTTGCCGTCGCGATTCTTGTCGGAGACATGGCGCATGATTTTTTGCCGCATCCGCTCGATCGTGACTTCGCCGCCGGAGATGTAGCCGGCGTTGGGCAGGCGATCGATCATGAGGTCGATCACTTTGGTCAAGGCGTTTTGAGATTCGGGATAGGACAGCACGCCGTCGCCGTCGGCGTCGGAATACTTCATCACTTCGGCGTTCGTCTCCGTGACTTCTTTGTTAAACGCTTCCGCGGCGCCGGGGACGTCCTCCAGCACGGGCGCGCGGAGATCGTTGTATTGGGCTTGGGCCGCAAGCGGCGTGAGCAACAGGAGAGCGAGCGGTAACGAGATGCGTAGCCGAGACATAACAAGACTCCAAGGATAGCGACAGTAGACATACGATCTCGGGGACGCCTCCCAGCATAACATGCCGCGCGACCGCGTGCATAAAAAAGTCCTCGGGGTTGGCAACTCGTCATCGCACACCGGTTTCGCGGCGCGATACAATGCGCGCGTCGCGTTAACCCACCCCTTTACATCCTTTCGCTGGACTGCCGCATGAGAATCCACCCCTTAGCGCTCTTGCTTTTGCTCCCCGCCGCCGTCGCGTTCGCCAAAGACGACGCCTACACGCTCGGCCCCGACTCGCAACGCCATGAAGGCGTGCCGCAGGGAAAAGTGACCAAACATTTGCACACGAGCAAGGTCTTCCCCGACACGATTCGCGAGTATTACGTGTATGTCCCCGCCCAATATAAAGGCGAGCAGCCGGCGGCTGTAATGGTCTTTCAGGACGGTCATGCGTATGTGAAGGAGGACGGCGAATTTCGCGTTCCCGTCGTGCTCGATAATCTCATCCAGCGCGGCGAATTGCCGGTGATCGTCGGCATCTTCATCAACCCCGGCCACAACGGAACCAGCGTGCCGGAGAATCCCTGGAAGGCGAACAATCGCAGTTTCGAATACGACACGCTGAGCGATCAATACGCGCGGTTCTTGCTCGAAGAGATCCTGCCGGAGGTTGGCAAGGAGGTGAAACTCACGGACGACCCCGACCAACGCGCGATTTGCGGCATCAGTTCTGGCGGCATCTGCGCGTGGACGGTCGCGTGGGAGCGCCCGGATCAGTTTCGCAAAGTGCTCAGCCACGTGGGGAGCTTTACGAACATCCGCGGCGGGCATGTCTATCCGGCATTGATTCGCAAAACGGACAACAAACCGATTCGCGTCTTCCTGCAGGACGGCAGCGAAGATTTAGACAACGCGCACGGCAACTGGTGGCTCTCCAATCAACAGCTAGCAGCCGCCCTCAAGTTCAAAGGCTACGACTACCAATTCGTCGGCGGCGAAGGGGGCCACAACGGCAAACACGGCGGCGCGATTTTGCCGGAATCGTTGAAATGGCTGTGGCGCACGGAATAAGCAGTTGACGACGTGGAGCGGGTCATTCCATCTACTAGCGACCGCAGCAATCGCGCGCTGCGGTCGTGCCGCCGGATGTTGTCCCGCGCGGCGTCAGAAATCGCAGCGCGAAAACGCGACGCCTTCGATCTCGACCAGCAGTTCCGGGCGACAGACGTCGGCCTGCGCATAAATCGTGGGGATCGCGCCGAAGCGACGTTCGCAGACTTCGCGGCAGGCTTCGTAATCCTCCAGGCGTTTGATATACACCCGGACCTTGGCCAGATCCGATAGCTCGGTCCCAGCGCCCAGCACGCCGTGCCGCGCGAAGTTTTCGCGCGCGATTAGATTTTGGATGTTATCAATGGTTTGCTCGGTCTGCCGCGCGGCATCGCCCAAGTAAACGCTTTCGGAATCAACGATACTGGCGGTCCCCGAAACCCAGGTGGTGACATAATCACCGATCACAACCGCCATCGCGCGGGAAAACTTGGGGCTTTTGATGGAGAAACTGGCATCATAATCAAAGGCTGCCGTCTGGCGAGGATTCTCCAGCGTTAACAACTGCACATCACGGCGGATGGTTTGCAGCGCCAGGCAGCCGACATCGATGTTGGGCGAGGCCATGCCGATTCCGGTGCTGGCCGGGTAGCGAATTTCAGCATCCGGCCCGAGCGGCATGCACGCTTGCGCATGCTGGGCTTCGAAGAACTCGGTGCGAGCGCGGTTTAGTTCCCGATAGCGTTCAATGCCGTTCTCCAGGCAAGTGATGTTGCCTGTATACAACCACGTGCGGACGACATCACGAAACGAAGCACCGGCGAATTTCAAGCGGTTGGCCATTTCAGCGAAGACATGCTGACTTTGCTCATAGGATGACGTGACGCCGACCGGCGGCGTGATACCTCCCAGATGAATCCAGCGCAAACCATCGTACGTGACGGAAACGACGTCTGGGGCAAGGAACTCGACGTTGGCGTTTTTCCCGCCCAAAGCCCAGGCCTCGATCGCAAGCGACTGGCCGCCGCAGGGGGACTGGACCACAAAACTTGTGGCCGGCATCCGCTCACCGTAATAGGCGTCAAACAACCGGCGACAGACCGCTTCGTCCTCGGCGCGGCGCAGGAACACGGTCTGCATCGTCACCGTCATCGGCTCTGGCTGCTGCCTCAAAATGGCTCGAATGGTCGATATCGCTTCCCACGCTTCGTCTTTCACGTCGCCGGTGGCCTCAGGCGTGACCATCAACGCGACACGGCTGACCTTTTCCAGATCGACCACCGAATGTTGTTGATCGCTCAACAGACAAGGCGCCGCGTCGTAGGGACTGCCCGACCGCGGCACCGCACGATCGCGACCGCACGCGCCTTGCGCGAGCATGCGTTTCGCTGGTTCCATGCGATAACAAATGGGCGCGTGTTCGCAGGACGATGGTTCGTCTGTTGACAATGTTTCGTCCACTATTGAGGCTTCCGTGTCAGGGTATCTCATAATTCCTCGACTTGTGAGGTCAGTCCCAAGCGGCGTAAACTGCCGGCTGGCAGTTTGCTGGTTCGCTAGTTCGCAAGCTGACAGCTTACGCCGTCAATGCCAAAGGTTTCGTCGGTGGGTTAGTTCGGTGGGTTAGTCAGAAATCAGCCGGGCTTCGATCTTTGCGATCTCGCGATTGGCGAACTCATCGGTCAAGTACCACTCTTGGTAGAGGCCCTCGAACTGGCGCATGTACCAATCGACCGATGATTTTTGCAGGTCTCGCTTGACATCCTTGGGCCGGTCCTCGTCACGAATGAGGGGGCGAATGCGCTCGGCGAGAGGTTGGAAGGCAGGATCGTAGACCAGTGCTGGCAAGTCTTCGGCAGGGAGCAGATGTCGCCAGAGAAAGGCCTGCATTTTGTCCTCGGTCGGCACGGCCTGGTGGACAACTTCTTGATCCCCAATGGTCGCGCTCCCGACGACTGTCAGTTTGACCGGCTGCTCTGTTTCGGTGAGGCTGGTTTTCACCGCCAGACTGACCACTTCCGCGCCGGCTGCGAGCGTCGCGCCGCCGGATTCAAACCCTTCCGGCAGGTCTTTGAAGCTGAGTTTGATTGGCCCGTTGAATCCGTCTCGGCGGATAGCGTAGACCGTCAGTGCGGCCGAGGACTTGCTGCGGAGCACAACCCGCGAAGGGAGCAGGCGCAATTCAAAGTCCGGCCGCGGCTGGCTGATGCGTAGCCGGTAAGCGAATTCCTTACCACTGTCTTGCCGGGTGTTTCCCAGATGAACGAAATACGTGCCGTCGGCGGGGAGTTTCACCATGAGGTAGGAATCGGCATGGTCCGTATTCAAGCCCGAAGCCGCGTCAAAGTGATCGTCGTTCAGCGCGATGACCTTGCCTTCGGGACCGGTGACTTTGAGGAAGGAATCAAACGGCGAACCGAGTCGCCGCGCCTGAACTTCCGCGACAATGGTCTCGCCTGCTTTGCCATCCACCGCGAACACATCCCAGTCGCCCGGCTGATCCGCGCGCCCGTTGACGATCATCGGCAGACTAATTTTCTGCGCTGTGGCCGGATCGTTGTTTGGTTCGGCGTCCAGGCATTCGGGGAGCGTGTCCAGCACAAACGGCAGGTCATTGGAGACATAATTCCCATCTGTCGCGGTGAGTTGCACCACCGAGGGCGGAGCGTTCAAAGGAGGAGTGGCGAGCGTTGCCTGTTCCAGATTCCAGCCTTCCATCTCGATCTTGACTGGTTCGCCCACTCGGCCTCCCAGCGGGAAAATGCTGGTGATAAACGGCAGTTCGCCGATCGTGATCCGATACACGAAACTTTCACGCCCGCGAAACAGCGCTTCGTTAATGGTGAGCACGTACTCGCCATCGGCGGGCACTTCGACATATAGCACCGGATCGGGGTGATTGTGGTAATCGTCGTTGTAGGCCACCTCGTTGCCGGCTGAATCGTGCAGTCTGAGCACGGCTTGAAACCAACCGGGGACGCCGTCGGCCACGTAGGGACTCAACTCTCGAGCTTTCGCCGTGATGACCAGGCGCTGCCCCTTGCTGGCCGAGAAGCGATACCGGTTCATTTCCCCCGCCGCGATTTGGCCGTTCATCGTACACGGCACGGTCACCTGCACTTCCTCTTCTTCCGGCGGTCGTTTGCGCTGCGCTAATTCTTCCTTGCCAAGCACTGGTAACTGCGAGGTCTTCATCGGTCGGCGAGCAACTTCGGGAACCTGGCCCACATAGAAGGACATCGCGTTGGAGATGCCTCGCTTGGTAATCACGCGAATCTCACGGCGTCCCGGCGTGGCGTCAGGCGCCACGGTGACTTCGGCAAAAACAAGCTCCGTGTGCGCACGCACCGCGGCGTTGCGTTCGTCTTCGGCAAACCGCATTTGAATCCGCCGGATGAGCTTTTGTTTGGCGGCTTCCTGCTCGGACGGCGGCGGGTTGCTGTTGGCGTCCGTGGGGGCTGGTTCTTTCTCAGGCGATGAGAGACTCGCAGGGAGTTCCAGCATGGACATCCTGTTGACCATCGCGTCGTCGATCGTCGATTCCTTCTTTTCCAATTCCGCCAATTGCTGACGGAGCAAACTGAATTCCTCGTTGCTCATGACTCTGAAATAATCAATCAGCCGAACGGAAACTCCGTCGCCGCTGACGACTAAATCAGAAGCCTGCGCTAACCCCTGCCCGCCCAGCCGAATGGGAAAGGTCGTCCCTTGCTGGCCGCCGGCGGGATAGACGTAACCGATGTACTGATTCTGCGCCTGGGCGGTGGCCGCCGCGGCTAGCACTAGCGCCAGGCACAGGATTGGAAGTTTCTTGAAACGACTCATCGACCTCTCCAGTTACATGATTTCTTCTAACAATCCGGCGGACTTTTGTTTTTCGTTTTCAACGTCGAGGACGCGGGCATCCAGACCCAACGGGTGAGGTAATGTTGCGTTCACGTCGATACCGGCGAGCAGATAGATGCTGCCGAGTAAATCCGCGGGATAGACGGGTCTGTCCTTGACGCGCTCCCCTTTTTCGTCGGAGGCGCCGACCACATGACCACCTTTGAATCCGCCGCCTGCGACCAGGACGCTAAAGACCTGGCCAAAGTGACCACGGCCGCCGTTCCAAGGCGGTTCCCAGTCCACCTTCGGCGTCCGGCCAAACTCGCCGGTACACCAGACGATGGTGCTCTCAAGCAAGCCCCGATCGCTTAAATCCTCGAGCAGCGTTGCGAGCCCCTGGTCGAGCATGGGGCACTGTCGCTTCATGGTGGCGAAGTGGTTTGAATGCGTGTCCCAACCACCGGGGAAACTGACGGTAATATAAGGCACACCGGCCTCCACCATCCGCCGCGCCGCGAGGCATTCCTGCCCGAACGTGTTTCGCCCGTACCGATCTCTGAGTTCCGTCGGTTCGTTTTCCAGATTGAAGACCTCCCGGCCCTGGCCCAAGATTAGCCCGTAGGCTTTTTCTCTGGCTTCTTCGGAGGCCGCCATCGTGGGCGCGTCGGCGACGCCGTAGCCTAATAGGTTGACCTTATCAACCAATTCACGACGCGCTTTCTGCCGTGGGTCGTTGATTCCCCTGTTGACAATTCCCTGCACTTCAAAGCGGGCCGCATTGGGATCTCCGCCGGTCGCGAACGGCTTATAGGCGGGGCCTAGAAAGCCTTCTTCCGAAAATCGGCCAGCCGCCTGGAGCATCACGATATTCGGCGGGAGCAGCCCCTTGTACTCGTTCCGCTTGAAGTAGGCAAACGTCGCGCCGACGCTGGGGTAGGCCAGTCGCCCGCCAGGCATGTGGCCGGTTTGCATCAGATAGGCTGCGGTCTCATGGCCGTTGTTGCCATGGGTCATGCTGCGAATCAGCGAGTACTTATCGGCGTGTTTGGCTAATTGAGGAAACAAGGCGTTTAGCTGCGTGCCCGGAACCTTGGTGGACGTGAGCTTCTCAAACTCGCCTTGGTAGTCGTATCCAGCGCCCGGCTTGGGATCCCAGGTGTCGTTGTGCGACATGCCTCCCCACAGGAAGATCTGGATGATCGACTTCGTCTGCCCCTTCTTGACCCGGGCGTGAACCGCCGCGTCTTTGGTTGCCTTTTGTTCGGCCTCGATCTGTTCAGGCGTCTTCGCGGGTTCATCCGCCAGGACGCGGTTCAAACCGCCTGCTGCAATTACACTCGCCGCGCCTGCCGCGCCAGCCGCGCCGCGTTGCAGAGCCTCGCGCCGAGAAATGTGCCGTTGATGGTCGGCATTTTGGCTTTTGCTCATGTTCTTAGCTCTCCTTTTTCGTGCTCGGGGGTAATTGCGGAATCGCTTGAGACATCATCCGATTCATCAATGCCGCATGAGAAACTCGGGACTATTGAGTAACGCCCAGGCCAGGTCGAGCCAGACGTCACGGCCTTTGGTTACTCCGGTCTGAGCATATTCCTCGGCGGCCTTGAGGTCGTCGTCCGTGGGGAACCGTGAGAGAATTGTCAGGTACAGCTTTTCGGTGATTTCACTGGCCGGGGCGCCGGAGGAAACGATCGCGCCGAGCGTCGGGCCGTTCTGCAGCTTGCTTTGAATCGTGGCGGAATTGAGCATGTGCAGCCACTGCGACGAGGCCAACTCATTGACCCGCTCGTTTTCCATCCCCGTGGACCGCGACGAGCGCCCGAACAACGCCAGGAAGGAACTCGTGACGCTGCCGTCGGCCAGCGCCACCGCTGTCACCTGCTTTGGAATGTAGGTGAACGGCTCGGGAACGGCGCTCGTGTACAGATCGGAACTGCCGGTGATGTCGTTGAGCGCGTCGATCAACACTTCGGCCTCGATGCGCCGCAGTTTATAGCTGGCAAAACAGGCTTCCGCTTCAGGCGTTTTCACGCGGGGTATGGAGGAGAGTTGGTACGTTGTGGACGTGAAGATCAACCGCTTGAGATGTTTCAGATCGTAGTGATTGGCGACAAGTTCTTGCTCCAGGTAGGTGAGCAGTTCGGGGATGCTGGCCGGGTTATCGTCCCGAATGTCGTCAGCCTCCTCGATAATGCCGCGCCCCATCGCCCAGGCCCAGGTGCGGTTGGCAATCGCTTTGTTAAACCAGGGATTCTCTGGCCGAATCAGCCAATCGGCAAATGCTTCGCGCGGATCCTGCTGGGGCGAAAGCGTGGCCTTGCTGCCGTCCGGAAAGACGACCTCCAGCGGCCCGTTTTCACTCATCGGCTCAGCGAGTGCTTGTGCAATCTGGTTGGTCGCCGTGACCGAATGAGCGATATTGTCGATGCCTTGAGCGGTGCTGCTGGGAAGCGCGGCCGAGTTCAGCGGATCCCAAAACACGATCTCCTCTTTCCACTCGCTCGTAGGCTTGAAGCCCACCTGCGAAAAGAAGACCGCCATGTTCGTGCGCCGGTCTTCCGGCCAGAAGTCGACTCGCGTCCCCATTAACGCCAGGCCGGCCGAGGAAGCGATGTCGCCGGGCGTCTTGTCTTGAATGGCCCGATAGAAGTTGACCGGGCCCACACGATAGTTACTGCCGCTGGACGTGAGCAGTTCGCGCGCGAACTGGTCATAAGGCTTGTTGCGGGCGATCGATTCCCACACCCAGCGATGATAGGCCTGGGCTGCGTTGGGCCAGACCTTGACGGGAAATTCCGCTTTGACGCGCAGGATATCACACCATTTCATCGTCCAATAATGAACGTGTGCCGTTTCTTCCAACAATCGATCGATCAAGGCGATGCGTTTGTTCGGGTCCGCATCCTGAATGAACGCTTTGGCCTCGTCCGCGGATGGGAGCGTGCCAGTCAGATCCAGATAGGCGCGGCGGATAAACACGGAATCCGAGCAGAGGACCGGCTGAATACCCAACGCATTCAACTTCGCAAACACGATCTCGTCGATCCGACCGGCAGGCTTCGGCGGTTCGGAACTCTCCATCACGGTGGTCACCTTGCGGCTCGCGACCAGGCGGTAGAGCACCGTCTTGGCCTGGTCGGCGAGGGCCAGATTGTCGAAAGACAACTTCACCGCGGCGGCATGGGCGGCGCGTGTCCGCTCTGCTTCTGCCTGGAGCGGCGCCGCCGCGGCCTCTGCCAGAGCGGCGGCTTGTTCATCCGCCTCGTGCGATTGTTTGGCTGCCTCGATCCGGACCTTGAGATTCGCCAGGCCCTCTTCGGCCCCGCGCTTTCGATCTTCGGCCCGAGTCAGTGTTTGCGCAGCGGCGACCGCTTGATTCCGTGCTTGCTCCAACTTCTGCTGCACCGGGGCCAGCACCGCTTTGGCGTCGTTGGCCAGTTTTCGCTTCGCCGCGGCATCGGCCGCGGCGGTGGCGTTCGCGGCATCGAGTTGAATCAGATTCCCGGCGGCTGCCTGAGCCGCAGTGTGCGCGGCCGTCGCGGTAGCCACTTGGCTATTAGCGTTGGCTAGAGCCTCGTCGGCTGATTTCTTCTGTTCGCCTGCCGCCGTCAGTTTCAGCGCCGCATCCGCCGCCTGAGCCGACGCTTGCTGCTCAGCCTGTTGGGCCTGCGCGAGAGCGGCTTGGGCTGCCCCAGCGGCGGATCGCTGGGCAGCGGCTTCATCAGTGGCTTGCTTCTTTTCTTCGTCCGACTTCGTAGCGTCCTCGCCAAACTGTTTCGCTTTGGCTTCCGCCGCCTGCGCGGCC
>CAUJKE010000145.1 GCA_963205385.1 Planctomycetota bacterium | reverse complement strand
CCCGCCTGGCGGATCCACGTTCCTGAGTTCTGGAGCAAGCAATGGCCGCAACTGCGCCAGTGCATGTCACCGGACTACGCCAGGCGGTGTGAAGAGCGCTCAGGAAAGACCTGACAGCCTGCCCCGCGCCGCGAAGCTCCCCAATTCGTTGACCCGCATTATTCATGAACGGGCGCGCGGGTTAAGCTAAGCCTCCGCCCGTCAAGGGAGGCAAGAGGACCATACGCATGCTGCTCGATCAATTGCGCACCAAACGTAAAGCCATCGAAGCGCTCGGGCGCAAGTTCGGAGCGAAGCACATTCGCGTGTTCGGCTCCGTCGCCCGCGGCGAAGAAAGCGACCACAGCGATATCGATTTCCTCGTCGAGTTTCCACGCGGATACGACCTTTTCGCCCAGCGGATGCCTCTGACCGACGAGCTTTCACAACTGCTCAATCGCCCGGTGGACGTCGTTCCGGAGCACGAACTCGGCCCGCACATTCGATCTCGCGTCATCGTCGAAGCGGTCGAGTTATGAGCAAGCCCTGGCAACTCTATGCACTGCACATTTTGGATGCGATTGCCAAACTGCGCCGAATCCAAGAGCGTGGAGACATTACCCAAGACGACATTCTTTACGACGCCACGCTGCGCAACCTGCAAACCCTGTCGGAGGCGACGCAGTTACTCCCCGATGAACTCAAAACGAAGTTCCCAGCGATTCCCTGGCGACAGATCAGCGGTTTTCGAAACATTCTCGTGCACAACTATCTCGGCAACATCGACCCGCTGACTATTGCCGCCGTCGTCGTCCAGCATCTCGGCCCTCTGGAAGCCTGCACGAGGTCGATGCTAGACGAATCAAACTCACGTGACCCATAGGGCAATGCTCCGCGCATGAGGAGTCCCCGAGCTCGTCATTCCGGCGAAGGCCGGAATCCAGCGTCTTCGAGGTGTAGCCAGACTCCCTGAAATACCACATCGCCTGATGTGGAGCGCTTCCGGTTTTCACTAGGCTGGCACCCCGTTTGACTGTCCCATAGCGTCCACATCGCATTCCTAATCGCGTTCGACAAAGTCGCTTTCAACTTCCGCGTCAACCTGCCGTTGCCCCGCACGGATCGCCTCCGAAACGTGCATTCGATGGCCAATCAGCGCGGGCTTGGTCACGATCTCCGCCAACCGCTCCAGAAAGCGAACTCGCGCCTGTAGCACCGGCACCAGGCTTCCGGTGCCGCCCCAATGGCTCGGCAGCAAGGGGAGTGCCTTGAAGGCGTCGAGATCCTGGTTCTTCGCTAGGAAGTCGCTCCACAACTCTAACCGCTGATCTTCTGCCAGATCACTCACGCCCGAGAACACGATCTGCATGAACACCACATGCTCGGCGTACTGGCTGACAACGGCCCGCAGGTGGTCCAGTACGTCGGCTTGCAAACGGCCATGCTCTCCGCGCACTGGAAGCCACGCGAGCAAGTGCTCCTCGTAGGTGCGAACGCCAGCAACGGCCAGCGCTTCGAGCAACTCAACGAGGCGAACAGACCAGTCTGTTCGCTTCCATAGGCGGCCGTAGTCGCGGTGGTTCTCGGAGAAGCGGGAGATCAACCGCTCCCGACGGACCTTGGCCTGCACATACTCACTGAGGAATTCAGGGCGGATGTCGAGCAGGAGATCGAAAAGCGCGGCGTTGTAATCAAAGTAACAATGCATGGGCGCCTCGATCGAAGCTGTCAGGAAGGCCCGTGCGAGCAGCTCCGACTCACTACCCATCTGTTCCCGAACGAGTTCGAGATCCTTTCCGTCCAAGTGAGATAGCAGGTGTATCAGCGGCCCGGCAGCATCATCACGAGTGAGCAACGTCTCAATCAGGCGAGGCAGGAAGCGGGACGATTTGTGCATGTAATGCTGCAGATCTCGAACCCACAGCGGTATCGTACCTGGCCTAGCCAGCGCTGCGAGATACTCCTCCACATCGGCCTCAGATATCTCGTCGGCGGGCAATGAGGACAAGAATGCCTGTTGCCACGATGTCCTAACTTCAACCGGGGAACCGGCGATCACCGCCCTAGCGGCCTCTTTGCCGCGACCCCGAATGAGCGCGCCCACCCATCCAAACGTGCGGAACTCGACGGCCATCGGAGTTTG
This sequence comes from Planctomycetota bacterium, assembly GCA_963205385.1. Classification (GTDB taxonomy): domain Bacteria; phylum Planctomycetota; class Planctomycetia; order Pirellulales; family Pirellulaceae; genus JAEZGD01. The sequence continues at coordinate 4,138 of CAUJKE010000145.1, read as the reverse complement.
TAACCCCAATTCGGTCACGACCTGCAGCCTGGTGGAGTCGTTCTCAGCCCAGTGGTCGAGCAGTTGTTGCCAAGCCGTGATTACCACGTGCTTGTTGGCGCCGGGAATCTGAGTGGCCGAGAGGAACAGGCGCACGAGTGTTTGAGCATCCTTTTCCGCGTAGGTATGAATCAAGCGGCCGCGCCGTTCCTTTTCTTCTGCTTCATAGTCCTCAGCCGCTTTGTCCCAGTCCGGTGCGAGTAGTCGCGCCAGCTGGTTCACCTCCGACTCGAAGCTAGCCGCAATGCCGATGAAGTCCTCCAGTCCGACCGAGACGAATCGGCGATTGAGCGCTGTGGCCAGCGCGCAATCCGCAGGTCGGTCGCCAGATGCAATCTCGAGGAATAGTTTTGTCACCCAAGGCAGATCTTCTGCAAGGACCGGGGCGACATCGGTGTCGCCCCGGCTCTGTCGGGCATAGTCCCAAAGTAACGTGAAGAGCGGGTCGACACGCTCCGGGTAGGCCGCACACTCAAGTAGGCCCTCCCAGAGTAGGTTGCGGTACGCTGGACCAGCGAGCCCCGAGGTGAGCCGAATTCGGGAAATCGTGAAGCGCATCCCTTCGGAAAAGCTCCCTTCAAACTCCGTCCGTAGCATCTTTGTTGCGTACCGAATCAGAAGGTCTCTGGCGATGTCGGCCGCCACCAGTGCAGACCGAAGCGACTTTGCGACATTCTGCTGGGTTTGGAACTCTTCCTGATCGCTGTAGTGGTGGATGCCGTAGCCGTGCATCGCGGTTAGCAGTGACAGGATCTCGCCACCCTGAGACGGTTGCTTGGCCATGAAGCGCAGCGCTAGATGCAATGCCAAGGGTCGACGAGTGCTGTCACCCGAGAAGCATGCCAGCACCGCCAGAATGTCAACTACATCGAACTGCATCTCCTCGGTGAATGCGGGAGGGTCCGTTGATGGGTCTAGTGCATCGATGGCCTGCGCCACGGTCCCCAGCGCGAAGTCCGGATCGAAGTACCAAAATGCCTGCAGAAGCTTCAGCTGAAACTGACCACTGGCGCTATGCAGTAGGCCGTTGACGTCCTCTGCGAGTCCATCTCGCACTCGTTGCTGGTCCATGGTGTTCTGGATGTCGAATATGACATCGCGAATACTCCGAAGGCGAGTGGGCCCCAAAAGATCGACCAGGGTGCGGAACGAAAGAGTGCGACGGTCGACGAATACGAGAAAGAAGGCGTAGCTGGCCAGGATCTGATCGGAGACACGGGCGACCCGATTGCGGTGCAAATCCACGCACTCGAGACGGTGCAACTCCAAGATGGCTTGCCAAAGCGATCCCGGACTCCACGCAAACGTCTGCTCCAGTGATGAAATCATTTCCTGGTTGTCAGCGCGCAAGGACTTCATCACGCTCAGTAATGCCAGCGCAGGAATCAGCGCCGCGCCTTGGACATCGGCGCGCTCGATCGGCGCGCGATAATACGCGTCGTACAGTCGAGTCAGATCGGTGATCGCCGAGAATGATTGCGTTTCCAGCGCCAGTTTGGCCGCCATGGTGGCCAAGCGCGCATTTCCCTTGCTGAGGCGCCAGATCTGCCGCTGAAAATTCGCATTGCGGATCCCGAAACCCTCGTCGAGGAATTTCTCTGTCTCATCTTGGGTGAAAGTCGCGAGCTCCAACTCTTCCGGCGCGCGGCACAAGACCAACAGTGCCGAGCGGACTTCCTCCAATGCGTAGATGCGAACGGTGAAGAGGAAGCGGACCTTTGCCTCGCCTACACGGTCACGGATCGCTTCTACGACAGGGCCCAAACCGTTGACACGATTGGCATCATCTAGCAGGACAACATACGACCCCTCGTCGGAAAAATGGCGATCGATGTCCTGGACGAGAGGCAGTCCCCTACTGTGCAGGCACCGAACGTGCCGCCCCTGCGCCGCGAGCTTGCGAATGAGCTCCAATGCAAATCGCGTCTTCCCCGTCCCAGGTCCGCCTTTGATCACGAGGTCGGCGTTGCCCACACGATCCAATGCGCTGGAAAGGTCGGCCTCGCGAAAAAGAAACTGGGTGTTGAGGGGCGTTGCCAGCAATCCACGGTTGCAGACGTCCACGAACGCGTCGACGGAGAGTATCTGACCTGTATCCACCTGGATACCGAAAAAGTCCTGGGCGATCCAGGTGTAGCGCCGCGAAAGGTCCCCTGCGAGCTCCGACACGGAAAGAAACTCGACGCAAAGGCCATTTTCCTGGGCGAACGTCGCAATTCGCGTCAATGCTTCCGGCGGCAACACAGAGTTGTACGCCAAGTAGAGGGAATCGATTGCCTCGACTTGTACTCCGGTCTTATCCGTGTCCGCACACTGGGCTACGTCGTCGAGAAGCTTCTTCTCGACTTGTCGTGCGCCAGTCTCCGTCGTGCAGGCGGCGAAGGTAAACGATCGACCGTCAATCGAAGCGAATGCATCAGGAACCCCTGGACGCGTTTTTTCCTTGCCCACCACCGAGCCCAGAAGCGAAAGTCCTCGGACTCCGCGAGCAGCCAAGATCGCACCGACGACTTTCTCAAATTGACCTTGGCCGCACTGGGCGAGTGCTTGTTCAATGTCGATAAACGTTGACATGTATGTGGTGATGCCTTTCGGCGTTTGTTAGGCGGTCAGATCTGAGAAAGCTTCGGGCGACGCGAGCCGACAGTTTCGACAAACGCTAGCTCTTCCGCCAGCCTGCCCCACGCTCTCAGATCTGTCACCTGTCGCAGGTTCTGTCATCGCGCCAGCGTATGCGTGCAGCGTCGATGGTTTGCACATTCGGAAGGAGCTTCATTGGCCGTTGCGCTTGGGTAGAACAAGTCACCGCACACCCCTGCAAGCTGGAAACGCCGAGCAACCCAGGAATTTCTGCCCGGTCTTGCGGTTGCTTCGCTCGACCATGGCTTTCCCGCAGCGTGGACATGCTGGGGGCGCGCTTGATGCCAAGGCTGTCGGTGCAGGCGCGTCGCTTTCGGCAGATTGCACGTTCTCCGGCTGCGCGGCCTGCACTTCGCGGATCATCCGCATCAGTTCTTCACCGCCGATCAGTTCGATGGGCTTGCCTTCGGCGAAGCGTGCGGCGTCGCGCGTGAATGTGCCGACGCAGGCGATCTTCACGGAATCGGCGCGGTGGTGCGCGAGCAGACCGTACATTTCGCGCGCGACGTTTACCGGAACCTGGCGGCGACGCCATTGCTTGCATTGCACGAGCACGCGCCGACCGTCCTTGCGCAGGATGAGGTCGATGCCGCCATCCGCGCCAGCCAGGCCGTGCTCCTCGACCGCGTAACCTTGGCGACGGAATGCTTCGCCGACCAGTTGCTCGAATTGGCGCCAGCCGAGCGCGGCAATGTTGTCGAGTCCTTGTTGCGCGTCGAGCAATCGATGCCGTCGTCGGCGACCGACCCATGACATCGCCGCGCCGAGTAGACCCCCGGCCAGCAGGAACCATGACATGAGGATCGCAATCGGAAGGATCGCGGAGGTGAACTGATTTCCATGCATCATCGCTGGTAATCCGAATCGGACTGCGAGGAAACCGCCGATACCGAAAATGACACCCAGTGGCCAAGGCAGTACCGCAAGTGCTTCGATCAGATTTCCCTTTTTGCGTGCCATGCATTCACCTGCTCTGATTTCGGAAGGGTAACGCATACCACGCGCCATTCCACCGGTGCGCTCTTCATGCCGCACCGCCCTGGGGAAACTCCAATCAACTACAGGTTTCCTCGTTCCGCGAAAACGGATTGCACAGGCAGGATGCCGAAGCGAACGGCAAAGCCGGTCCGAAGGGTGAGCGTCGGCACGGCGTGAGTTGCGGCTGAAAGGGCCGCCCCTGGAAAACTCGAAACATCAACAGCAACGCGGCGTTGCCGCGCTCCCCCCATCCGCCTTCGGCACCCCGGATCGAGTCCGGGGCAGGCTCTCCCCCCGCAAGCGGAGGAAGGAACAGCAGAGGGAAGTTCTGTTTTTGGATTCGAGCAACAAACAACGACTTGGCAAAATCGACGCTCGGCTTTGCGTGTAAGCTGCGCATATTTTCTTGCCATTTAACTCTCTCATTCAAAGCAGATTAGCAATCATAGACTCATGACTACGACATAGAACATTAAAAAGG
>CAUJKE010000144.1 GCA_963205385.1 Planctomycetota bacterium | reverse complement strand
GTCCCTTGCGCTTCATCTCCCGCAATGCCGCGAGCGTATCCGCCGTTTCGCCGCTTTGCGTAATCGCAAAAAGCAGTGTCCCTTGTTCCACCGGCGGATTGCGATAACGAAGTTCGCTGGCATATTCCACCTCGACCGGGATGCGGGCGAACTCCTCGATGAGATACTCGCCCACGAGCGCCGCATGCCAACTCGTGCCGCAAGCAGTGAGAACGATGCGGTTCACCTGGCGCAATTCCTGGGGGGACATATTCAAGCCGCCGAATACGCTGGTCGCGTCTTCGTCCGACAAGCGACCGCGCATCGTATCGGCCAATGATTGCGGTTGTTCGAAGATTTCCTTAAGCATGTAATGGGGAAAGCCGTTGAGCCCCATATCGCTTTCCGCAAGTTCGAGCGTCTCGACGCGGTGCGAGATTTGTCCCGTTTCGCGATGGGAAACGTGCAGGCCTGTCGGCGTGATGATGGCGATTTGATGATCGGCCAGATACACGATCTTGTCGGTTCGACCTGCGAGCGGCGAGGCATCGCTGGCGACATAATGTGCGTCCGGACCGACGCCCACCACCAGCGGGCTGCCGAGGCGCGCGGCCACGATTAAATCGGGATGGTCGCGGAAGAGGACGACCAGCCCGTAGGTTCCCCGCAACTGGGCCAGCGCCATCTGCACCGCGGTTTGCAACTGCTCCTGGATTTCGGCGCCGGTCTTCGGCGTCGGTTCGTCACCTTCAAGCTTGCTCAAGCAGTGGTCGATCAGATGCGCGACGACTTCGCTATCGGTCGCCGACTGGAAGCGATAGCCATCGGCCGCGAGGCGTTCTTTGAGCGTCGCGTAATTTTCAATCACGCCGTTATGCGCGATCACCACCCGGCCATCGCCACCGAGATGCGGATGGGCGTTGGGGACCGACGGCGCCCCGTGCGTCGCCCAGCGAGTGTGCCCAATGCCGCACGTGCCGGGCGTCGGCGCATCGGCTATGGCCTCGGCCAAGAGGGCAATTCGCCCCACCGTCTTCGTCAGGGCGAAATCCCCTTGCTCCGTCATAATTGCCAGGCCAGCGCTGTCATAACCCCGATATTCCAACCGCCGCAGCCCCTCCAGCAAGAACTCCGCTGCCTGTGCTCGACCGACGTAACCTACGATGCCACACATAGTTAAAAATCTCCTCGACGCTTCCGCCGGACATGGGGGGACGGCAAATCTGCGAGATTCGCCTGTGCTTAAGATTAGGATACGCCTTAGGCGAAAATGGACCAATGCCGATTGGGGGGCGAGTTGGGAGCGTTCCGAAAAATGTCCCCTTACGAGATAGGTTTTTGCCGGTATGATCTCAGGACAGGGAGGTGATTGTGATGACAAGCCATCGGCGGTTGCGAAGCTATATCGTGATTCCCGCTCGTCTGGCTTCGACGCGCCTCCCCCGCAAGCTGCTGCTATCCAACACGGGGCGGCCTCTGATTCAGCACACCTATGAAGCGGCCTCGGGAGCGAAGCTTCCCGCAGGCGTTGTCGTGGCCGCCGATCATGAGGAGATTGCCTCCGCGGTACGGGCGTTTGACGGCCAAGTGGTGATGACCAGCCCCGCGTGCGCGAGCGGCACTGACCGCGTCGCGGAAGTCGCGCAGGCGATGCGGGACATCGACCTGTTTGTAAACGTCCAAGGCGACGAGCCCGAAATCTCGCCCCAGGCCATCGACCTGGCCGTGGAACTTCTGGCCAGTGATCCTCAGGCAGTGATGTCCACGCTCGCGACCCCCATTCGCACCCGCGAGAAGTTGCTCGACCCCGCGTGCGTGAAAGTGGTCATGAGTGCTGCCGGCAATGCGCTCTATTTCAGCCGCAGCGCCATTCCCCACGCGCGCGAGTGGGACGATGCACTGCTTACGCAAACTCCCGCAAATTTCTTGCAGCACATTGGCCTGTATGCTTATCGCCGCGATTTTCTGCTCCGCTTGGCCGCCTTGCCGCGTAGCCCGCTCGAACGGATTGAAAATCTCGAACAACTTCGCGTGCTCCATCACGGCTTTGCGATCAAGGTGGGCGTGATCGCTGAACCGACACTCGGCATCGATACGCCGGCCGACTACGCGGCATTTGTGGAGCGGTGGCATGGGGGCTAGAATCAACCACTGCGCGTCCCCACGGCGAGAAACCGCCGCCAAACTCCGCTCAAAATCACACCTGAATTTTACTTTCCGACTTTGCGGGAACCCAAATCGCCCATGACAAAACACATTTTCGTGACCGGCGGCGTCGTCAGTTCGCTCGGCAAGGGACTGACGAGCGCGTCGATCGGCATGTTGCTCGAACAGCGCGGCCTGCGCGTGCGGATGCAAAAGCTCGATCCGTACATCAACGTCGATCCCGGCACCATGAGCCCTTACCAGCACGGCGAGGTCTACGTTCTGGATGACGGCAGCGAAACCGATCTCGACCTGGGACATTATGAGCGGTTCACCAATAGCCCGCTCACCCGCGACTCGAACTATACCACCGGCCAGATTTATCTCTCCGTGATCGAGAAAGAGCGCCGCGGCGAGTTTTTAGGCAAGACGGTGCAGGTCATTCCGCATATCACCAATGAGATTAAGAGCTGCATCAAGAAGCTGGCAGGCGACGATGTGGATGTCGTGATTACGGAGATTGGCGGCACGGTGGGCGATATCGAGAGCCAGCCGTTTCTGGAAGCGATTCGTCAGTTTTCGCTCGACATCGGCAAGGCGAACTGCCTGTACATTCACCTCACGCTCGTGCCGTATCTCAAAGCCGCCGCGGAGATCAAGACCAAGCCGACGCAGCATTCCGTGGGTTTGTTGCGGCAAATTGGTATTCAGCCGGATATCTTGATCTGCCGCACCGAGCGCGGCATGAGCCAGGATGATCGCAGCAAGATCGCCCTGTTTTGCAACGTCGCGAGCGAAGCGGTGATTGAAGAAAAGGACAAGGACTTCTCGATCTACGAAGTGCCGTTCAGCCTGGTGCAAAATGGCCTGGATGAGTTGATCGTCAAGCATCTACAACTACCGGCCGGCAAGCTCGACCTCTCGCCGTGGAATGATTTGATGCATCGGCTCCGCAATCCGGAGCACGAAATTAGCATTGCGGTCGTCGGTAAATATGCCGAACATCGCGACGCTTACAAGTCGATTTATGAATCGATCGATCACGCAGGCATTCATCACCGTGCCCAGGTTCGCATCGGCCGCATTCAAAGCGAAGATATCGAACGCGAAGGACCGGAACGCCTGTTGGCAGGCTACGATGGTATTCTCGTCCCCGGCGGGTTCGGCGAGCGGGGCATCGAGGGGAAGGTCGAGGCGATTCGGTTCGCCCGCGAGCGCGGCATTCCGTTCTTTGGCATTTGCCTGGGGATGCAATGCGCGGCGATTGAGTTTGGCCGCAATGTCGTCGGGCTGACGGACGCCCATTCTTCGGAATTCAACAAGAACACGCCCCACCCGGTGATTTGCCTCCTGGACGATCAGCAGAACATTGTTGACAAGGGGGGCACGATGCGGCTCGGGGCGCAGGTGGCGAAGCTGGCCGAAGGTTCACGTGCTAGAGAAGCGTACGGCGTGGCGAGCATCGACGAACGCCATCGCCATCGCTATGAGTTCAATAATTCGTATCGGCAGCAGTTCATCGCGCACGGCATGACGTTCAGCGGCACCAGCCTCGACGACGGCCTGGTGGAGATCATCGAGCTCATCGACCACCCGTGGTTTGTCGCGGTGCAATATCATCCCGAGTTCAAGTCCAAGCCCACGCAAGCCCATCCGCTTTTCGCCGGTTTGATTAAGGCTGCTATCCAGCGCCGCCAGAGTCGCGGCGAGCGATTGAAGGAAATTGAGACCACCTGACGTCGCAGTCCCAGTTCCCGTCACTTAACGAATGCTCTCCACGAATACTCTAACCGTGCACATTATTTTCCAATGACTGATAACCCGCTCGAAAAACTCCCCCAGGCATCGTTCTCCACGCTCGTCACCATGCTGGCGACGCAGGCCATGGCCGCGCTGGGACAGATTCCCGGTTTGGGGAGCGAACAGCCGGTCGTAAATGCCCCACTCGCTAAGCACTTCATCGACACCCTGGCGGTCCTCGAGGCGAAAACCAAGGGGAATCTGAGCGAGTTGGAAGCGCAAATGCTTGAAAGCATGTTGTACGAACTGCGGTTGCTGTTTGTCGCCGCAGAGAAGAAGAAGTGACCGGCCAGTAGGCAGGAATCACTCAGGACAACGGTTGCGGTGTGTTGCGGTCGCCATGCAGCTTGCGCACATAAGTAGTGGCAAGCGCCGAGCGGCGCACCAACCCGATCACGGTGCGATCTTTCAAGTTGTTGACCACCGGCAACGCTAACAGGTCGAGTTCGACGAACGTCTGCATCGCTTCTTCGAGCGAATCGTCCGGCGAAAGCGGCGTGACGTCGGTCCGCATGACGTCCGCAGCGAGCACAAACGGCTGCATATGCGGCGCGAGCGATGCCACGTGGGCGTCTTCCAAGTTGACCACGCCTTGCAACTTGCCGTCGTCATCGACCACGGGGAGCACCGGGTAATGCGTCTCCTCGAGCAGGTGGACGATCGTGGCGACGGTGTCGTTGGGATGGAGCATCACCGCGTCGCTGCTGATGGTGGAGAGGAACTGGCTGACGCGCAATTGGCCGAGCAGTTCCCGCACGAACGCCCCGCGATGCGCCGGCGAGCGCGAGCGGCTTTCAACCTGTGAGCGATACAGCGATTGCTCGTCCGACAGCACGAAACTCACCACGCACACAAACAGCGCCGGCAGCAAAAGGTGATAGCCGTTGGTCATTTCGCTAACGATGATGAGCGTCGAGAACGGTGTTTTCGCGGCAGCCGAAAAGAAGCCGGCCATGCCGACAATCGCGAAACTCGCGGGATGAGGCACAAGCTCCGGCCACCAGCTATGGAGCAGCACGCCCAAAGCGCCGCCGCCGCAACCGCCAATGACCATCGACGGGCCAAACACGCCGCCGCTGCCGCCCGAGCCGATCGTGAGGCTCGTCGTGACGATTTTGCCCAGCGCGATCGTGAGCAACACACCGGCGCCAAGCGCGCCGGGGTCGTGCAACGTCGGCTCGTTCAGCGTGTATTGCAAGGCATTGTAGCCAAACGAGAACACCGCAAGCAGCAACGTTTCCTTGCCAAAGGCATAGAAAAGCGCGATACCTAGGAGCCCGGTGAGAAAGGCGCCGATAGCGGGACGGTAGATTTTCAGGACCGGCAGTTTCTCGAAGAGATACGTGATGCCGTAAAATGTGCGTGTGAAAATCGCGGCCAATAGCACCATCGCCAGGGAGAGCAACAAGTAAGGAAAGAGTTGCCACGGATTGGTGAACGACATTGTGGGGACCGCCAACAGCGGCTCCCAACCAAAGGCCAAACCGTACACGCAATAGCTGATAACGCTGGCTAACCCCGCGGGAATGATGACTTCCGGCTCGAACTCCGGCGACCAGTAGAGCACCTCGGCGGCAAACAACGCGCCAGCTAGCGGAGCACGAAAAATCGCCGCGATGCCCGCCCCCATGCCGGCCGCGACCAACACGCGGCGCTCCATCGGGCGCAGGTTCAACAGCCGCGACAAGAGCGACGCAAAGCCCGCCCCAATCTGCGCAATCGGTCCTTCACGACCGCCTGAGCCGCCTGAGCCAAGCGTCAATGCGCTTGCGATGATCTTCACAATCGGCACGCGGAGACGAATCTCACCTTGGCGGTTATGATACGCCGAGATGACTGAATCGGTGCCGTGCCCCTCGGCTTCCGGAGCGATCGAGTAGACCAACAAACCGCTCAATAGTCCGCCGACCGTAATCACGATCAACAACTTGAGCGGGCTAAACTGCGTGTCGAACTTGCCGAGTGCGGTTAGCTCGACTTCGCCTTCGGGATGTGGCAGCGGGTGGTATCCCACCACCCCTTCCATCATGAACGTCGCGGCGGCCTGCGTGGCGAGAAAGAAGCCAATGGCCCCCAGTCCGGCCACGATGCCTACGAGCATCGCAAGTCCCATCAGGCGGACTTGCGTTCGCAACCGCTTTTGCCCAATGTTGACAATTTCGGGCCACCAATGAAAAATGCTCCGAAAGGACGTGAAAGACGAGCGATCGGGCATCGCCGGGGTGGCTCCTGATTGAGAATTGCGGGTTAACTAGCCCATTCTACCGTACGCCAGAATGTGGATTCCAGCACGGTACGCCAAAAGCCGCGGCGCGACAAGGTGAGTCCCTCTCTGCCGGACTCTCGAACTGTTTGCACCTGGGATTCATTAGATTACATTGTTGACAGGTTGCCGGGCATTCGAAATTGAAGAGTCAGCGCTAGGATGTGGCCGCGTAAGATGATTCATCGCGATCCGAAATGTGTCTTCGTGGCGAACAGCGTCGGCGAGGCGACCGTCATTGCCAACTGGCTCGAAGCGCACGAGATATCCGCGCGTGTCATGGACGCCATGACGCACGGCGGGCTGGATGGTTTAACGGCCTGGACCGGCGTCTCCGCGCGGGGCATCGAGGTCTGGGTGCAGCAGCCCGACGATGTTAGCACGGCCTTGAAGTTGATCGCGCAGCACGATGCAGCTCAATCCAGCGGCGAGGGCGAAGGAGGCTCCCAGTCTCAGCCGGTCCTGGGATTCTGCGACGTGTGCGGCGCGACTTCCGAATTCCCCGGCGAGCAGTACGGCACGACGCAGTCCTGCCCGCAGTGCGGCGATAGCCTGCACGTCGCCGAGGCGGATGATGCGGAAACTGATGACGACGATGGTGCGCCATCAACCTTGGGGTACATGTCGAGCCTCAAGGATCTACAAAAGCCAATCATCCTGTTCGGGCTAGGTTGTTTTGGAACCTATGTTTTCGCCCTGTTTCTGATGGCCTTTTTGTCGTGGCTCCGCGCCAGGTAGATCGCGCACTTTGCCAACATGCAGTCATGGGTCGCGATGACCGATTGGTCAACCGCCGACGATCCGCCATTTTGCGGACGCGACGCGCGCCCTGTTGCTAAAACCGCCAGCCCAGGCCCGTGTTGGCGAAGAAGTTTGCGGCCTGACTGTTAAGTCCCCAGCCGATGCGACAGCCGATTTCGAGGTTCGGCGTGACCAGATAATGAGCGCCCGGGCTGAAGAAGTGTTGCACGGTTTCATTCGCGCGCCCGTCGCTGAAGATGCCAAAATACTCGGCGTGTACTTTCCAATGTTCGCCCAGCGGGACTTTGAGCACCGTCGATGGCGCCCAGACGTTGAAGTTATCTTCCAACTCTCCGGCCGTGGAGAAGCGCAGCGCGCTGTCCCACGTCCACTCATTTTCCGTCACCCAGCCGAAGACGTAAGCGGCGGACATTTCGGTATCGGTGGCCTCGCCGGCGGTCGGCGTGAAGCCTTGCACCACCAGCGCGCTATGGGGTTGCCAGCCGTCTTGGGTCGTCAGGTGCGATTTGAAGCCATACAGCAGTCGGTGTTCTGCCTCGATCTCGGCTTCGTCCTCGAAGTCGCTGGGAATATTGCCGGAAACCGGACTTCCCGCCCCCCCAATTTCATAATTCCAGCCTGCGCGCAGTTCCAGCCAATCGCTCACGCCATAGCGTAGCAGCAGTTCAGGAAAGCTATGCGTTTCCGCGACGTTCTTGTTATCGATAAAAGAGTAAGCCGATTCGAGAATCACGCGGCCCCGAGCCGCAGTCGTGGTCGCCGGTGTGAACGAGTCGCGGTCAGTCTCGATCTCGTCCAGCTCCTCTTCCGTGGTTGCTTCACCTTCGGCGAGCAGGCCGAAGTCCTCGAAGGCAGGCGGCGCCGGCTCTTGCGCGCAGGCGGGGAGGGCCGCGCCGACCCCCAGCGCGAGCCCCAAACTCACCGCCGGGATCCTCAACATCGCCTTGATTCTCGACCGTTGCCAGCGTGCCATAGCTTCCTCGCGCGACCATCCTTGGGGCCATTGCTTAGTGGTAATATCGGCCCGCGCAGCCTGGAGAACCCCGAAAAAGGGCGAGCAGAGGTTATTTGGCAGGGGGCGCGTTGGGCTGTTAGATCATGAACTGGCAGGATCGACCATCCGATGGTCAGGCAACCCGCCTTTGTCGAAGTTGACGTCTGCTCTACAATGCTCGTGTATAAAAATCGCCTGGGGAGAGCAGGAAGTCTAGGCAAAGCGTAACGGCTTGGATTTCGCGTTGAGCCGCGCGGTTGATCTTCCTATACTCCGGCCCGTGGGCGCCGAGGAGCGAACTGCGGCACCCGGTTCGGCGTCCCGAGCTTTGCCCACCCCGATCCCGCCTCCACGAAACACGAAGAGCACGATGAGTTCCAGTCCCACGACCGCCCCGGCCGCGCCTGTGATGGCGGATTATAAGCTCACACACCTCAAGCAGCTCGAGGCCGAGAGCATCCATATCATTCGGGAGGTAGCCGCCGAGTTTGAAAAACCGGTGATGCTCTACTCCATCGGCAAGGATTCGGCCGTAATGCTGCACTTGGCGCTCAAGGCGTTTTACCCCGCGACGCCGCCGTTTCCCTTGATGCATGTGGATACGACCTGGAAATTTCGCGACATGTACGCGCTGCGGACGCGGATGGCGGAGCTAAGCGGCATGCAGCTGATCGTGCACGTCAACGAGGAAGGCCGCCGGCTCGGCATCGACCCGGCCAAGGACAGCAAGACGCATACCCACGTCATGAAGACCGAGGGGCTCAAGCAGGCGCTCAACAAGCATAAGTTCGACGCCGCCTTTGGCGGCGCGCGGCGCGATGAAGAAAAGTCGCGCGCCAAGGAACGGGTCTTTTCCTTTCGCGATGAGAACCACCGCTGGGATCCGAAGAACCAGCGCCCAGAATTGTGGAACGTCTACAACACACACGTCAAGCGCGGCGAGAGTATTCGCGTGTTTCCGCTCTCCAACTGGACGGAACTCGACGTCTGGCAATACATCCACCTGGAAGACATTCCGATCGTGCCGCTGTACTTCGCGGCGGAGCGTCCCGTAGTCGAGCGCGAAGGGACGCTGATCATGGTCGACGATGATCGCCTTCAGCTCGCCCCCGGCGAGACGCCCGTGATGAAGCGGGTGCGCTTTCGCACGCTCGGTTGCTACCCGCTTTCCGGCGCGATCGAGTCCGCCGCCGACACGCTGCCGCTGATCATTCAAGAAATGCTGCTCACCCGCTTTTCCGAACGCCAAGGACGGCTGATTGACTCCGACCAGGCAGGCTCGATGGAAAAGAAAAAGAAGGAAGGCTATTTTTGATTTCAGATTGTTACCTGCCGCGTGAGTCGCGCTGTGCGATGCGCGCGGTGGCTATGAAGATCGCTAGTAGCGTGTTGCGCTCATTGAGGCGAGCTTAAGGGCAAATCGATCCATAAGTTTTCGATTTTACACCGAGCACAAGACCACGACCCCATCCGCCTTGTGCGGATGGTGAGCGAGATGGTGAGCTAATAGCAGGACGCACCAACATCACGACCCCATCGGGCTCGCCCCGATGGTGAAGAAGTCTTGTGGGCTACCAGCGCCACACCACGAACCCAAGCCAAGAATCTCATTCACCATCCGCACAAGGCGGATGGGGTCTAAGAATAGCGAAGGGGCAACGCCTTTAGCACACCATCTGGTTCACCATCCAGGCAAGCTGGATGGGGTCCGGAAAGACGTTATCCAAGGCATCCACAAATTGCTTGCGAGAATCACAAAACATAAATTCAATGACGCATCAATCCAATCTCATCGCGCAGAACATTGAAGAATACCTCGCTCAACATGAGCGCAAGGAGTTGTTGCGCTTTATCACCTGCGGCAGTGTCGATGATGGCAAGAGCACGCTGATTGGCCGCCTGTTTTATGACAGCAAGATGATCGCTGAGGACCAGCTCGCGGCGATCACGCGCGATTCCGTGACGCATGGCACGACCGGCGGCGGCTTTGATCCCGCGCTGTACACGGACGGACTCGACGAAGAGCGCGAGCAGGGAATCACGATTGATGTGGCCTATCGCTACTTCAGCACCGACAAGCGCAAGTTCATCATCGCCGATACGCCGGGGCATGAGCAGTACACCCGCAACATGGCGACCGGCGCTTCGACCGCGGACCTGGCGATTATCCTGGTCGATTCACGACATGGGGTGATGACGCAGACCAAGCGGCATAGCTTCATCGTCTCGCTGCTAGGCATCAAGCACGTCATCGTCGCCATCAACAAAATGGACCTCGTCGATTACAGCGAGCAGGTCTACGAGCAGATCAAGGCGGACTACATTGGCTTCGCCGCCCGCTTGGAGATGACCGACGTGCAGTTCCTGCCGATGGCGGCCCTGCATGGCGATAATGTCGTGGACGCGAGCGCGAACATGCCCTGGTACACCGGCGGCACGCTAATGCACATGCTGGAGAACGTCTATATCGGGTCGGACCGCAACTTGATCGACTTCCGCTTTCCCGTGCAGTACGTGAACCGCCCGAATTTGAATTTCCGCGGTTTTTGCGGCACCATCGCGTCCGGCGTCGTGCGCAAGGGGGACGCGATCATGGTCTTGCCGTCGCGCAAGACAACCAAGGTGAAGTCCATCGTGACGTATGACGGCGAACTGGAGGAAGCGTTCGCGCCGCTGTCGGTGACGCTCACGTTCGCTGACGAAATCGATGCTAGTCGCGGTGACATGATTGTGCCGCCGGGCAACTTGCCGCATGTCGATAAGAAGTTCGAGGCGATGATTGTGTGGATGAACGAAGAACCGCTCATCCCCGGCAAGCAATATCTCATCAAGCAGACGACCAAGACCACCAGCGGTGCGATCTCGACGCTGCGTTACCAGATTGATGTCAATACGCTGCACCGCTCGCCGGCGCCGGAATTGAGGCTCAACGAAATCGGTCGTTGCCAGGTGAGCGTGACGCAACCGCTCTGCTTCGACGGCTACGCGCGCAATCGCTCGACCGGCGCGTTCATCCTCATTGACCGCCTGACCAACGCGACGGTCGGCGCGGGGATGATTCTCGATCGCAACCTGGCGCAGCGGTTTGGCGATCATTGGGACGACGAACCGGCCAGCGACCGCCTGCAAAAAGAGTTGAGCAAAGTCAGTTCTGAGGAACGCGCCGCGCGGTTCGGCCAGCGGCCCGCGACCGTGCTGCTCACCGGCTTGACCGGCGCCGGCAAGACCACCATTGCCTACGCGCTGGAGCGCCAACTGTTTGACGCCGGCCGCGCCGCCACCGTGCTCGACGGGCAAAACATGCGGCTGGGAATCAGCAAGGATCTCGGCTTCACGGCCAGCGAGCGGAGCGAGAACTTGCGCCGCAGTTCGGAGGTGGCGCGGCTCATCAACGACGCCGGCCTGATCTGCATCGCAGCGTTCGTGGCGCCGGAAGAAATCGTCCGCCAGCGCGCCGCGGAAGTCGTGGGGCGCGACAAATTCCTGGTCGTGCACCTCTCCGCGCCGCTCGAAGTTTGCCGCCAGCGCGATCCCGAGGGACATTACCGGCTCGCCGACTCCGGCGAACTCGCCGATGTCCCCGGCGTCTCCGCACCATACGACCCGCCTGCGAATCCCGACCTGATCCTGCCAACACACGAGCTCCAGATTGACGAGTGTGTCCGCCGCGTGCTGCAACTGCTGACGGAACGGGGCGTCTTGAGCTAACCGCGGCGCTACAACAACGGGCTCAGCAAGCGTCCGACGCTGGCGACGAAGCGCCGTGCGAAGCTGCGGCGGTTCCATAGGTCCATGTCGAGCTGCGTGCAGTCGCGCAAGTACTTGTGCTGCAACCCGCGAAGCGCCTGCGTGAACTCGCGATCGTAGATGCAAAGGGTGATCTCGAAGTTGAGGTACAGGCTGCGCGGGTCGAGATTGAGCGAACCGAACAAGCTGAATTCGCCGTCGACGCTGACGCTCTTGGTGTGTAGCAGCCCGCCGTGGAATTCCATGATCCGTACGCCGGCCGCCGCAAGGTCGCCGCGAAAGGTTTCCGTTGCTAAGCGCACGAGGCGGGAATCGACCTTGGCCGGGACGATGAGCGTCACCTCCACCCCCCGATGGGCCGCGGTGACGAGGGCCATCGCGAGCGTTTCATCCGGCACGAAGTAGGGACTCGTGAGAATCAGTTCATGGCGGGCAGCGTAGATCGCCGCGAGCAATAGTTCCTCCACCGCTTGCTCAGGGTCGGTGGGACCGGAGGGACAAACCTGAATCACGGCGCGACCTTGTGCGGGGAGCGGGCGAACGTCGGCCTCCGAGATAATCACATCGCGCTCGACTTCGGCTTCGAGCGCCCAGTCGCCAAGGAACGTCACGGCGAGCGCTTCCACGGCGGGGCCTTCGATGCGCGTCATCGCATCGACCCACTCGCCGACGCCTGCGTCTTGCTTGAAGAACCGCGGATCAACGAGGTTCATACTGCCGGTGTACGCGATTTCGCCGTCGATAACGACAATCTTGCGGTGCAAGCGAAGGTCATAGCGGGCGAATTGCATGCGAAAGATATTCGCGCGGAGCGCTTCCCGCACATCAACGCCTGTGGCCCGCAACTCCCGGCAGTGCTGACTGCGTATGAAGTCGCGGCTGCCGACGCCGTCCACCAACACGCGGCACGCCACGCCGCGTTGTTTCGCGCGGATGAGCGCTTGCACAACTTCATCGCTCCGCCCTCCCAGCCCCCAGATATAAAATTCCAGGTGGCAAGTGTTGCGCGCGTTGTCGATATCGGCGATTAAGCGGTCGAAGACCTCATCGGTCGTGGTAAGAAGTTCCCAATGATTGCCTGGCAGCGCGGGAATGCCGAGCGCCGCCTCCGCGACGCGCGCGACCGGTTGGCATTCGATGCCGACCTCGGACCAGTTCACCGGTTCGCGCTGCTTGAGATGTTCGAGCCATTGATCGAACGGCTCGCGCAGCGAGGCCACCAATTTCAAACGATGCCGGCCCAGCCACCGTTCACCGACGAGCACGTAGACTAGCGCGCCCACAATGGGGGTGCTCATCAAGAGCAGGATCCACGCCAGGGAAACTCCGACGGGCCGTCGCCGCATGATGACGCGCGCGCAGAGCCCCACGCGGATCAGCAAGTCGACCAGGAGTGTTAGCGTGACCCAGTGGCTTGTCATGCAGCTAGATGTAGTACATCGCCTCGCTGGGGCCTTTCACCTTCTCGACGAGCTCGGCGAAGGTGATGTCGTCGAGCATTTGCCGCTGGGCCTTGGCGATTCGTTTCCAGGTTCGCCACAACACCCGCGACACCGCTGAAGCCTGGCTGCCGCCGGAAGCTTCATCGGTCGGCGGGCCTTCGATGACCGACATCACGTCGAGCAGCGTAATCTTGCGTGGATCTTTCGCCAGTTGATAGCCGCCGGCGGCGCCGCGCGTGCTCGTTACCAGGCCGGCCCCCTTGAGTTGCAGCAGAATCTGCACCAAGAATCGTGACGGAATGCCGTGCTTATCGGCGATCTGCTTGATCCGCACCGGTTCTTGCGAGCCAGCGCAAGCCGCCAGCTCGAGCACCGCGATGCAAGCATACTCCGTCTTGGCGCTGATGTTCATGCTGGTTAACCGCCTGCTGCTTTAATCCTTTGAATGCAACCCGCATTCGGTTTTCGCCGAGCCGCTCCACCGCCCGGCGCGTTCGTCTTCGCCAAACATCACCGCCCGCGTGCATGGCCAGCAGCCGATGCTAGTATAGCCCTGGTCGTGCAGCGGATTGTACGGAATGTCATGCTCCGCGATCAACTTCCAGACGTCTTTCTTCGTCCAGTTCGCCAACGGGCTGACTTTCACCAGGCTGAACTTCTTATCCCAGGCGACGATCGGCACATTCGCTCGATCAGGACTTTGATCGCGGCGAATTGCGCTGGCCCACGACTCGAAGCCAACCACCGCCTGACGCAGAACCTTGATTTTGCGATCGAAGCAGCATTGATCGGGATTGGTTTTATAGAGCGGGCCGCCGTGGAGTTGTTCGTACTGCTCGACGGTAAGCTCCGGCTGCTTCATCTCGACCGCGATGCCATAACGCTGCAGCACGCGCTCGCGCAACTCCAGCGTCTCGGTAAACTGGTAGCCGGTGTCGAGGTTGAAGATGTGCGTCTGCGGGGCGATCTCGGCCAGCATGTGAATGAGGGTCATCCCCTCGGGCCCAAACGCGGTCGCCATGGTGAATTTTTCGCCAAAGCGGGTGGTCGCCCAACGCAGTACGTCCTGGGGGGTGGCCGTTTCCAGGCGTGCGCTCTCGGTGCGAATTTCCTCGTCCAGCTCGGGGGTTAAGACCAGAGGTTGCGGAGGAGTCGTCGCCATAACTTGTTCAGGGCGATACACTTTAAGCTCGAAAGTGGAGGCTGCGGGGGGCGGGGCGGACATGGTTTTGCGAATTGCGGATGCCATAAAAATACCGAACCTGCGACTGCCGGCCAACCGGTTAAGTGAGGTTTCAAGAGAATCTTAGTAATGTTGCTCAATTAAGTCAACATTCGGGCGGAGTCCTAGAGTCCCTTATCGGGCGGATACGCCCCGGTTCTTCAGCTTGGAGGGATTCTGTCGGCGGGATGGACCACTGTCGGAAGTTTGGCGAATTTATCTCCGCGGGGGTTTACCGACCTCGGCCGGTGCGCTCGCCGGGGAAGAAGCGGTCGCCGGTGTCACGCCATAATTTGTCGCGTAGCGGCGACCAGGTGCGGATGCGGAGGAATTCAACGGACGCATCAAAAGTGCCGTGACCGGCCGCCACGAGCCGCACATGGACGAGCCCCTGCGGCAGAATCTGCATATCGAACGCGGGATGCAAGGCTTGAAACGGTAGTTCGATCTGCACGCCTGAGGAGCTGAAGTCGTTTTCGCTGATTTGCACCGTCCACTGGCCGATGCGCTCAAGCGTTAGTCCTCGTCCCTGCGGCGCCTCGTTGAAGCGGCGCACCTGGGGCGCCCATAGCTCGACCTCGACCGAACCACTAACCGGCGTGACGGAGTTCCAACGATCCAGCGGGCGCAGCACGACGGCGATGCCATCGGGTTCGACATCGGCATCCCAGTTGCCTAGATACGCATCCGCCGCGAGGGCGCGAATTTGGGCTGGCGCGTATTCGGGAGGCGGAGCTTCCGCGGACGGATTGACGGGATCTGGCTCGGCGAAAACACCGTAAAACTTGGGGCGGGGCGCTTCATCGCCCGGCGGCGGCTCAGCGGCGACTGTTTTCGCCAGCGTTTGCAGTTCCTCACGCGTGAGCGAGCATTTGTCCATTTCCGCGCCGGTCACGCGCTCCCAAACGATCGGCCGGCGAAGTGCCGCGGCGGTGGTTCCCTTGCGGAGCCAAAGCGTCGTGTCATCGGTGGCCGGATCGATCTGGCCGTCAAATGTTCGCCCGCTGGCGACCTGCACGCTGACGAGTGGTCCGGCGAGCACAGCCGCCGGCGCAAGCGGCGCGATCCCTAGCAAAGCGACAACGAGCGTAACGCGAACTGTGGTGAGAGAAGTCATGCCGTTGTTACTAAGCAACCGCCGCGCCGCGAGCGATTCGTAACCGCCTGCGGCGTGTTAAGCCATGGCCGTGGAACGAGTTGCGAGTTTTCGCTCCGCGCCGCTGGGCAGCGCGGGTGTGGCCATCGATCAACATGGTGGTGAAAACGCCACATTACGCAAACGTAACAGGCATACCCCCAGATGCCGTCCGCGACAATCGAAACCAACGCCAGCATCAGGCATCAGATACCCTGTGGCGTATGTTTGCAAGGAATCACCTGCGGATTGATGGAAGGAATGACCAATGCCGGCGCGTGCGAACTTACTGGCGGGGCTGTTGCCGATGGCCCTGTGGGCGGCCACATGCGTGCTGGCGCACCATTTGATTGGCGGCCCGCCGGCGCCTCAGGCGTCGGCGCAGCAGCGGATGCGCGAAGGGGAAGTGGTGGAGTTTGTCGGCACGCTCGAACTCTCCGGCGATCGCGCGGTTTTTCATCCGCAAGAGGGAGGCGAACCGCTCCGACTGCTGGAGAACTTAGCCTTGGAGCGCGTCACACGCGTGCTGAGCGAATCGCACGGCGAACATCAGTGGCAAGTGCGCGGCGAGCTGACGGAGTACCGCGGCGCGAACTATTTACTGCTACTCAAAGCGGTGCAGCGCGGCGTGCTGCCGGCGGCTGGAAAGCCTTAGTTGGTTGAATGTCCGAGGCGATCCGGCGCGATCTTCTTTGCAGCGTAGCTGCCGACCACACAAGCACTTACATCGTTTGGAGCAACCTGTGGGGTTGTCACGGTGGTAAGGCATGCTTGTATTCTAGTAGCTGGCCGCAGTTCGCGGCCGTCGATCAGCAGGGTTGCTGGTGACCAAGAGATTGCCGACAGGGCAGGGACCACCAGGCTTGCGAAAGAGTGAAGATCATGAAACGTTTCTTGCTGATCACGTTGATTGTTGTCGGCGGTTGTATCGGAACGATGGCGATGACCGACCAAGCCGAGGCTCGGCCTCGAGCGAGTTACGGTCGATACTATGCCCCGCGCTATAATTACGCTCCGCAAAGATACTACCGCTATTACGCGACGCCGCGATATTACTCGCGGGGCTACTATACGCCTTACCGTAATTACTACCGTGGGTATCGTGGATATCCTGGGTACTACGGCCAAGGCGGCGTCTATATCGGCGGTCCGCGCGGCGGAGTGAATATCCGCTGGTAGTGTCGACTCCGCGAAGTTTGCCAGACGGAGTCGCGAATTGCTTTCCGCCATGTTATTGCGGATAATTCAGTTGAGAACCAAGTGGCCTAAGTCGCCACTTTGTGGTTTGCACTTGGTGTGCGAATTGAATGCTGGGAGGTCATCTTTCAAGGAGTTTGAAGATGCGTAACTTCCTGTTAGGAACCGCGGTGATCGCTGCGGCGTTGTGTTTCGCTGGTACGGCCCAAGCACAGCGTGGCTGCGGTTATGGTGGGTATGGCGCGCGGGGCGGGTTCGGTGGATATAGCGGAACGAGCGCCAGGTATGGCGCCTACTACCGCGCCCCAGCGATCCGGCCGTATGGCTATGTGCCGCGCACCTACACGTACACCTACGGGCCGGGGTATTTCCCTGGCTATTCGTATGGACCCGGCTATTACCCAAGTCGCGGTTATAGCGCGTACTATGGACCCAGTGGCTATCTGGGGCGCGGCGGACTTTATAACGGGCGCGGCGGCGCTTCCATGCGTATTGGTTTTTAACCACGCCGCACCAAGTTGCCAACGGCGCGCCGAAGTGTGCCCATGCCCGCTATTTTTTGCGGCCGATGCGACTGAGAACCTGTTCTAGCGTTTGACGCAGCACCAAGCCGCTGCGCCGCAGGTTTTGAACTTCCTTCGGCCAAAGTTCAATCGGATGCGTGGCGACGACCCCTTCGCGGCCGACGACGGTCGGGACGCTGAGCGCGACATCGCGGATGTCGTAGCAACCGCTTTGCACACTCGAGACCGGCAAGACGCGGCGCTGATCGAGGGCGATGGCTTCGATCACGTCGCGAATAGCGATGCCGACGGCGAAACCGGCGCCTCCTTTGCGTTTGATGACTTCGGCGCCGGAGCCTTTGGTGCGGGTGAAGAGTTCGTCCGCCGTTTTGTGCGACCACCCCGGCCACTTATCCAGCGGTAAGCCGCCAATCGCGGCACTCGACCAGATCGGCACCATGCTGTCGCCGTGCTCGCCGAGGATCAGTGCGTTGACTTGCGTGGGGGCGACCTTCAGCTCTTGCGCGATCTAGCTGCGTAAGCGGATCGTGTACAGTTGCGTTCCCAGGCCAAGCACGCGACTAGCCGGCAAGTTCAGGCGGTCGTAGGCGACATAGGTGAGGATGTCGACCGGATTCGACACGACCATCACGATCGCATCTTTTCTGACGCCAGCGGAAATGCAGTCGTTTAAGATCGACGTGAATAAATCGGTGTTGCGATTGATGAGGTCTAAGCGGCTCTCGTCCGGCTTGCGGCGCAGGCCAGCCGTGATGCAGATTACATCGCTCGACGGAATGTGTTCATACCCGCCGGAGGTGATGACCTGGTCGGCGACGCTCGAACCGCCATGCAGCAAGTCGAGCGCTTGCCCGGCAGCGAGTTCGGCATTCACATCCAAAAGCGCGATCTCGCGCACGATGCCGCCGCATTGCAACGCAAACGCCGCGCATGAGCCTACCAAACCGCCGCCGCCGATGATGCTAACTTTCATGTTTCTTCCGCATATTTGAGAACGTGTCGGATTCAAGTCTGGTGCCAGGCGGGTTCGCTTGAGGGGCACCGCTGGTAGCCCCCAGCCACCTTCGATTTAACGTTACTTGCTCAAGGCTTCCATCACGCGCTGCGTGATCATCTGCACGAGCGCTTCTTGATCCATGTTGCCACCGGCAGCCTTAGCCGCCGCGGCGGCGGGGCTCATCGGCGGCGGGGCGTCGAAGGCGCGGCGCTCGACACCGCTCTCCTTCCAACTCTCGCGGAAGATGTCGTTGGCGCAGATGTCGCAGTCCTTGTACTCCGGCGTGTTGCGGGGATCGGACCAGCCCCATTTTTGCTTGAGTTCAAGCAGTTCACGCTGCTTCTCTTCGCTGAAGTACCGCACGCCGCCGAGCTGCTTTGAGAGGATCAAAATGCGACAGTAGGCGTCGAGGATTTCCGTCCACCAGTAGGCCCGCTCGACATTCTCGCCGTAGCTCACCGTGCCGTGGTTGGCCAATAGGATCACGTTCGTCTTATCGACAAACGGCAGGATCGTATCGGCGAACGCTTGCCCGCCAGGCGTTTCATATTTGGTGATCGGGACATCGCCGAGAAAGACTTCGACTTCCGGCAACACGCATTGCGGGATGGGCTCACGCGCGACGGCGAACGCGCAAGCATGTGGCGGATGGCAATGCACGACGCTCTTGACGTCCGCCCGTTGCTTGTAAATCTCGAGATGCAGGAGCGCCTCGCTGGAGCGCTTCTTGATGCCGGCGAGTTGCTTGCCGGTCATGTCGATGGTGCAAATGTCTTCCGGCTTGAGGAAGCCTTTGCAGTGCATCGTCGGCGTGCAGAGGACTTCGTTGTCGCCGATGCGAACGGTGATGTTGCCGTCGTTGGCGGCCGCAAAGCCTTTGGCGTAAATGCGGCGGCCGATTTCGCAAATGTCTTGCTTGATCTTGTGGGCGTTCATGGGGATTGGTCGCTATGAGAAAGGTGTGGGGGATGATTGTCGCTTGGGATTTTGTGTTGGATGGGGTCGCTAGCGGCCCGAGGCTTGAATCGGTGCGTAAAATTCATGCAGACTCGCTTGCTTGCGCTTTGGGCTGGTGAACTAGTGACTCGTTTTCGATTCAAAGAGACGTCTGGATTTGGATATGGTCAAGGATCGCCGCGTTGTAAGCGTCGACCGGTTTGTCCGCGGGGCGGAACGGTTGGGCGGCTTCGGCCCCTTCACTGAGCGCGACGCGCGAGCCGAGGCCGGCGCCGAGTTCGTCCCAGAGGACGAGCTCATCGGCGGTGAGCGGGGCGTCGGTCGCGAGGTTGTCGAGCGATAGCGGCACAGCCAACCGCAGCCGCGCGCCGACGAACGACGGATGGCAGCGATTGAGCGTGACGGTGCCGACAACTTGGGCGATGCGCATGTTTTAGGGGTTGATGAAGGTCTCGAGCATTTGTTTCAGGCTGTACTGGCTCTTCCCACGCGGGTCGATCGCGAGGACGTTGGCCGGCGTGACGGCTAGCGTCGCGCGGAGCGAAGGGGCGTCAAACCCTTGCACGGCCCACACGCCGCTGTTGCGACTGGCCAGACACACGGCTTGGGCGGCGTGCGGCGTGAACCACACAGCGAGGCAGGCGTCTTGCATCACGCGGCTGGTTTGTTCGCTAATCACTTGCGGCAAGTTGGCCAACGCGACGGTGGGCAAATCCGCCCCGTGACTCTTGACCAACTGCGCCAGCGTTGCGGGGCGATAGTCGCTGCCGATGTTCGCGGCGAGCAGCTTTCCTCCGCTGGCTGGCTGGTTGTTATTTGACTGGTTGTTATTTGACTGGTTGTTATCTGTGTTTGGCGCGCTTGCGGCCGTTTCGCCGTGGCGAACCAGTCGCACGCCGCGCTGTTTCAATTCGTCACGCACCGCCGGTGTGACCAGCGCTCGCGGCGGCACGCTCAGCGTTTGGGCGTGTTGCAAACGGCCGCGGAGCGACGCGAGCGTGATCAGTTTGTCTTCGATCTGTATGGTTGTGTTGTCCGTCGCCTGCATCTGATTATGAGCGGGCGGCGTGCTATTCTGCATGGCTGTGAGTCGCCGCACCACTTCCGCGACTATCCGCTGAATGTCGTGCTCGGACAGGTTCATGCGTCTTCAATTCCAATCACGGACCACCGCACCGGCGTCGCTTCCGTTTTCAATAGTTCGCGGGCGTAGCGTCCGTCGCTCGTAATCATCACCGTCTCGCCGATTCCCGCCCCGATCCCGTCGATCGCGAGCAGCGGGTCGCCATCCGCTTTGCCGTTAACCAACTGCGGTTGCACGATCAGCAGTTTCTGGCCCGCCATCGAACGATGCTTGACCGTCGAAGTCGCCCGCCCGATGACGAGAGCTAGTTGCATGCGTGAATGTCCTTAAACGCTCGACTTGCCGAGCACCCATAAGCTGTCGATCATCGAGCAACGTCGTTCGCGCGTGAACGTCAGCGGCGTGGTGACCCCTTCGCCGGTCGGTCCCGCGATCGAGAACGAAATGTAGCCTTCACCGCCGAGTCCGAGCGACGCCATGCAGGGGCCGTTCTTCACGAACAGCGTGGTATCCAGAGCGCGGCCCATCTTGGTCATGTTCTTGACGTTGTGCGAATGGATGATGCTCGTATGGCGGAAGCCGTGTTCATAGTGCGCGGCTTTGGCAATCGCTTCATCGACGTTGCGGCAGCGGACGAACGGGATGAACGGCATCATCTGCTCGACCGGCACGAACGGGTTGTGCTCATCGGTCTCGCCAAAGATCAGCTCCACGCTGTCCGCCACCTGCTTGCCGGCAGCGCGGGCGAGCAGACTGGCGTCTTGGCCGAGGAATTCCTTGGAAGGGGCGTCGTGCTTGTCCTTCCCTTCGCCCACTTGAATGATCGCAGCTTTCGTGAGCGCTTCGACCTCGCGCGCATTGAGCCGCGCGGCGCCGGCGCGCTCCATGGCGCTCAGCAGCTTGTCGAAAACGCTCTCGACGCAAAAGACTTCCTTCTCGGAAATGCACAGCAAATTGTTGTCGTACGCGCCCCCTTGAATGATGCAGCGCGCGGCGCGATCGAGATCGGCCGTTTCGTCGACCACTACCGGTGGATTGCCGGGGCCTGCGACGACAGCGCGCTTGCCGCTGCGCAAGGCCGCACGCGCGACGGCGGGACCGCCGGTTACGCAGATCATGTTGATGCCGCGATGGGCGAACAGTTGATTGGCCGTTTCGAGCGTGGGCTCGACGATGATCGAAATCAAGTTGTCGATGCCGATATCCCGCGCAATCGCTGCGTTAAAACGACGGACTCCTTCGGCCGCCACCTGTTTGCCGCTGGGATGCGGATTGACCACCACGGAGTTCCCCGCCGCGATCATGCTGACCGCGTTGCCGGTGATGGTGGGGAGCGAATGCGTCACAGGCGTAATCGCGCCGATCACGCCGAACGGGGCGTGCTCAATCACCGCTAAACCGTGGTCGCCGCTGAACGCTTCGGTTCGCAAGAATTCGACGCCCGGCGTGCGCTCGCCAAGCGTTTTGAGCTTTTCGATCTTATGCTCAAGGCGGCCGATCTTCGTTTCGTTCATCTCCATCGTGCCAAGCTCGACGCACTGCTCGATGGAAATACGGCGGATGTGTTCGATGATTCGCCGGCGCTCTTCCAGGCCGCGCTCTTGCAACTGCTCGAACGCCGTGCGGGCGGCCTTGACGGCTTCATCGACGCACGTAAACAGGCCATGTCGCCCGTGATGGCTGGCGGGTGCGGCGTGGGCGCCGCGGCTGACTTCCGCAATCACCTGCGCGACAACGCTGCGAATAATGTCTTCGTTGATTTGCATATTTTCGTAGGGAGTAAGTTATAGGTGCGGGGGCATCGACTTCTGCTACGTGGCCGGCGTTTCTTCCTCGCGGTTGTAGACGCAGGCTTGTTCCACATGGACGCGATCGATGATGCCGACGATCACGGCGTCGATCGGCATGTTCTTCGTCTCCGGCGTGAGCCGCGCGCTGGAGCCTTGCGTAATCAGCACGTAATCCCCTTCGCCGGCGCCGAGCATATCGACGGCGATGAAGGTCCGCCCGGTGGTGACGAGCGACTTACGCTGTTCGGGTTCGACTCGATACGGTTCGACAACGAGCAGCTTATAGCCGACCATCGCCGCGACCTTCTGCGTCGAAACCACCGCGCCGGTTACTTTGGCTACAAACATGAGTGCCGCCGTGGACTAAAGGTTAAGCAGACGTCAACAACGCTTGCGTTTGTCGCGCCACAATCAGTTCTTCATTCGTGGGAATCACCCACACCTGGGTTCGGCTGGCCTCCGTGCTGATCCGGCCTTCGCTGCGCGTCGCCTGATTCTTGGCGTCGTCCAGTTCGATGCCGAGTTCCGTTAGCCCGCGGCAGACTTCGCTCCGCGTCGCGATGCTGTTCTCGCCGATGCCGCCGGTGAAGACGATCACATCCGCGCCGCCGAGTTCAAACACCAATCCACCGAGTTGCCGCCGAATTTCCGAAGTGAACACGTCCAGCGCGAGCTTCGCCCGCGCGTGGCCTTGGGCCGCCGCTGTTTCCAGGTCGCGGATGTCGCCGCTCAGCCCGCTGAGGCCGAGCAGTCCGCTTTTCTCCGCCAGCGTGTTCAGCACTTCTTCCAGCGATTGCGATGTTGCTTGCATGATGATGGGCAAGGCGAACGGGTCGAAATCGCCGACACGGTTGTTCTGCGGCAGGCCGGTCTGGGGACTCATCCCCATCGTGGTCGCCACACTCTGGCCATCTTTGATCGCACACAAACTGTTCGAGCCGCCCAGGTGGCACGAGACGATGCGGAGATCGTTGCGCCCCAGCAGTTCCGCCGTGCGGACACTGATGTAACGATGGCTCGCGCCGTGGAAGCCCCAACGTTTGATCTGCAACTTCTCAGCCCACTCATACGGAACCGGATAGTACTTGAGACGATCCGGAATCGTTTGATGAAAGCCTGTCTCGAACGCCGCCACGAGCGGCATCTCCGGCAATTTCTCGCCCAACAGTCGCATCGCGTGGATGTACGGCGGATTGTGCGCCGGCGAAACGGCATTCATCTCGTGCATCGCCGCGAGCACCTCAGGCGTCACCCGCTGCACCCCGGAGAAGCGTCCTCCATGCACGGCCTTGAAGCCAATCGCCGCCACTTCGCTGGCATCCTGTAAGCAGCCGTAGTCAGGATCGGTCAGTTGCGCCAGGCATTGCCGCACCGCCACCGCATGGTCAGGCACGGGGGCCGTCAACTCTTGACGATGGCCGCCAATCTCCACGAAGCACGGGCTCTCAGGCGAGCCGATGCGTTCGATCCCTCCACGGGCCAACTGCCGCTCGTTCGACATGTCGAACAACCGGTACTTGAAACTTGTCGAGCCGAGATTGGCCACCAGGATCTTCATGATCGCGACACACTCCGTTGGTGGGTGCAAAATGCCGAGGCGACTGTTGATTAAGCCAGGTACGCTTCGATCAGGCCTTCCGCGGGGCGCGGAATGATGTGGCTACCGACCAGTTCGCCGACTTGCGAAGCGGCCGTGGCGCCAGCTTCGACCGCCGCCCGCACGCTCCCCACATCACCGCTGACGATGGTGGTGACGTAAGCGCCGCCGATGCCGACGCGCTTGATGATTTGCACGTTGGCCGCTTTGGCCATCGCGTCGGTGGCTTCAATCAGGCCCACCAGCCCTTTGGTTTCGATCATTCCAATTGCGTTATTCATGGTATGTCCTGTGATTTCGTTAGCTAATAACTTGGGGACTCACGACTGCGACTACGAGACGGCGGCGGTCTTCGCGCCTTTGCGAATCGGGACCGGCAGCACGTTGACCAGGTCGTCGTGCGGACGTGGAATGACTTGCACGCTGACAACTTCGCCAATCCGCCCCGCGGCGGTAGCGCCGGCATCGGTCGCCGCTTTCACGGCCGCGACGTCGCCGGTGACGAACGCCGTCACCAGACCGCTGCCGACTTTGTCCCAACCCAAGAACTGCACGTTGGCAGCCTTCATCATGGCGTCGGTCGCTTCAACCAGGGAGATGAACCCCTTGGTCTCGATCATGCCGAGCGCTTCAATCACTTTTGCCATCGGAAAAACTCCAGGAAGTTAACGTTCGATCCCGTTCAATGTTTGCAGGCGCAACCGTCTGCATATTTCTGCAATTCCACCGTCGTCGCCGAGTCGAGAAAACAGGCGTTCCCTTCGTCGGTGTCGATATGGACTTCAAGTTTGCTGGTGGCATCGGCGCGCACGAGCAGTTCCTCGAACACCATCGAGCACTGCGGCGATTGGATGCGTAGTTTCATAAAGTCACCGTTTTTGACGCCGTAATATTCCGCGTCGCGGAAGTTCATGTGTACGTGCCGCGCGGCGCGAATCACCCCTTCGCCCAGTTCCACCACGCCCCGCGGACCAACGAGCACGCAGCCTGGCGTGCCAGCAATGTGGCCGCTGTGTCGCACGGGGGCGTCAATGCCCAGGGAGATCGAGTCGGTAAACGCGAGCTCAACCTGACTGAAATTTCGTGTGGGGCCGAGGATGCGGACCGTGGGAAGCATCCGCTTCTTGGGGCCGACGATCATCACGGTTTCTTCGGCGGCGTAGAACCCATCTTGATAGAGGGGCTTCAGCGGCGTGAGTTTGTGGCCGGGGCCAAACAAGCGTTCGACATGCTCATCTGTTAAGTGGACATGCCGCGCGGAGATGCTGACCATCAGCGTCGGCGCGGCCGGCGCAGGGGCGGCGGTTACCGCGGTGACAGCGGAACTAGCGGCGCCGTTGGCCTGTTGCCGCACGAGTTGACGCACAATCTGTTCGATCGTCGAGCGATCAATGCGGGAAGTGGTGAGCTTGGAGGGGAGTTGTCCACGTATTTAGGTATGGCCGTTGGTCGGCGCAGGCTGTTCAGTCGCGATAATCAGCGTGACGCCGGCGTCTTCAATCCGCTGCCGCCACTCTTGTGAGAGGCCGTCGTCAACCACCATCACATCAAGGTCATTTAGCTCGCAAAGTTGCGTCAGGCTGGAATATCCAAACTTCGTGCTGTCGGCGACGACAATCACTTCGTCGGCGGCGTCCATCATGGCGCGTTCGGTCTCGACCAGGAGCAAGTTGCTGTTGCAACACCCGCGATCATTCACGCCGGCCACGCTGAGCACCGCGCGCCGCACGTTGAGGCCGCGTAGCATTTCGTTCGCATACGGACCCAGTGTGACGCCGGTCCGCGTGTGGACGTATCCGCCTACAAGTATCAAATCCGCCGCTTCACTACTGGTAAACAGGTTGGCCACCGGCAGCGAGTTGGTGACCACTTGCAGCGGGCGTCCCACGAGCAAGCGGGCCAGTTCGTAGGTCGTGCTGCCGCCATCCAAGAGGAGTGTGTCGCCATCTTGAATGAGCAGACTCGCCGCCTGGACGATCGCGCGCTTCTTTTCCCAGTTCGCCGCCTGCCGCTGGTCGAAATGGGCCAGCTTGGGGGACGGACCGGTATAAAACGCCCCGCCATGCGTTCGCTTGGCCGTGCCAGATTCCTCGAGGTAATCGAGATCGCGGCGGACCGTCGATTCCGAGACCTGCAACTCGCCAGCGAGATCGGCGGGAGTCGCAAAGCCGCGGAGTCGCACGAGTTCCAGGAGCCGACTACGTCGCTCTTCTACCTGCACGCCTAAGCCTCCAACTTGCCGGATGTTCCCTGTTTTACCATTCTAAATATGGCGCACAAACTGGGAACAAACAAGCGTCAAATGACAAAAATTTGTCAAAATCTGAGTGAAGATGAGCGATTGTCGTTGTAAGTGCTAGCAGGCAGAGTATTTAGGTGAGAGAACGAGGTGTCTGGCTAGACTGCGAAAAGAATTCTGCCTGGAGAAGATCGGCAGAAAAGGCCGGATGAATCGAGGCTGGTCGGCGAAATGCAGGTTGCGGTGGTTGTGCGACAAATGTGGGTTGTTATTGGCCCACGACCTTGTCGAGCACGGTGCGCACGGCGGGATCGGTTTCTGTCAGCAAGTGCTCGCGCAGTTTATAGACGGCTTGCGGATCGCTCGTCGTGGAGAGAACCTTCGCGGTCGCCAGGCGGACTTCGGGGTCGTCGTCGGCCAAGAGCCGCCACAGCCAGGGACGGGCGTCGATCACATTTTGCTCAGCCAGATGAGTGACCAATTGGCGACGAATGGCCGGGCGGGAATCGGCAAACCGCCGCGCCACGGCCAGATGCGCTTCCCCAAAGCCTTGCGCCCGCAGCGCGGCTTCGGCGGCGTCCCGTTCTTCCTCGACGGACGAAACCAGTTGATAGATGCTTGTGAGCGTCGGACTGGGACGCAGCCCAACGCCGGGCGCTGACTGGCGAGCTGCGGGAAAGAATCGCCGCGGTTCTTCGCTGGGGGGCACGATCGGCGTTAGTTGCGGATCCTCGCCGGGGGGCAAGACTTCCGGCTGACTTCGCTGCTGAGGGGGCAAGCTGGGAACGCCAGTCAGTTCAAGCGGCAAGTCTCCGCCGGGGAGCGCGAGCGCTTGGTCCAGGGGCGAGAGGGGCGGATCGGTATTGTCCGCACTGGGCCAGCGAGGCACAAACGTGGCACTCGCGGCTTGCGCACTGGAAAGTGGTTCACGCTGGCGGGCGGGAGCGGCGGCGAGTAAGACTCGCTCGCAATTCGCGATCAGTTCTCCTTGATCGATCGTGCGGGCATCCACCGGCCAGAGCAGAATGCGCGTCGCGAGGTCGCTCGCATAGGCGTGAAATTCCGGCGCGGTGGGTTGTGGTGCACTCGCCAGCTCTCGCGCCAATCGGGCCAGGCGACGTGCGGCGTCGCGCGGGGGGAGCAATTGCCAACGATCCAGCTCTTCCGAGAGGACCGCGCGCGCTCCGGCTGAAACTTCCCGCCGCGGATGCTGCATCGCCTTGACGAGCGACGGCAGGCCGTCCTCGCCGAGCGCGGCGAGTTGGCGCAAGTGCCCGGTGACTTCGGCCGGCGGCAGTTCGTCAAGTTCGCGCTCGAGCCGTTCGGCCAGGTGCCGCAAGGGGCGCAGCCAGAACTGGGCCGCAACGACCGCTCCGCCTCCCAAGACGGCGATCAGCATCCACACCAGCCACCGTTTATGTTGTTGAAACCTCACCATGTGCCTGTCCTACGCGTTGGCGAATTGTCC
Organism: Planctomycetota bacterium; assembly: GCA_963205385.1. Taxonomy (GTDB): domain Bacteria; phylum Planctomycetota; class Planctomycetia; order Pirellulales; family Pirellulaceae; genus JAEZGD01. Next base: position 422 of record CAUJKE010000144.1, on the reverse strand, counting down.
TGGATTTCGGCAGCCAGCGGCAAGCCCAATCGGGGGCGGCCGGTTTTAGTGCAGGAGAGGCCCGTCGCGAGCCGAATTATCCCTATAACCGGCACAACCTGTCGCCGGACGGGCAGGGTTGCGCCTTGCTAGCAGAACACGCGAACGCTTTGCGGACGATGCGCACAGGCATTGCCGCGAAGTGGCTGCCGGCGCGGAAAGCTCGCACTTTCCGGGGCCGCGGCAAAGGGGGGACAATGCGGATCGGTCAGCCTGTGGCGGAGCGCGCGCGCTACGTCTGGTGGCGGCGCTCGCTGCGCCGTTGGTCGGCGACGTGCCTGATTGGTTGCGCGACGGCGATCCTATCGCCGTCCTGGGCGCCGGCGTGGGGCTCGCCTCCCACCTCGTCGCGCGCGGCCAAGGAAGAGGCGGACGCCCAAATA
>CAUJKE010000143.1 GCA_963205385.1 Planctomycetota bacterium | reverse complement strand
TTACGAGCGCCGCATGGCGGAGCTCGCGCGGCGCATCGAAGCCGGCGACGCGGAAGCGCAGTTGATTCGCATGCGGATGCGTTATACGCTCGGCCACATTGACGAAGCCGTGACCGATCTCGAAGGAGCCTATGCCAACGCCGCCGCGAAGGATCGCCTGGCCGCCGCCGAACTGATGGTCAGCGGCCTCAAGGAGTTGCAACTCCCCTCGACGCAGCCTGTGAAGACTTGCGAACTGATCCAGCGCGCGTTCATGGCGCCTGAGAGTTCCACGCTCGTCGATCTCACGCAAGGCCATGCGGAACTGGCCCCGCGCGCGGCGGATGTCGCCCAGCAGCGAACGCAGTTGTTATATTCGCTCCTCGCGCACATTCGCAACAAGGATATCAAGCACACGGCCGGGCCGCTCTTGAGTCTCGCCCCGTGCTACGCGGAGCAATACTTGCATCATGCCGCCCGCAAGACTTTAGGCGCGATCGCCACGAAGGATGATTTGGAAGTGCTCGCCGCCGCGGTGGAGTCTGGCGATCGGGCGCGGATTGAACTGGCCGCCGATGCGTTCGCCATCCTTGGCCAGGAGGCGGCGAAGAACCCGCTCGCTAAGCTGCTCGAGTCCGACGACGAAAACATTCGCCTGGCCGCAGCCACCGGCTTGCTCAATCAAGGAGACAAAGCCGCGCTGCCAGTATTGGTGGCGCTGTTGGAGTCCCCGACCGATGCCATCGCCAGTAGCGCGAGTTCCACGCTGCGGCAGTCGACGCAAAAGGTCATTCCGTTTAGCCCGCGCGACGCCGAGGTGCGCAAAACCGGAGTGGAGCAGTGGAAAGCCTGGTTGGCAAGCGATGCCGCGGCTGCCGAGCTGCGTTATCCACTTCCCAGTGGCGGCGTGTTGTTAGGCCGCACGCTGATTTGCTACTACGCGCAAGGCAAGGTGGTCGAACTCGATTCCGACAATAAAGAACGCTGGAGCCAGGCGGTGCAAGGGGTCTGGAGTGGCCAGGGACTCCCCAACGGCCATCGTCTGTTCGCGCTATACGCGCTGCGGAAGTTGGTGGAGTATGACGAGAAAGGGAACGTCGTTTGGGAAGTGACCGGCATTCCCGGCTCGCCATACCATGTGCAGCGGCTCGAAAACGGCAACACGCTGGTCGCCTGTTCCGACGCGCAAAAAGTGGTGGAATACAACCCCGAGAAAGAGATCGTCTGGAGCGCGGACCTGCAAGGCCGACCGATGGATGCGATCAAGCTCGAAAACGGCAACTTGCTCGTCGCCATGCAGCAAGGCAACAGCGTGATTGAATACGCGGTGAACGCCAAGGGGATCGAGAAGGAAGTCTGGAAAGCTGAAGGCCTCAACGGCGCGATGCGCGTGCAGCGATTGGAAAACGGCAACACGCTGGTCGCGTGCATGCAAGGCGGTTCGAAGGGAACCGGCCAGGTGGTCGAGTTGACGCCGGACAAGAAGCAGATCTGGACATTCGACGACGTCCGCAACCCGTACGACTGCCAGCGCTTGCCCAATGGCAGCACGCTGATTACCGACCAGACGCAAGTCCTCGAGGTGGAAGCCAATAAGAACATCCGCTTTCGCCAGCAGCAGCAGGGGAGCAGTTCGGCGCATCGGTTCTAGGAGCAAGCTCGCCCTACCGGTAAGCACTTGAAATAGCAGGAGATGGACGCATGACGCAACAACCTGGCAACTCGAACCGTAGCCCGACGGCGCTTGGCCTGCGCGCGCTGCTGGTTGGCTGGTCATTGCTGATGGCGTCGCTGGCGCTGGCCCAGGAACAACAACAAGCGGCCCCAGTCGCTGCGAAGCAGGCGATTCAGCGGCCAGCGGTCGCGGAAGCGGCGGAGGATGCTGTCCCAGCCAAAGAGGCAGCGCCGGCGCCCAAGGTTGATGAGCCGCCTGCTCAACTGAGCTACGAGCGAGCGCTGATCGCGGCGCACGTGGAGCCCACGCAAGCTGGCATGCGCGACTATCTGAACTCGCTCCATCCCGGCCCTGAAACGGTCGCGGAACTGCAGCGGCAAGTGCTCAACCTGGGGAATGAATCGTTCGCGGTGCGCGAGCAGGCGATGCAGGACTTGAAGAAGCGCTCGGCGATCGCGATGGAAATTCTCGTCGCCGCGGGGACGAATGCCGACCCCGAGATCCGCTGGCGCGCGAAGAAGCTGTTGCAGAACGCCGCGCAAGATTCGGACGGCGTCTTCTTCGCGATTTTCAAAACGATCGAGGCCCGCGAAATCAAGGGACTGGCCGGCCCGATTTTGGAAGCGCTCCCGCTGTGCGGCCAGCAACATGTCCGCTTCGCCGGGCGTAAGGCGATGGCGGTAACGGCCCTCTCGACCGACGCGCCGCTGCTAAGACAGCAACTAACGAACTCGGATCCGCAGGTTCGCATCGCCGTGCTCGGCGCGCTGGAGTCGCTCAGTGCCAAGGAGGCCGTCGCGGACGCCTTGCAGCTTGCGCACGACCAGGATGAAGCGGTGCGCATGGCGGCAGCGCGGCTGCTCGCCGCGCAGGGAGAACGGGCAGCGCTGGAACTACTGATCGCGCTCTTGGACGCGGACGAAATCAGTGTCCGCGGGGAAGCGGGAAGAACGCTCAAAGCGCTCACGGGTCAAGACTTCAAGTTCGTCGCTTACGATGTCGCCGAAGCGCGCGCCGCCGCGCGCCAGCGCTGGCAAGAATGGTATACCTCGCAAGGAAAAACCGCCGCGCTCAAGCTGCCGCTCGACGATGTGACGCAAGAATTCGGGCGGATCATCATTTGTTCCTACGCGCACAATAAAGTGTACGAGTTCGACGCCGACGCCACGGATCCCAACAAACCAAACTGGCAAATCCAAGCGCCGAACCAACCTTGGGATGCGCAAGGACTCCCCAACGGCAATCGGCTCATCGCGCTCTACGGCACGCGGCAAATTCTGGAATATGGACCGGAGAACGACGCCAGCAAACCAATCTGGCAATCGGAGACCTTGCCCGGCGGACCGATGGGCGTGGAGCGGCTCGAAAATGGCCGCACGCTGGTCGCCTGCACGGATGCCGGGATGGTGGTGGAACTCGATCTCGAAGGCAAAGTCATCAAGGATCGGCAGTGGACGCTGGGAGGGCGACCGGTGCATGTGCAGCGGCTGGAAAACGGCCGCACGCTTGTCACGCTGCAACAAGGTAATCGGGTCGTCGAGATCGACGAACAGGGGCAAGAGAAGTGGAGCACCAAACTGGCGCTGCAAAATCCTTTCTCCGCCCAGCGGTTGCCCAACGGCAACACGCTCGTGACCAGTTTGACGGGAACCGTGGTGGAAGTCGGGCCGGACGGAGAACGCGAGGAGTGGAAGCTCACCGGCCTGCCGACGCCGTACCATGCGGAGCGAATCTCCAACGGAAACATCCTCGTCGCCGACCGCACTGGCGTGCAGGAATATGACGTGGAAACGAAGAAGTCGGTCTGGTCGCTGGCGATTCAACATGTCAGCCGCGCCCACCGCTATTGAAGCTTGAAAATCAAGGCTGTAAGAACACTTTCGAGGCGAAGGCTTCGACACAACTTATTTATTTGTTTGCTTATCACCTCTGTTGAGGATTGACCGTGACCAGTCGTTCGTTACCTGTAGCCTGGCTGCTCCGCATGTTGGAGTGGATCGGCGTCGATCGCAGCCAACTCCCGCCAGACGATCAATTTCAGTTCGAGTTTGCGAACCTGCCGACGGCCGCCAATAGCCTGGTTGTGCTCTCGCTCGTCTTGATCTTCGGCTATGGCGGGCTGTGGTTGTTTCGCCGCCGCGTCGATGCCTGGCGGCCGCTGCAGAAGTTCCTGCTTGTGGTGGGCTCCCTCGTGGTGTTCGTGCCGCTCGTAACGGCGCTGCTCACCTGGGGCCATGGTTCGTGGCCGGAATTCATGAGCAAGGCGACCAGCGTAGGACCGTTCATCCTCATCATGGGGCTAGGCTTTTGGGTGCCGTGGCTCTATCGCTGGGAGATCGATACCTGCTCGCTCTTTTCGCGGCGGTGTTTGGCCGTGCTGCGCTTCGCGGTGCTCGCGCTGTTGGTGCTCGTGCTCCTCTCGCCGGAACTCGTGCCGCTTGAGGAAAAGGAATTTCAAAAAACGCTCCTCGTGCTGCGCGACAAATCGCAATCGTTCGATATCGCCGACGAGTATCGCGATCCTGACCAGGCCAAGACGACGGCCGAGGCGCTGGGCCTCTCGACGTCGCAGTTGCAGGAACAACGCCCCACGCGGGCCAGCGTGGTCGATGCGGTCATCAGCCAGGAGCAGTACAAGTTCCTCCGCGAGCTGGAAGAGCGCGGCAAGGTGCTCGTAGTCGATTTCGATACGACGGTGTCCAAACCGATCGATCCGCGCCAGCCGCTCCCCAAGAGCAGCGACGCTTCCGAGACGACCGCGACGGCGGCGGTGAGCGCGGACCAAAAAGCGGATGACACTGCCGCCAAGAACGAACCAAACCAACCAGGCGAGGAACTCGCGGATCAGCGTCCATTTCAGCTTAACCCGATCGTCGCGGACGGGCGTGGTTCGGACCTCTGGCTCGCGATTCACGAATCCCTGGCGTCCCGCGCGCCGGCAGTCATGATCATGTTTTCCGATGGGCAACACACCGGTCAGGAAGTGCCGCGTGAGGCAGCCGAGGAAGCCGCCCGCCAAGGCGTGAAGGTGTTTGTTGTCGGCGTTGGCGATCCTGCCCGGCCGAAGAATTTGCGCGTCGATACGGTCTACGCCCAGCCCAACGTCGGCACCAAGGACGCCTTTCAAATCGAAGCTTCGCTCTCAGCGCAAGATATCGATCCGCAAACGGTGGCGCTCGAGTTGATCGAGCAGAAGCTCAACCCCAGCGATGGTTCGCTCGGCGCGGAGAAAACCGTTGGCCGGCTCGATGTGCTCGTCAACAAGCCCAAGCTCGTCGGCCTGGAATTCGAGCATACGCAAACGGAACCAGGCAAGTATGTCTACTCCGTGCGCGTCCAGAAGCTCGAGGACGAATCCAACCTGGACGACAATCAGGCGAGTTCCGCTCCGGTCAATGTGTTGCAGAAGGACAACCTCAAGGTGTTGCTCGTCGCCGGGGCGCCGACCTGGGAGTATCGGCTGGTGCAAAAGCTGCTCACGCGCGATCCGCAAATTCACGTTTCGTGCTGGCTGCAAACGCTGGACGAAGACCGTACTCAAGACGGCGACCGCCCCGCGATCACTCGCCTGCCGCTATCGCTGCCGGAACTTAACGAATACGGCGTGATCATGCTGTTCGACCCCAATCCGATGGAGTTCGATCAACCCTGGATTGATACGCTAAAGAAATATGTGGGGGAACATGCTGGCGGCGTGCTCTATATGGCAGGGCCGAAATTCACCGCGCAGTTTCTCTCCCAAGGTCGCACGCAAGACCTGCGCAGCATGATTCCGGTCAACTTCGGGGATGTCGGCGCGGTGGAAGTCATGGCCATGCTCTCGACCAACAATCGGGCGTATCCGCTCCGCGTCGTTCCCGCTAACGCCGATCATGACCTGCTGAAGTTCTATCCCGATACGCAGGCCAGTATGCAGCGTTGGGAAACATTGCCGGGGATCTTTTGGAGCTTCCCCGCGCTCAGCGCCAAACCGACCGCGCAAGTGCTCCTGGAACATAGTGACACCACGCTCCGCACGTCCGACGGCGCTCGCCCTTTGCTCGTGACCGGCCGCTACGGCGCCGGCCATACCGCGTTCATTGGCTTCAATGGCACCTGGCGGTGGCGGCAGATTGGCCGCGAAGCGGAGTTCTTCGACACGTTCTGGATCAAGGTGGTGAACTACCTGGCCGATTCGCGCTCCAGCCAAGGGCGGCGCTATGGCTCGCTGGCGACCGACAAGGACCGCTACGAAGTTGGCGACCGTGTGCTCATCACCGCGCGTTTGAACAACGCCTCGTACGAACCGCTGGTCTCGGAGCAGGTCGAAGCGACGCTGCGGACCGAGGACGGCGCGCCGATCTCGATTCCCCTCAAGCCGGTCACAGGGCCAGGCGAGCAAGGCAAATATGAAGGGTTCACCACCGCGCGCCGCACCGGCGTGCATACGCTGACGGTGGACATTCCCGCCGAAGGGGCCGTGAAGCCGACGGTGGACGAGAAGAACTTCAGCGTGGAACTGCCGCGCGTCGAGCTCAATCAACAATGGCTCAACAAGCCGCTATTGAAGGAAATCGCGACGGCCAGCGGCGGCGGATACTTTGAACTCAATCAACTCCATGAGCTCGCGGCGATGATTCCAGACCAGACGGAGAAGATCATTGAACGCGGCGCCCCCAAGCCGTTGTGGGATTACAAGATGTTCAACACGCTCACCCTCCGCGAAGCCTTGCTCGGCCTGATGGTCGGGTTGCTATCGATCGAATGGGCCTTCCGCAAAGCCTTGAAACTGTTGTGATTGCAAACGGAAATCCAGAATCCAAGACCTGAAATCCGAAATCATCCCTTCGCCAAAGCATCGATATGTCCCAAGCTGTTGTCAATCATGAAGTTCCCGCCACGATCGCCGGGCGTTTGCACTCGCTACGGCGGCAGGTCCAGGTATGGTTTTGGATCGACGGGCTCGGCCGCGTGTTGCTGGGCGCGCTGCTCATTTTCGCGGTGGATCTGTTTCTGGATTGGCAACTGCGGCTGACGCACTCGCAGCGCGTGGTGATGTGGCTCCTGATGGCCGGTTCGATCCTGGCGCTCATCTATCGCCGCCTGGTCCTGCCGCTGTCCAGCCAAATCGGCGATGACGCGCTGCTGTTGGAAGTGGAGCGGAGACATAAAGAGCTCGGCCAAAGCGTCATCAGCGCCGCGCAGTTTTCGCGAATCGGCGACATCGAGCACCTCGGCGTCTCGCCGGAAATGGTCGCGGCGACGATTCAACGCGGCGTCGATCAAGCGGGGCAAATCAAGTTTGGCGACGTGCTCAACTCCCAGCGGTGGTGGGCGAACCTGTATCTCCTGCTGCTCGCGGTGGGGCTGACCGGCGGCCTGGCCTATGGCGTCGTGAACTGGGAACCGCTCGGCATCTGGTTCAATCGCAATCTCGTGCTCGGCGACAGTCAGTGGCCGCAGCAAACCTATCTCGAAATCGTCGGCGCCAAGGATGGCGTCGTCACGCTCCCCCGCGGCGAGAGTTGGACGCAGCGCGTCTTGGTGCGGGACGATAGCGAAGTCTTGCCGGATGCCATCTATATCGACTACTACCCCGGCCGTCGCCCTTCGCAACTGATGAAGCGGGTCGATAAGCAAACGTTCGAGACGACGTTCCCCAATGTGATCGAAGAGTTTCAGTTCCGCGCCCGCGGCGGAGACGCGGCGACCGACATCGTCAAGGTCCAGCTCGTCGAACCGCCTGCGGTGAGCGAACTGTCGCTGAAAGTGACGCTTCCCAAGTATGCCGGCAGCGTGGTGGAAGAACTCGCTTCAGGCCGCGGCCCGTTCTATGTGCTCAAGGGAAGTTCGCTCGTGGTCAGCGGCGTCGCCAACAAGCCGCTCTCCAAGGCGGAACTGTATAACGCGGAACCGCCGACCGGCAGCGCTGCGAGCGAGGCGCGAATCCCGCTCCAACTGACCGACAAGCTCAACTTCTCAGGCGAACTGCTCCCCGAGCAACTCTTGCCTGGCAAGTACGTCCTCGAGTTGACGGATAGCGGCGGGCTAACGTCCAAGCGGCCGACGACGTTCGTCATCAACACCAAGGCCGATGCCGAACCGCGATTTTTGCACGCGAAACTCGTTGGCGTGAGCGGGATGATCGTCCCACAGGCGAATGTCCCCTACACGGCCAAGGTGCGCGATGACTTTCAAGTGACGCAGCTCAAACTCGGTTATCGGTGGCGCGGCGAAGATGGAACGTCGAGCGACATCGGTTATGCCGAGCCTCAGTCGCTCGCGAGCGCGCTCCCGAGTCCCACGGTGGAAGTCGACGACGCAATCGACATTGCCCCGTTCAAGCTTGAACCAGGCTCCACGCTGACGCTCTTCTTGGAAGCGACCGACAACGACGATATCTCCGGTCCCAAGACCGGCAAGTCGCCAGACTTTTTGATTCGCGTCGTGACGGAAGAACAATTGCGCGCGGACCTGCTCCGGCGCGAGAAGGAGCAGCGGCAAGAATTGGAACGCCTGCTCAAAACCGAGGAAGACCTTATTACCGATGTGGAAGCACTCGCGGCCGGCGTCAACGGAACCGACGACTTCACCGACGAACAACGCTTGGCGCTGATGGCGCTGCAAAAGCGGCAGAACTTGCTCTCGTCCAACGTCTCCAGCATCGCGGAAATCTTCACCGCGATCACCACCGAAGTGCTCAATAATCGGCTCGAAGAGCCAGGCGGTAAGCTGGAAAGCCGCTTGCGCGAGCAGATCATCGCGCCGTTGCACCGGATCGCGGATTTGGAGGTCGATAGCGCCGTGCTCTTGCTCGAACGCGCGCGACGCGCGGCGAACAAGCCCCAGGAGCGCGATCAGGCCCTCACGGAGACCAAGGTCGCGCAAGAACAGATTGCCAGATCGATGCGCGAGATTTTGATCCACATGGCCAAGGCCGAAGGCTATCAAGAAGCGATTAACCTGCTGTACGAGTTGGAAAAGGCGCAAAAGGATGTGCTAGAACGGACCATGAAAGAAAAGGAAGAGCGCAACCGCCGGATCCTGGAAGGAGGCGGCACGCTACCGCCGGAAGACGCCCCGGAGAAGACGCCAGATGCGAAGCCGGCGCCGGATCAGCCCGCCCCGGCTGCCGCGCCGCCAAGCGACATCGAACCCAACAAGACTGAGGCTACTAAGGATGAGGCTACTAAGGATGAGGACGAGTAAACTGTGCCGGGAAATCGCCTGAGGAGCGTCTTCCCAGGCAAGCGTTTCCCGGTGAAGCTATTATTTGCGCGCTATCCTCTCGACTTTGACCCCGACAATCCCCCACAATAGAACAAGAATCGGGTGAACTTCCGCACCCTCGACCGCGACTAATACTGCAACATTACCCACAGGGTTGGGGGAGCCAATGGAATCGGCTCTTCCCCCCTAAGGCGCTGGCTTGGAGCTCGACCGATGAAACGTGGCTTGATCACTTCTGCTCTGTTGTTTGGTTTTGGCCTGGTGCTCGTCGCCTGGGCGCCGTTTGCCAACAGCGACGACACTCTTCCCAAGGCAACGCCGCTAGGCGTGCGGCAACAGCGCGTCGAAAGGATGATGGCCGATCTGGAAGGGAAGTTCATGGAGCTTGCGGAAACGCTTCGCAAGACCGAGCCGGAGCGCGCGGATAAACTCCAAAAGACGATCAACGAGGCCAACCAACTCAGCCTGCAAGAGCGGATGGCGAGTATCGCCCGGCTGCTGAACACGCAAAAGTTGGATACGGCCAGCGGCGAGCAACAAGCGATTTTAGCGGACGTGCGGAAGCTCTTGGAACTGCTGCTCGACGACGACAAAAAGGACAAGCTGGAAGAGTACGATCGCCTGGCCAAGTGGAAGGAAGAGCTCGAAAAGATCATCCAGGACGAAAAGAAGCAGGAGCGCGACAGCGACCAGATCGCCAACAAAGATGAGTCGCTCGACAAGTTGCAAAAGCAAATCGCCGACGTCAAGAAACTGATCGAAGAGCAACAAGAAGTCATCAACAAGACCGGCGACGCGCGGGCGAAAGGGGCGCAAGCTCTCGGCCCCGTCGCCGACGCGCAGCGCGCCGTGCGGGAAGCGACGGAACGGATCGCCGGAGAAATGGACGGCCAGCCTGCGGACGCATCCGGTAAAGAAGGGGAAGGCTCCGAGGGGGGCAAGGAAGGCTCCGCCGGCGGAAAGGAAGGCTCCGCGGGAGGTAAAGAAGGAAGTGCCGGCAAAGAAGGCGGCAAGGAAGGAGCCGCTGGCGGCAAAGAAGGAGGAAAGGAGAGCGGTAAAGAAGGCGGTAAAGAGGGCGCTGACGGTGGGAAGGAAGGCGGCAAGGAAGGATCAGCCGGCGGAAAAGAAGGCTCCGCTGGTGGCAAAGAAGGTGGCAAAGAAGGGAGTCAAGGCGGTAAGGAAGGCGGTTCGCAAGGTGGATCGCAAGGCGGATCGCAAGGCGGATCGCAAGGTGGTAGCCAAGGGGGTTCCCAAAGCGGGGAGCAGCAGCCTAAGAGTCCCAGTGCGCAGGCCCTAGATCGCGCCGCGCAACATCAGAAAGAAGCGGAGAAGAATCTCGAAAAGGGCGCCGGCAACACCGCGGAGCACGAAGAAAAGCAAGCCCTCGCCGATCTCCAGCAAGCGCTCGATAAGCTCCAAAAAGAACACGACCGCATCGCCATGCTTCCGCCGGAAGCGTTCGACGAAATGGCGGACAAGCAAGACGACACGGCCAACAAGACCGCCAAGCTCGACAAGCAAATGAAGGACAGCAAGAGCGGCGGCGGACAAGGTGGTGAGGGGGGCGAAGGCGGAGAAGGGGGCGAAGGAGGCGAGAGCGGCGAAAGCGGCAAGCAATCGCCTGGGCAGAAGTCGATGCAGCAAGCCCAAAAGTCCATGGAGCGCGCCTCCGGCGATTTGCGCAAGCAAGACCCTGAGGAAGCCAACAAGCAGCAAAAGAAGGCGATCAAGGAGCTCGAAAAGGCGATTGAAGAAATCGAGGAGCGGCTCGCGCAACTGCGCGAAGAGACGCAACTCGAAAAGCTCGCCCGCCTCGAAGCCCGCTTCGCCGAAATGCTCGCCCGTCAGGAAGCGACCACCCGCGGCACCTCCGCGCTTGCGGAGAAGAAGTCCCAGGGAGCGGAGTTGACGCGCGTCGAACGGTTGGAAATTGGCAAGCTGGAAGCGGAAGAGCGGCATCTGGCCGAAATGGCCCAGCAAGCGCTCATCATCATTGTGGAAGACGGCACCAGCGTGGTCTTCCCCGAGGTCGTAGGCCAGTTAGGCGAAGACCTGACGGGCGTCGCCGAACTCCTCAAGGAGCAACGCCTCGATACGTACACCAACTCGGTGCAGGTCGAAATTGAAACGACGCTGAAGGAACTTATCGAAGCGCTGCAAAAAGCCCAGCAACAAAAGAAGGAACAAGGCGGAGGCGGCGGTGGAGGAGGCGGAGGAGGCGGCGAGCAACCGCTGCTCCCCAACTCGGCCGAACTCAAACTGCTCCGTTCGATGCAACTGCGCGTCAACGGCCGGACCGTGTCGATTGACAAGGTGCGTCCCGCCGACGGCGCCGCCGATCAAACGCTCGATAAAGCGCTCGACGGCGTTTCCAAGCGGCAGCAAGAAATCGCCGATCTGACGCAGCAAATCATCGAACGCAATCAATAATCGCGGAAGATATCAGCCGGGTAGACATCACGCTTCGCAGGATGAACCTCCTCACGCGGAGCGTAGAGGTCTACAAGGATGGCGCCAGCGGTTAAGATATATCGAAGTCAGCGGAACAATCGCATAAGGATTGGATTATGAAACGTATGAGTTCCTGGGCCGCGAGCTTGATCCTGACCGGGCTGTTGGCGCTCCCCGCGATGGCGGCCGATCGTCCGACGACGACCGAGACCATCGACGCGTTCATCGCCGCGCTCAAGGCGAACAAGGAAGCGCCGCCGGAGAAGTTGGCCAGCGCGATCGCAGTGGCGGAGGAACTCAAGGCGGACCCGTTCAGCCATTCGGCGCTCATCACCGTGGCGTTGCGGGAGATTTACGACGATTATGCGTCGGCGCTCGTGGACGTGGCGGATGAAAACCTCGCGGCGGCGATGACAAAACTCGACAAGCTCGCCGCTTCGCCGGATCCTTATTTGGCGACCGACGCGAGCTTCTTTCTCGCACGGACCTACATGCTCGAAGAACGCTTCGAGGACGCGCTCCCGTTGCTGGACAAGCTCCAGACCGAGAACTCGCAGTACTCGCTGCAACAAGCCGATGCGATGTTTCTCACCGGACTCTCGCAAGCCCGCTTGCTACAGCGCAAGGCGGCGATCGACACGTTCACTAAGTTTGAAAAGGACTTCCCCGAGGCGCCTGAGCGAATGCGGATTGGCGCATGGCGGATGCTCCAGCAGTTGCAACTGACGGAAGACGGCACGATTTCGGACGCCCAGGATCGCATGGACTTCAGCCGCCGCAAGCTCGCCTTGCGCGATCCCGGCGAGAAGACCCAGGAAGAACAAAAGAAGATCGTCGAAATCCTCGCCAAACTCATTAAAGAGGCCGAAGAACGCGAAAGCCAGGGGCAAGGCCAGGGCCAAGGGCAAGGGCAGGGCCGCAAGAAAAGCGAGGGGCAAGGGGAAGGAGAAGGGCAGGGGCAAGGCCAAAGCGGTAATACCGGTGGTCACGGCTCCGGCAGTGATAATTCGCAAAATAACGACCTCGCCCGTCTCCGCCGCACCGGCCCCGAAAGCGGTTGGAGCAAGCTGCGCGACCGGGAGCGCGAGCAAGTGTTCAACGCCCTTAAGGAAAAATACCCCGCCCGGTATGAGAAACTCGTCGAGCAGTACTACAAGAGCTTCGAGGAAGGGGCGAAGTAGTTTGGCGGCAAGTTGCGTGCCTCCTGCGGGGCGATTGAGTACAATAAAGCTGGCCTCCTCGCGACGCGGCGTCGAACCTGTTCTTCGGCGACCGCGTCTGGCGTGTATGGAACCCAAAGATGCCGATAATCCGCTGGACCCTGTTCACCACGCTATTGTCGCTGACCCTGGCGAGCACTTCGCAGGCTGCGGACGCGCTCACCCTGCTTGAAGGCCAAAAGGTCGAGGCTTCCGTGGCGGCCATTGACGCCGAGGGACGCATCACCGGCCCAGATGTCCCTGCCGATTTGACGGTGGATGACCTGCGGAAAATCGAAACCCAAGCTCCCGAGGCAGCCGAATCCAAGCCGGCGGTGGTGCTCGATTTGGTGGATGGGGGCCGGATCGGCGCTACGTCCATCACGATCGAGAAGGAAAAGTTTCAGGTCCAGTGGGCGCTGGGCGAACCGCTGAGCTTTCCCATCGATGTCGTCCGCGCGGTCCGCATGAGGCCATCCACCACCAGCGAAAACTTTGAAGCCGCCTTGGCGAAGCCGTCGGCGGAGAACGATCGCATCTTCGTCGAGGCAGACGAACAAGTCGCCATGTTCACAGGGCTGGTTGAATCGCTCACCGCTGAGAACATCGTCTTCGTGTTCGAAGGCAAGCAGCAAACGCTCCCCACCGCGAAGCTATTCGGCATTGTGGTGGCGCAAGTCAGCCCGGCAGCCAAGGCGAAGTCCGGTGTCGCCGTGGAACTGGCCGACGGCTCGCGCCTGGCCGGCAAGTTGCGTAAGCTTGCCGACGGTCAACTCACGCTGGGCATCGGCCCCGCCGCCGTCACGGTTCCCTGGAACGCCGTGCAGCGCATGACGATTCGCTCCTCTCGCTTGGCGTTTCTGTCGGACCTGGAACCGAGCGAAGTTCAGGAGCGCCGCATCGTCACGCTCCCCGCCCCCTACCAGCGCGACCTTAACGTGCAGCAGAACACGCTCACCATCGGCGAGCGCAAATTCGAACGGGGAATTGGAACGCATGCCTACTCCAAGCTCGTGTACGAGCTCGACGGCGAGTATCAGGTGTTTGCCGCGACGATCGGCATCGATGCCGCGGCCGAGCGCCATGGCGATTGTGTGTTTATCGTGCTCGGTGACGGCCGCGAACTCGCCCGCGAGCGGATGACCGGTCAAATGCCTGCCAAAGATTTGAAACTCGCGATTGAAGGCGTCCAACAACTCACGCTCCTGGTCGAGCCGGGCGAGGATCTTGACCTGGCCGACCTGGCCGATTGGGCGGACGCGCGCGTTATTCGTCAAGGGTCTTGAACGTTTGCCTCTGACATCAGGCTCCGGCCTCCAAACTTATCATGCTCCGAAGCTGGCTTACTTTCGCACTGTTCTCACTAGTCGTCACCTGCCACCTCGCGGCGCAAGACTCGCCGGCGGTGGAAGCGCCGCTGACCGGCGCGGAGCTCACGGCGGTTCGCGAAGCGGAAGCCGCGCGCATCGCCGCGATTGATTCAGTCTACGGCGCGGTCGTCGCGATCTACGGCAACGATCGGGGGGGCGGCGGTTCCGGCGTGCTGTACGATCCGGCCGGACTGGCGATCACCAACCACCACGTCGTGGCCGGCGCGGGGACCGAAGGTTGGGCGGGGCTGGCCGATGGCAAGTTGTATCGCTGGCGACTGATTGGAACCGATCCCGGCGGCGACGTCGCGATTATCCAACTCCTAGGCAAGGACAAGTTCCCGGTCGCGCCGCTAGGCAATTCAGACACCGTCCGCGTCGGTGACTTCGCCATGGCGATGGGGAATCCGTTTGTCCTGGCGGAAGATCAACGCCCCACGGTCACGCTCGGCATTATCAGCGGCATCGAGCGCTATCAAGCCGGCGCAGGCGACAACATGCTCGTCTACGGCAATTGCATTCAGGTCGATAGCTCCATCAACCCCGGCAACTCCGGCGGGCCGCTCTTCAACATGCGGGGCGAAGTCATCGGCATCAACGGCCGCGGCAGCTTTAAAGAGCGCGGCCGTGTGAATGTCGGTCTAGGCTACGCCATCAGCATCAATCAGGTGAAGCATTTCCTGCCGGACCTCTTGGCGACGCGGATGGCCCAACACGGCACGCTCGACGCCATCTTTGGCAACCGCGGCGGCGAAGTCATCTGCCACACGCTCAACCTCGATTCCAAAGTGGCCGACCTTGGCCTGCAACTAGGCGACAAGCTGCTCGCGTTTGAAGGCCATCCCATCACCAATGCCAACCAGTTCACCAACCTCATTACGACGCTGCCGGCCGGTTGGCCATGCGAACTCACCTTTCAACACGCAGACGAAGCCCCGCGCACCGTCCACGTCCGCCTGACGCCGCTCCCCTACGGCGCAGAAGCCGCGCCCCCGGACGAAGCGCCCAAGGAGGAGCCCAAGGAGGAGCCGAAAGAGAAAGAGCCCCAGAGCGACAAGCCATCGCCGCCAGACGAACAGCAGCAGCCTGAAACAGAAAAGTCCGGCGACGTTCCGTCCCCAAAAGATCAACCGAAACAAGAAGAGCAGCCCCGCGAGGAAACTCCCGAGACAGCTACCAGCGCCGCGCCGGCCGAAGCTGAGCCTGAAACGGAGCCTGAGTCGGAGGACAAGCCGAAGTCCGCAGACGAACAGAAGCCAGGCGAGGAAGAGAAGCTACCCCCGGATGGCGAGAAGCCGAAGGATGGAGAGAAGCCTGCGGAAAAGCCCACAGATAAGCCCCCAGCGAAGCCTAAAGAAGAAACACCCAAACCCAAGGAAATCCGCGTCCCGATGCCGCCGCGGCCAAACTTTGGTCGCGCCGGGGAAGTTCGCGACGCCGCGTTGAATCAAGAGAACGCGCGCCGCATCCTTGCGCGGTGGCAGGATTTTCAAGGCGTGCCCCGGTTGGAAGAAGACGTCGTTGCGTGGCGAATCAACGATGCGCTGGCGCGCGGAAGTGACGCAGTCGGCGAGCAAACGCTGCTGGTGGCGCGCGATGGTCGCTTTGTCGTGCACGTGAATGTGGACGGCAAGCAGAGCCGGTTCGGTTATGACGGCCAGGAATTCTGGACCGCCGAGGCCGGCGCCGCGCCCGAGCCGATCGACGGCGAACGCCTGCTGCGCAATCCGTTCGCGGCGCAAGGTTTCATGTTGGCGACGCTAGCCACCACCGAGCCGCTCGCGTCCATCGGCAAGGTGCAGCTCGACGCTGGCGACAAAGCCCATCGCCAATTGGCCTATCGCATGAAAGCGGTCGATGCCGAAGGCGATCCGTTCTACGTCTGGCTCAGCGTGCTAGGCGCAAGCGGCCAGCCGGAAGTGCGGCTATTGAAAACGTCCGAAGCGTACGACGATGCAAAAACGCCGGCCGTGCTGTACGATGATTGGCAGGCCAGCGGCGGCTTGCTGCTGCCGGCGAAGCGCTACATCGTTTCCGGTTTGGATGAAAAAGTCGCCCTGACAATCACCCTCGAGCGCGCCGAGCCCCTGCGGGAAGTCGACGCTCAAGTCTTTAGAAAAGAGGGCTCCGATGCGAAGAAATAAGCCTGAGTTACTCGCGCTCTGCGTGGCCGTTTGTTTGGCCGCTGGGACGCAAGACGTCCGCGCCGCAGAGGCCGGCGTGATGTTCGGGGACGCCATCCAGTTCGCGCAAGCGCGCTGCGTCAAAATCTTTGGCGCCGGCATCGGCCGCGACCCCGGCTACGCGACCGGCTTGCTCGTCTCGCCGGAAGGACACGTGCTCACCGCCCAAGGCATCTACCTCGCAGGCGAGCGGATTCGCGTCGCCACGCCTGACGGCGCGATTCACCTGGCCACCGTCGAGCGCCGCAGTGAAGCCTTGCAATGCGCGCTGCTCAAAATCGACGCGAAGACCCCTGAGCACTTCGATCTCTCGCATCCCTCCGCCGCGCAAAAGGGCGACTGGGTGTTGGCGGTGAGCAACGCCTTCAAAGTCGCGGATGGTCCCGAGCCGCTCTCGGTCAACCTTGGCGTCTTGTCGCTCCGCACCCAGTTGGATGCCCAAAACGGCGTGCAAGATGTGCCGTATCAAGGGGATGTGCTCCTCATTGACGCCATTACCAGCAATCCCGGCGCGGCCGGCGGCGCGGTGGTGTCGGTCGATGGCCAACTCGTTGGCATGATCGGCCGCATCATGGAAGGCAAATCCACCAGCACGCGGCTCAACTACGCGGTGCCGGTCGATCAACTGTATGCGTTCTATCAAGACAAGCTCCAGGAGGCGATTCCCAGCATCGGGCCCCTGCCGCTCGCGGAGAAGTCCGAGACCGGCATTCGCTTGTTCCTGCTCGGTAGCAAACGGGATCCCGCCTATATCGATCGCGTCGTGGCCAACAGCCCCGCGGCGAGCGCCGGTCTCCAGTCGGACGACCTCATCGTCTCCGTCGCTGGCCAGGTGATTCGCAATGTCGGCGAATTCAAGTCGGCGATGGCCACGGTCCGGCCAGGGGTTGAAATCGAACTCGTCGTCAAACGCAAGAACGACGTCCTCACCATCAAGCTCACGCCTGTCAAAGCCGATTAAGGAGCCAGCCAGTGATGATGAACTTTCGCCACCTGCGATTAGCGCTCGTTGTCGGTCTCGCGGCTACCTGGTCACACGGCGTGTCGTCGGTTCGTGCTCAAGACACACCGCCGGCAATTCCCCCAGTGCAACTCGGCGATTTGCTCGCCCCCAAGGCGTTTCGCGCGGCGGCGCGGCGCGTGCTGCCGACGATGGTCACCATCGAATCGTTCGGCGGCGTCTTAGGCGCAGGCGCCAAGAAGGGGCAGATGGCCGGCATCCGTATGCCAGGCGAAGGACCGACGACCGGCGTGATCCTTTCCAGCGATGGCTACATCGTTACCAGCACATTCAACTTCCTGAAGAAGCCGCCGATCATCACCGTCGTCTTGCCGGACGGGAGCCGCAAAGTTGCGAACTTGTTGGGGAGCGACGAAACGCGCAAGCTGTGTTTGCTCAAGGTCGAAGGAGTCCAGGGGCTTCCCGTGCCGGAGTTCGCGCCGCGTTCGCAAATCCGCGTGGGTCAATGGGCCGTGGCGCTCGGCGTCGGCTTTGGCGATGACGAACCAGCCTACTCGGCAGGCATCATCAGCGCCGTCAATCGCATTCAAGGCCGCGCCGTGCAGACCGACGCCAACCTCAGCCCGGCCAATTACGGCGGCCCGCTGATCGATCTCGAAGGGCGCATCATCGGCATCTGCGTCCCGCTCAGTCCGCAATCGCGCGAGGTCGCATCCGGCGTCGAATGGTACGACTCCGGCATCGGTTTCGCCGTTCCGCTCGATGGGGCCGAAGAACTCCTCACGCGCCTCAAAGCTGGCGAAGTGATTAAGCCCGGCCGCCTCGGCATTCAAGCCCAACCCACGCCGGACCAAAAGCCCGGCGCGATTGTCGCCAAGGTCATGCCAGGCTCCGCAGCCGAAACGGCCGGCTTGAAGGACCAGGACCGAATCCTCAAGATCGACGATGAAGAAGTCCTCGACGCCACGCATCTCGTGGTGCTCGTTAACAAACACGTCGCCGGCGAGGAACTCAAGCTCCACATTCGCCGTGGCGAAGAAGAACTCGACCTCACCGCCACACTAGCCGTCGCCACCGATCCGCCCCCAATGTCCCCAGGCGAAGAAGCGAAACCTGAGGACAAGCCGGAAGAGAAGAAACCGGAAACGCCCAAGGAGCCAGACCAACCACCGGCCAACCCGGCTTCATAGGAACCGCCGCGCGGCTCTGTTAGATATCTTGGCTTGCCACCTTTCCTATCGTGCGCAATCCAGCCCGTTTGTCTTGGCCAATCTTCGCAACTTGTCTATCGTATGCCAAGTAACAGTCGGTCTCGGGCGATGGTGCGCAAGGAGGTCGCATGGCCGATCATGAGCTGGAGGCGGTTGTTTCGGAAATTCTGGAACTGGACGAGCAGGGAGAAAGAATCGGTTGGGTGCTCAGGCACACGTTGGACCAATTGTATGACGGGCAACATACGGGGCGCTATCGTTGGGATCAGCTCCATAAGACCGAAAAAACGCATTGTGGAACGCTCGTCGAAATCAATCTTCACCGCGAATTCAAGTTTGGAGACGGAACGGCAATGGACTACCGCATTGCCGGCGTGGATGTCGATTGCAAGTATTCTCAATCCATCGGCGGCTGGATGATCCCGCTCGAGGCGATGGGTCACTTGTGCCTGGTTGTCTGGGCCGATGATCAAGACGCGATATGGAGCCTGGGAGTTGTGCGCATTATCGAAGAGATTCTCAACAAGGGTAGTAACCGGGACAGCAAGCGAGCGATTAGCGCGGCAGGTCGCGAACAGATACGGTGGATCTTCAACCAGGCGGCGCTGCCTCCCAATGTTCTGCTGCAACTGCCGCGACCACAAGTCGACAAGCTCATGCGGCTATCCGGCGGCCAGAAGCGGATCGACGAGATCTTTCGGATCGCCCGACAGACACGGATTGGACGCGGGGTAATTGCCACTCTCGGGCAGCAAGACGACTATATGAAAAGAGTGAGAGGTAATAGTGGCTCAAGAACTCGTTTGAAACCTGAGGGAATCATCATTCTCGGGCACTACGAGAAACATCAAGAGATCGCGGAGGCGCTCGGCGTCCCCATTCCGAGAAGGGGAGAATCCGTGAGCGTGCGACTCGCTCCCGCTTCAGAGCCGGGCACAGGGGTGGTCACTCTGGACGACAGCCTGTGGAGAGTCGCCAGGCAGTCCGATCCGGTTGTGACTGCGCCACAATGCCCGCATGCTAAGTGAATTTGAGCTTGGTCTGATTGTCCTTCAAGCGTTTTTTCGCCAGATCGTTATAAGCGGCATTGAGCTCAACGAGCACCGCCTTGCGATCTTCATCTTGGGCGACAGCCCCGGTCGTTCCCGAGCCGCCAAACGGGTCCAGCACCGTGTCGCCTGGCCGTGTCGCTAGCAGAATGCACCGCTTCGCGAGTTCCCGAGGAAACGCGGCGGGATGACCGTTGCCGCTGGCATCCGGGCCTAGCCGCCAATAATTGCGAAGATTCGCTCCGGAGTCTTCGCGTACTCCCTGGCAGTCATAGTAATAGTTAGGTTGCTTGGCAAACAGAAACACTTCCTCGGTAGCGTTCGTGGGTCGGTTCTTAACACTTTCAGGCATCGCTGTTTTCTTGATCCAGACGATGCGCGAACGAAGAATCCAACCGTCGGCCTGCATGGCAAATGCAACTCTCCAAGGCATTCCCAGAAGGTCGCGATCCTTAAGACCCCACACTTCTGGAACCTTGCAGTTACGCTTTTGAATCAACTTCTTCGTGTTCCCAACTTTCGCGTTCGGGCCACAACTGCCGACCCCGCCATTGCGCGCATATCCATCACCAACATTCAGCCAGACGGTCCCATCGTTGCGTAAGACTCGACGGACTTCACGAAAAACCGCCACGAGATTCTCGACGTACTGTTCAGGCGAAGCCTCAGCCCCGATCTGATGAGGATGGTCATAGTCCCGCAGTCCCCAATAGGGAGGCGACGTAACACAACACTGAATCGATTCAGCGTCGAGCGAGCCTAATACCGTCCTGCTGTCACCGGTCAATATCGTTACCGCGCCCAGAGTTTGCTTCTTCACCGCGAAATCCTTGAGGATGCCTCGATCTTCCTGAACCAGAATCTTACCGGCATACGGGCGATTTTGCGAGGCACAATAGCCCGCAGGACGTCAATCTACTCCATCTCCACCACCGCCTTAATCACGCCTGACTCCGGCTTGAGCCAGGTTGGAAAAATGTCCGGCACGGTGTCGAATTTGGCGTGATGGGTGATCCAGGGGGTGGTGTTGATTTGGCCGGCTTCGATGAGGCCGATGATGCGGGCAAAGTCGCGGCTGAGGGCGTTGCGGCTCGCGAGGAGCGTCAGTTCGCGGCGGTGCATGATCGGGGCGTGCGGGAATTCGAGGTTTTGCTGCGTGATGCCGACGTAGACGACGCGGCCTGCGAAAGCGGCGAACTCCAGCGCGCGGACCATCGACTTGTGACTTCCGGTGGCGTCGATGACGACGTCGGCAAGTTGGCCGCTCGTCAGTTCGGCGAGCGACTTCGCGTCGGACTCATCCCCTTGAACCCGAATCGTATCGGGAATGCCCATCTTCTCGCGCACAAACGCCAGGCGGGATTCGCTGATATCCATCACGATCGTCCGCGCGCCGGCGAGCTTGACGAACTCGAGCGCCGAGAGACCGATTGGCCCCGCGCCGATGATCAACACGTTCTCGCCGGACTTGGCCGCGGAACGATCCACCGCGTGGCAGCCAATCGCCAGCGTTTCGACGAGAGCGCATTGCTCGGCCGTGAGGCTGTTCGCCAGATGTAGCTTGCGGGCGGGGAGCAGGATCCGCTCAGTTAGCCCGCCATCGCACATCACGCCGAGCGTCTGGTGATGCTCACAGCAATTGGTGAAACCGCGGCGGCAGGAATAACACTGTTGGCAATTGAGGTACGGCTCGACCGAGCAGCGATCGCCCGGCTTCACGTTCGCAACGCCTGCGCCGACCGCCAGCACTTCGACGCCTAACTCGTGGCCGGGAATGCGCGGGTAAGAGAAGAACGGCATCTTGCCGAGATAGCCGCCGAAGTCCGTGCCGCAGATGCCGACGCGCTCCACGCGCACCAGCGCTTCGCCAGCGGCCGGGGCGGAGGGCTCGGGGATGTCAAGGCGTTTCCAGGTTTCAGGTTTTTCGAGTTGGAGGGCTTTCATGGATCGGCGCCTTAGTTGTTTTCGGCAAGGCCTTCTGTGTGGCCGATGTTCTTGACGGGGGCGAAAATGGCGAGGACGTCGCGGAGGAGCGATTCATCGAGCGGCTCAGCGAGCCACCTGGCCCAGTTGCGAATGTTAGCGGGACTCGCGCTGCCGGCGATGGTGGTCGCGATGTCGGGATGGGCGCACGAGAACTGCAGCGCGAGCTGGGCGATGTCCACGCCGTGATCCGCGCACAGCTTCGCGGCGCGACGCGCGGCCAGTTTTACTTCTTCAGGCTCTTTCAGCCATGCCGGCAGTGGCGCGTTGGTGAGCAGCCGCGCGGAGAACGGCCCCGCGTTGATCACGCCGATCTGCTTCTCTTTGAGGTATGGCACGGTCTCATCGACGAACCGCGTGTTCTGCAACGTGTATTGGTTGTAGGAGAGAACACAATCGACGTCGGCCTGGTCGCAGATGAAGCGAAAGATTTTCTGCGGATAGCCGCTAAAGCCGATGAACCGCACTTTGCCGGACTGTTGAATCTTGCGGAGCGCAGGAATCGTTTCGTCCACAATCTGCTGCATTGGCACGAACTCAATATCGTGGCAGAGGATCACATCCACATGATCCGTGCCTAAGCGATGCAAACTCACATCGACGCTTTCGACCACGCGCCGGGCGCTAAAATCGAAATGCGTCAGATCGTATCGCCCGAGCTTCGTGCAGAGCAAATACTGCTCGCGGGGCACGTCCCGCAAGGCGATGCCGAGGAGCACTTCGCTCATGCCGCGCCCATAGAACGGGGAGGTGTCGATGAAGTTCAGCCCGCAATCGAGCGCGACGCGGACGCTCTCGAGCGCTTCCTCAAGCTTTACACTGCGAAACTCTTGCCCCAGCGACGACGCGCCGTAGCTGAGAATGGGTAGTTCCAGACCGGTCTTGCCGAGCGGGCGCGTTTGCATGGGAAAGGTCGTGAATAGGCGAAAGGTTGAAAATGAGCGTAGCCGTCACGGCCATCGTAGGCAGCACCACAGTGCGCGCTGCCGACATTAGCCGGCGAACAGGGGTTTCAGGTGACGCTGGTAGATGTTGTCCGTCACTTGCTTGGCGACAATCGCCTCGTTGGCCTTGAGCAGGTCGGTGTAGCGGTCGCCTGCCTTGGCGGCCAGCTTGAAGGAGACGTGGAGCAGTTGCCGCATGTGCGGATTGAATTCGGGATGATTGGGGATATGACGCAGCGCACTGGCGAACTGCGGGCCGGACCAGGCGGCGACGGTCGCCGCGCTGGGGAGTTTGGTTTGGTCGATATCAATGACGCTGACATACGGCGCGCACAACTCGTCAACATTGTCCAAGGCATAGGCATAGATTTCCTTGGCCAGCGCGAGCCCGTCGCCGCCAGCCTCTGCGAGGCCGATCAGTTCCTCGAGCCAGGTGGTGCCGGCGGTCTTCAAGTGCACGCCGGCGCGGGTCCGCGACAACGCCCGGCGGATGATCGGGTAGAGCGAGAACTTGTCGCTGCCGCTATGCACGCTCAGCTTCAAATTGGCCGGTAGGCCATAGGCGGCCACCGCGTGGGCGATCACCGCGAGGTCGTCCATGAACTCCCGTTCAAACTGCGGGAGGTCGCCAACGTAATCGACCCCCTTGTTGAATCGCCCGGTGAACTTGGGAGCGATAGTTTGAAGTTTGATCTTCTCGTCCGCGAGCGCGGCGAGGATGATGAGCAGTTCCGGCGGCGTTTGCGGAGCATCGGTCTCGTCCATCGAAACTTCGGCGATGAAGTTCTCGTCCCCCTTCTGCGAAGCGATGTGCCGATAGATCTGGCCGGCATCTTGCACCGCGAGAAGATACTTGCCTGCGACGCGTTCAACATCCGTTTTGGACATCCGAAACGGCGCCTCTACCCCTTCAATGCGGACGGAGCCGAGAAGCTCGGGATGCCGGTCGATGAACGCCGCCACATCGCTCGCCGAGGCCGGCTGGCCAATGCTGTCGGCCACATCGAGCGTGAAGAAGTCCGAACAACTCATGAAACGGTCGACGGTTTCCAGCCGAATGTGATCCGCATCGATATGCCAAGCGCCGGTCCACCCTAACTCCTCCACCGCCGCCTGGGCCGCGTCGTACACGCTTTGTGGCTCCGAGCCGATGAACGCATGCTCACGATTGGACTTGTTCCAAACGGGCACCACCTCCACAGCGTCCTTGGCCAGCAGTTGAAACGCCTTGAGTTGAGCCTTGGCCTGGTGCGCAAACCGGTCGCCAACGCCGAACGAGTATTTATGCAGAGTGAGCATGCGCCACGATCCGTTGAGGTGAGAGAATCCTTTTTCGTATCATGACGTTTTTGGCCCGGTTTGACCATGCCCAGCGATAGAAGGGTTGCCGCAGAGCGCCGCACGTCCGCGCGACTCTTACCGGCGCGTATGCGCTGCGGGATCGCCGCCGGTGAGGTTGATCTGCCGCACGGCTTCCAGCGTGATCGCGGCGCAACTGCTGGCCAGGTTGAGGCTGCGGACTTGCGGCCGCATCGGAATCTTCAGCAACCGTGCTTGTTGGGCGACGCGCACCGCTTCCGGCAGGCCGCTCGTTTCGCTCCCAAAGACCAGGATGTCGCCGACGCTGTACTCGACTTCGGTGTACGAACGCTCGGCGAACTTGGAGAAATACCACGCTGGGCGTGGGGGAAGTCGGGCGACGCACGCTTCCCAATTGGGAACGACTTCAAGTTCCAAATGCTCCCAATAATCGAGCCCTGCGCGGCGCAGTTGCTTCGCGTCCAGGCTAAACCCGAGCGGTTCAACCAGCCATAACTTCGCGCCCACCGCGACGCACGTCCGCCCCACGTTGCCGGTGTTGGGCGGGATGTCTGGTTCATACAGAACAATATGCAACAGCGGCTCGTATTTCATCGCGAAACCTGACGGAGACTGGCTGGGAGTCGCGCCTTGCACGCGAACATTGCCTTGCGTTTACAAGGCATTAGGCTATTTGCGCGGAGCGTCGGCGGCGACCACTTCCGCCGGCAACAGCAACTCTGCACCGCTGCGGGCCAGGTAAGGCGGAACGGTCATCAGCAGGCGTTGTCCTTGGCTGTTCTCAAACTTCCAGAGCTTGCCGTCCTCGCCTGCGGGGACCGGCACGTGAAACCAGCCTTCCTCCGCCTTGCTGAAATCCAAGACTTCGCGTCCAGAGCCATCGAGCAGTTTGCCGGAGATGCGCGGCGCCCAATTGGCGATCCGCGACGCCCAACCGCCGACGACTTTGGTTCCCTTGGGAACATAAAAGTAGAGCGTCCACGCACCGCGGAAGTGCTCAGTCACGTTGGACGTGTCGATGCCGGACTCCAACGTTACCGGCATTCCTTCCGGCCACTGGATATACGTGTGATCGCCGCCATCGATGACCTCCAAGCGATGCAAACCCGCATAGGGCGTTGGCAATTTCAACGCCCGTTCCACGCCATCGGGTTGATAATCCTTGTTCGTAGCGACCGCTTTGATCGTGACTTCTTGCGGCGAGTAAAGGTTCAGCTCCGGCGGACGATTCGCCCACACCTTTTGCACGCGCACCTTGAGATCCAATTCCCCCGCGCCCTCTTTGAGCCACACAAAGTAGCGTTGTCTGTCTTGCGGCTGATTGGGAAAGCTCCCCGCCGCCACTTGAGGCAGTTCGAGCGGCGCTGCTGGCACGAGCTTGTCGCTAAACGAAACACCGACAAAGCCAGGATCGACTGGCTGGTTGTTAGCGATCCCTTGCGTCAGGAACTGAGTGAGCTCGGCGGCAGTAAACGGGTCTTCGTTCTTGAGCGGGTGTCCGTCGGTCAGCGCCGCTTGTTGGCTCACCAGGCGCGCCCACAGGCCATAGCTATGAACCATCATCGTCTTGCGCATGCGATACGCATGGCGGGCGACGTCCTCCACCGATGCGTGACCGGCGGCATAGGCGTAATACAACTCCGCGTAGCGCGTGTAGAGAATCAAGTCGTCGATGCGAGCCTGGACACGCGCGTCCTGCGTGGCTTTACGCGCTTCGGCAAGCGCGCGGTACATTCGACCAATCAAATCACTCGGCGGCCGCCGGCTCGTGTCCTGGTTGATTAGCCGATAGAACTCGCGCATCGGCTCCTTTGCCTGACCGAACGCGTTGGTCAAGAAATCCTCGACGATAGCGTCTGCATGTTCCGCCTCATCGACGTCCCACAAGATCCGGCTGGTCAGATAGTAACCCAGTCCGCACGGTCCCCAGCAGTCGCCAGACTCAGCATCATAGAACCGAGCGCCTTGCCGATGAAACTTCGGGATGGAGGCTTGAAGGGCCGCGAGCCGGCCCCCTTTGCCGCCGCGGGGCAGGTTCCAGTCCCAAGCCACGACGCTGAGATAGTCGTACACGCCGGTCGTGGCGCCTTGCGCTTGCCAGCCTTCGATAATCTGATCGAACGTGTACCCGCCGCGAATGAAGGCCGTGGTAGCGCTGATGATTACATGCGGGTCGGCCTTGATATGCGGAGGCGGCGAATGTTCATTATACGCATACATGCCGACATACTTTTCGCCCAGGCCAAGCTTGTTGATCGCCTGTGCGACCTCGTTGGCCAAGGTCAGCGCTCGGTCACTGGGGCTTCCCATGTCACGACAGGCCTGGCACGTGCACCAGTTGCCGCCGTCGCTGGGATCCATTGAAATGCTATCGACATCCGGCGACGCTTTGACCGTGCGCACGGCATGTTCGACGACCAACTTTCGCAAGCCGGGGTTGGAGATGCAGAACTTGATGTCGCCCCCGGTAGTTCGCCGCTGGCCGTCGATCTCGGCGTAATACTCAGGATGCGCCGCGAACTCCGCTCGATTAGCCGCCAGGATGCCGTCGTACGAATGTCCGCTATTGAGGCGAAACCCTTGCGTGGCGCGGTTGCGAACGCACCACTGGTGATACGGCTCGTTGTTGTAGCCCCACAGTCCCCAGTTGTACCAAATGCGGCGGGCGAGAAAGTCCGGCTGTTCCAACGCATCAACGGCCAACTTCAAGTCCCGCGCCGTGGGGATCACTTCCCAGTTCGGTCCGGGAAAATATTGACGATAGCCGAGTCGTCCCAGCAAGTCCCACACCGCATGGGAGACCGCCAGGTCCGAAGCGCCCAGCAAGAATAGCCCTTGCGAATGCGAGCGGAGCAGGTATTCTTCGCGATGAAACGGACCCGGCTTGAAGGCGATCTGCAGCGGCAGCCTGGCAAACTCAGCAGGCTGTCCCACGACAATGCCGCGACTTCCCTCGCCGGTCTCGACCGTGAACGGAGCGCCGCTCAGCTTTTCGAGATAGGCCGCCAATTCCTTCGCCAGGTCTTGCACCGCCGGCGACGCCTTGGGGCTGATGACAATCGGCCACAGCGCTTTGTTCGCGCGCGACAACTCAACCGGCGGCGCCTCGGCCGCGTTCAGTGCAGTGAAAGGGGCCAGCAACAACAACGCGCTGAGCGGAATGGCTGGGGTCAAGAGTCGCATCTTAAAAACTCGGTTAGAGAGCAGGGCAGGGGGGCGGGCTGGGAGCAGGCGCCACGCGCCGCGGTGATCGTCAACGAAGATTTTAGATGGCCGCCAGAGCGGAGTCCACCGTCGCGCAGAGTCGCGCAGGGCCGATTGCGCTCGACGTTGACTCACGCAGCCAAACGTCTTCCTCGGCCCTATCCAGCGAGCTTGGATGATAAACCAGAGGGTGCGCTAAACGCGCGTGGACCGATGCACGCGAGATACGCTCACTCTTTCACCGGCACGCGCACGAGAATATCGTCGCCTTCCACCTTCACTTCGAAGCAATCGATCTTGATCCGCGGGTTGTCGCACCAGGTGCCGTCGCAGAGT
Source organism: Planctomycetota bacterium (assembly GCA_963205385.1). Taxonomy (GTDB): domain Bacteria; phylum Planctomycetota; class Planctomycetia; order Pirellulales; family Pirellulaceae; genus JAEZGD01. Next base: position 6,252 of record CAUJKE010000143.1, on the reverse strand, counting down.
TTGAAACGCCAGGCGTGCCAGGGGCAACTGACCATGCCGTGTTCGACGCGACCGCCTGCGAGGGAGGCGCCCATGTGAGGGCAAAAATCGTCGATGGCTTGATATTCGCCGTCAACAAAGAAGACGGCGACCATGCGGCCATGGACGGCAAACGCCTGGCCCTGACCAGGCGGGATGTCGCCGACCTTGGCGACCGCGACAAATTCAGACATGCCAGGCTCTCGGGGTGGGAGTCAAAAAGTCTCTTCCTATTGTAGCGCCAAGCAGGCTGCTCGGGTAGGATAGAAGGTGCAGCTTAGACGGTCCCAGCGCTGCGACGCGCGTCTTAGCGCTGGCGGATTTCTCGCGCCCTCACACCAAAAACTACGAAGTTGCCGATGCGTTTGCTGATTGTAATCTGTTGTTTAACTTTGCTGGCGACGACAGCCCAGGCGGACGACGCCGCGCTGCAATCCGCGCAGCAGCTCTTGCTTACCGGCAAGTATGCGGAAGCGGAAGATGCGTTTCGTGCGATTGCAGGCGATGAAGCAGAAGCGGCGACGCTGGGAATCGCCCGTTCGCAACATGCCCGGGGCGAGCGCGATGCGGCGTTGAAGACGATTCAAGCCGCGATTACCAAGCATGCCAGGTCCGCCGCGCTGCACTGCGAACTCGGACTGCTCCTGTTTGAGCGGGGCGATTACGAAGCAGCCAGCGCTGCCGCGCAGCAGGCGTTGGAACTCGATGCGAACGCCTTGGCCGCGCGGTGGCTCGTCGCAGAACTTCATCTCGCCCGCGGTGAAATGCAGCCGGCCGAAGATGCTTACGCCTGGCTCATCGACTATCAAGCCCAACACGGCCAGCCTGCCAATCTCGAGGACTACATCTGGATCGGCCGGGCCGCGGCGCAGTACGCCCGTTGGAAACGCAACAAGAACGAGTTCCGCAGCCTGGTGAACGACTTCTGGCCGGCGGCGTTAACCGCGGAGCCCAACTTCTGGCTCGCACGGCTGGAAGTTGCGCGCCTGTTCCTCGAAAAATACAACCAACCGGACGCCGCCGCCGAACTCAACGCCGCCCTCGCGATCAATCCCCAAGCGGCGGAACTTTACGTCGTGCGCGCAGACCTCGCGATGCAATCGTTCGATCTAAGAACGGCCGACGCCGCCCTCGGACGCGCCCTCGCGATCAATCCGCATCTCATCTCGGCGCTACAATTTCAGGGCGCGCTGCGGATGGCCGATGGCCGCGCCCAGGAAGCGGTGAAGATTCTGGAGCTTGCCCACGAACTGAACCCCCGTGATGAAGAAACGCTCGGCCGCCTTGCCGCCGCGTATTTCGCCGTCGATGGTTACTTTCCAGACGACGCCGAATCGCGCGCGAACAAACTCATCGCCGAAATCACGGCATTCAATCCTCACTGCGGCCGGTTCTACGAAGCGCTGGCCGATTCGTTTGATCTCATGCGGCGTTATCCCCCGGCGGCCAGGTTCTATCGTGAAGCCCGCGCGCGAATGCCCCAACTGTTGTATGTCGACGGCCGACTTGGCATGGTGCTGATGCGGTTGGGGGAAGAAGCGGAAGCGGCGCAACTGCTCACCAAGAGTTTTGCCAACGATCCGTTCAACGTCCGCGTCAAGAACATGCTGGAGGTGCTCGACGTGCTGCAAGGCTACGCCGTGCTGGAGACCGAGCATTTCGTGCTGAAATTCGACCGCGGGCAGGATGAACTCCTCGCCAAGTACGCCGCGAAATATCTGGAAGAAGAGGTTTATCCCGAGATCGTCGCCAAGTTGGGCTACGAGCCGCAAGGGAAATCGTTGTTCGAAATTTTCAGCCGCGCGAAGAACACGTCTGGCCACGGTTGGTTCAGCGCGCGGATGGTCGGCTTGCCGTTTATTGGCACAGTCGGCGCGTGCGCTGGAAAGATCGTCGCGCTAGCGTCGCCGACGGATGCGCCGAAGAAGTTTCACTGGGGGCGCGTGCTCAAACACGAGTTCGTGCATGTCGTGAACTTGCAGCAGACCGATTTCAACATCCCGCACTGGTTTACTGAAGGGCTCGCGGTGCGGTTGGAAGAGATGCCGCGCCCCACCCTCTGGAACGAAGTTCTCGCCGAGCGGTTCGCGGCCGACACGCTGTTCAATCTCGACACGATCAACCTCGGCTTCATTCGCCCCGCCGATAGCAACGAATGGGCGCTCGCTTACACCCAGGCGGAACTCTATTGCGAGTATCTCGTCGCGACTTATGGTGACGATGCGCTCGCGAAAATGCTGACGGCGTATGGCGATCAGCTATCCACCGCAGCGGCGCTCCAGCGGGAATTCAACGTCGAGCAAGCGGCGTTTGAAAAAGGCTATCAGGCGTATGTGGCCAGTGTTGTGAAGGAAGTTCGTGGCCCTGACGCACCGAAAACAGCACACAAGACGCGGGCGGAATTAGAACGCGCCGTGCAGGACGATCCCGCCAACGCTGACCTGCAAGCTCAACTTGCGCTCGCTCAGTTAGAGGCGAATGACATTCCCCGCGCGCGAGCAGCGGCGCTGGCGGCGGAGAAACTGAACGCCAAACAAGCGCTCGCCGCGTATGTTCTCGCCCGCGTGCAGCTCTCGATCGGGGATCGCGAGCAGGCTCTCGAACTTCTTGCCGCCGCGCACGACGCCGAGCATCCCCACGAGCAAGTGCTGTCCCTCTTGGCGGCGCTCTGTTATCAGGCGGCCGACTACGCCGGCGCGGAGTCACTCTATAAGCTGGGCGCGAAACATTTTGCCCCCCGCGACAAATGGCTCAAAGCGCTCGCCAAGGTGTACTTACGCACGGAGAATCATCTCGAGTTGGCGAACGTGCTGGAAGAACTCGCCGGCCTCGAATACGACAACGCCACGCTCCGCAAGAAGCTCGCCCAACTCGCGCTCGCCCGTCAGGATTGGAAAGCCGCGGAAAAATGGGCCATCGATGCGCTGTTCATCGATCTGGCCGATGCCGAGTTGCACGCGCAGCTTGCCGAGGCGCGGGTGAACCTCCAGGACTACCCCGGCGCGATTTAAGAATACCGCGAGGCCCTCGCTCTCGATCCGGAGCAACACGCCTGGCGCTAGGCCTTGGCGGACGCGCACTAAGCGGCCGGTGAGAAGGCGGACGCCCGCGAAGTGCTCGAAAAACTGCTCGAACTCGCCCCCGACTTCCCCAGCGCGCAGCTCATGCTCGACCAACTCCCGCCGTGAGTGCATGAGGTAAGTGAGCTCGCCCGGTGGGAGAGGTTTTCAGGCTGTCAATAGGAGCGCCCAAACAGGCCGGACGCCTGTCGTACGTTACAAATTGTTCGCATGAATAGGCGGTTGGTGCTACAATCGACAGGCTCCAGCGCGGCGGTGAACGTCGGCTCAAGATCATACGCATTCGTAAATATAGCGGGACTCAGATTTATGAAAGTTGTGGGCTCATTGGCGGCCGTCGTGCTCTTATTGTTGACAACCCTGGTCTTAGGCCAGGCGAACAAAAAGGCGGAAAAGAAGCAGAAACCCCAGCGTCCAGCGACCGGCCTGGCGGTCAAGGAAAACATCGCGACGCCGATCGAGCGCATCAAGGCCCTGCCTGGCTTTGAGGTGGAACTGTTGTACTCGGTTCCCGCGGAGGACCAAGGGTCGTGGGTGAACCTGTGCGTCGATAACAAGCATCGAATCATCGTCAGCGATCAGTACGGCGGGCTCTACCGTTTCGCCCCCCCGGCTCCAGGCGAACCGCTCGACGCGAGCACGATCGAGAAAATTCCCGCGGAGATTCGCGCGGTCAACGGCATGGTCTGGGCCCATGATGCGCTCTACGTCGGCGTGAACGATTATGAAAAGAAAATCCCCAGCGGTTTTTATCGTCTGACCGATTCCGATGGCGACGACATGCTCGACAAGGTCGAACTGCTCCGCGCAATGGAAGCCCGCGGCGATCACGGCGTGCATGCCGTGGTACCGACGCCTGACGGCCAGGCGTTTTATCTCGTTTGCGGCAACGGCACGCAACCGACGGAGATGGCGGCCACTTCACCGGTTCCGCAAATCTGGGGCGAAGATCATTTGCTGCCGCGCTTGCCGGACGGTCGCGGCTTCATGCGCGACGCCGTCGGCCCCGGTGGAATCATCTACCGCGTCTCGCTCGATGGCCAGACCTTTGAAGCGGTCGCCAACGGTTTTCGCAACGTGTTCGATGCGTCCGTGAACCACGACGGCGAACTGTTCACGTACGACGCGGACATGGAATACGACTTCAACACCAGTTGGTATCGCCCCACGCGCATCTGCCACGTTGTCAGCGGCGCGGAGTTTGGCTGGCGCAACGGGGCAGGCAAACGGCCGGCGTTTTATCCCGATAATTTGCCGGCGATCTTGGACATCGGCCCCGGCTCACCCACGGGCACGACGTTTGGCTACGGCGCGAAGTTCCCCGCCAGGTATCAGGAAGCGCTGTTCGCCTTGGATTGGAGTTGGGGCAAGCTGTACGCGATTCACCTGGAGCCCATCGGCTCGACGTACAAGGCGACGAAGGAAGAATTCCTCACCGGCGCGCCGCTCCCGATCACCGACGCCATCATTCATCCCGACGACGGCGCGATGTACTTCACGATCGGCGGTCGTCGCGTGCAATCGGGCCTCTACCGGGTGACGTACACAGGGAGCGAATCGACCGCCCCGGCCAGTGTTCAGCCCACGACCAACCCACAGCGCGAGTTGCGTCATAAGTTGGAAGCGTTCCATGGGAAGCAAGACCCCGCCGCGATTGCCGCCGCGTGGCCGTACCTGGCCGATCAAGATCGCTTCATCCGCTGGGCGGCCCGCGTCGCCATTGAACATCAGCCTGCGGAGAGTTGGGCGGATAAGGCCCTGACGGAAACCGATCCCGCGAAGCAAGTGGAAGCCCTCATGGCCCTGGCGCGCAAGACCGGCGTTTGCCCGCAGTTGCGCAATTCAGAGACTCCGCCGGTGGATGAACAAACGCGCGACAAAGTGATCGACGCCCTCCTCGCGATCGACTTCTCGAAGCTCACGCACGAAGCGCAGTTGACTTATGTGCGAACTTTGGAAATCACGCTCAGCCGCTTTGGCTCGCCGGACCAGGCCCGCCTGAACAAGCTGATCGCGAAACTCGATCCGCAATTCCCCGCCCCGTCGCCAGAACTCAATTGGCTGCTCTGTGAAACGCTGGTGTACTTGCAAGATCCTGATGTCGCCGCCAAGGGCATGGCGCTCATTGCCAGCGCGCCGACGCAGGAAGAACAGATTGAATACGCCCGCTCGCTACGGATGCTCAAGACCGGCTGGACGCCGGAACTGCGTACGGCGTACTTCGAGTGGTTCTTAAAAGCGGCCAACTTCCGCGGCGGCGCGAGCTTCGACAAGTTCATCGAGTTCATTCGCACCGACGCATTGGCGACGCTCACCGAGGCCGAGAAAGTCCAATTGGCCGCGGTGCTCGCCAGGCAACCGGTGCGAAAATCGGCAATCGAGAATCTCGGCGCAGTCTTCGCCCATCGCACCCCGAAGGAGTGGACGCTCGACGAACTCTCCGCCAAAGCGCAAGCCGGCTTGAAGGCCCGGGACTATGACAACGGCCGCAAGATGTTCGCCGCCGCCGCTTGCTTCTCGTGCCATCGGTTTGGCAATGAAGGGGGGATGACCGGGCCCGATCTAACCGCAGCGGGGAGGCGATACGCGCCCCGCGATTTTCTCGATCAAATCGTCAACCCCAGCAAGGTCATCAACGATCAGTTCTCGGCGATCAACGTGGTCACCGACAGCGGCAAGGTGTACTCCGGCGTCGTCGTCAACCTCAATGGCGACACGCTCGTTATCAACACCGACCTTACCGATCCCAACGCCCAAGTCGCGCTCGACCGCAAATCCATCGAGTCGATTGAACTGTCGTCCATCTCCCCCATGCCAACGGGGCTATTGAACCTGCTGACCGAACAGGAAATCCTCGATCTTGTCGCCTACGTCATCAGCGGCGGCGATGCGAAGCACGAGTTGTTTCAGAAGTGAGTGAATCCCTTCACCGGATCGCGCAGGAGCAAGCCAACATTGAATGACGCATCACCCCCAGCGGCCGAAGTTTCGCTCGCCGATCTTCAACAATTGATCCGTGCGATGTACTTCGAGAAGGACGTCGCCCGCGGACTCGACGGGACGTTCATGTGGTTCATGGAAGAGGTGGGGGAACTCGCGTCTTCGCTGCGGCAAGGCACGCACGAAGAGCGACTGGGCGAGTTCGCCGACGTCC
>CAUJKE010000142.1 GCA_963205385.1 Planctomycetota bacterium | reverse complement strand
GGCGAGGTTATCGAAAGCGCGTCCGCAGGCTTCAACGGGAGGCAAATCTGCGGTTGCGGGATTTGGATCGAGATGGGACGTCATGGAGTTCACCTGTGGCAGCCAGACACGGAAATCATAGCAAAGCGCGACGGAAGCCGTGTCTTGGCAGCCATTTTCGCGGTTTTCGACGAAATTGAGGGCTACTTCTAGCCGACTATGCTTTACAATGGCCTATCCGGTGATGTACATTACCGAATTCGCAATGACCCGCCACGATTGGGTGGTAGGGTGTGTCATGGTGAGGTAAGCAAACTTTTTAGGAGGACGAATGGTCAAGTTGATTGTGCGTGACCGCGAGAGCATTCAGGAAGCGGTCCGTCGCTTTCGCAAGCTGGTCGAACGAAGCGGCATCAAGAAGGAAATGCGTCGTCGCGAATACTACGAAAAGCCCAGCGAAGTCAAGCGTCGCGCGCGACTGCGCGCCGAACGCCGAGCGCGTCCCCGCCCCGTGCGGTAGTCGGCGCTGCTGGCCGCGAACCTATGGATCCACGCCTAGCGGCGTCACGAGGCACTTTGGTTTTGTGACGCTATCTTGTCGCGCGCCCCAGCCGCCTTGGTCGTTCTGCCTATTGCGCGAGCGACTTACCCACCCCGGCTGAGTTGGAAGATGGGCAGCATCAGGCCCAGGCCGATGCCGCCGACCACCACTCCCATGATCGTAATCATGATCGGTTCGATCATGCTGGTGGCCGTCTTCAACGACATTTCCACTTCGCGATCGTAATACACGCTCACCTTCTGCAGGACAAAGTCCAGTTGCCCCGTCTCTTCTCCGGCGGCAATCATCTGGATGAGCGTTTTCGGGAACAGAGGATCCCCTTGCAGGGCTTCGCAGATGCGATTGCCTTGGGTGATTTCGTCGAGGACGCGGTTCCACGACTGCTCATAGTAGATATTGCCGGAGACCTCGGACGTGAGCCGGATCGCTTCGAGCATCGAAACGCCGCTTTGAATCATGGTGCCAAGCGTGCGGATGCTGCGGCTGATCGTCACTTTACGAAACATCACGCCGACAATGGGGGCGTTGATCTTGAACCAGTCGATAACCTTGCGCCCCGGCACGGTTTTGCGTCCGAACCAGTAGGTCAGGCCAATCACGGCGCCGCCGACGAGCCATGCCCACCAATAGTCGATGAGGGCATGGGAGAGGGTCATCATGATGATCGTCGGCGTGGGGAGTTTCATTCCCTTGCGCTCAAAGAGCGGCGTGAATTTGGGAAGTACAAAGGTCAGCAGGAAGATCGTCACGCAAATCGCCAGCGCGGCCATCACTCCAGGATACGCCAGCGCGGCGCGCACTTTCGCGCGGGTCTCGAGTTCGTTCCGCAGGTAGGTCGCGACGCGCTCGAGCATTTCACCCAGGGTGCCGGTGTGCTCGCTGGCCTTGACCATGGAGATAAACGTCTTGTCGAAGTATTTAGGGTGCTGCGCCAGCGCGGAGGAGAAATCTTCGCCCCCTTCGACGCGATTCTTCAGGTCGTTCAGCAGTGTCCGAAACGCGGGATTATCCTCCTGCTCCGCAATCCCCGCGATGGCGGAGGAGAGCGTGATTCCCGTATCGACCATGATCGCGAGTTGCGCGGTGGCATAGATAATATCGGACTTCTTCACCCGCTTGGGGAAGAGATTGAGGGATTCCTCTTCTTCCTCGAGGTTGAGGATGTGAAAGCCATCGTGGCGCAGTTTGTGCGCGGCTTCATCACGGTTCTCAGCTTCCATCTCGCCAGCGTGTTGCTTGCCGAGATTGTCGCGAACTTTGTACTGAAACGTCGTGGCGGACATAGCGTGTCCTCCGCATCGGCCGTTCGCATGCGCTGACGCGCGTCAAGCGGCGTAAAGTTGTAAGGGGGTTTAACTCTCGAGATTGGCCGCGCGTTCGCTGACGTTCACGACGTCGCCGCTGATTTCAATGATCTCTTCGATGGTGGTGATGCCTTCACGGACTTTGCGGAATCCGTCGTGCCGCAAACTGATGAGCCCGCTCCGCTCCGCGATCCGGCGCAGTTCACTGATGGAAGCATTGGCGACAATGGCGTCGCGTAAATCGTCGGTCACAACCAGCACTTCGTGAACGCCAAGTCGGCCTGAGAAGCCGGTGTTGCGGCACCGCCGGCAACCGACCCCCTTGTGGAACTGTTCCATGGGATGGCCGAGTCGTTCGAGCGCTTTGCGAATATTGCGCGGAGGGTCGTACGATTCACGGCACTTGCTGCACACGCGGCGCACGAGGCGCTGCGCGAGCACCATGTTGAGCGCGGCGCTAATCAGATAGGTCTCGACGCCCATATTGACCAACCGCGTAATCGCCGAGACCGAATCGTTGGTGTGTAGCGTGCTAAAGACCAGGTGCCCTGTGAGGGCGGCTTGAATCGCCATGCGGGCGGTCTCTTCATCGCGTACTTCACCGACCATGATCACATCCGGATCTTGCCGCAACAGCGTTCGCAAAGCCTTGCCAAAGCTGAGTCCCACTTTTTCCTGGACTTGGAATTGGTTGATCATGGGGAGGTGGTATTCAATCGGATCCTCCACCGTGCAGACGTTGTTCTCCATCGACGCGATATCATTGAGCGCGGCGTAGAGCGTGGTCGTCTTGCCGCTGCCAGTCGGACCGGTGACCAATACGATGCCGTTGGGGGCTTGGATATTGTGCTGAAAAATGTTGAGGATGTCTTCGGCGAAGCCGAGGTCTCGCAGGTTGAGCGAGACGTTGCGCGTGTCCAGTACGCGAATCACCGTCTTTTCGCCACGGCTGCCGGGAAAGGTGCTCACGCGGAGGTCGATCTTGCGGCCGTCCAGCATGACATGCACGCGGCCATCTTGCGGCAATCGCCGCTCGCTGATGTCCATGCAAGCCATGATTTTGATGCGGCTCGTCACGGCGCCGAGCAGATGCTGCGGCACTTCGAGCGACTTGTACAATTTGCCGTCGATGCGATAGCGCACGCGCAAGCAACGCTCCGCAGGCTCGATGTGGATGTCGCTGGCTCCTTCCTTCACGGCATGGTAAATGACGTAATTTACAAGGCGAATCACAGGAGACTGTCCCGCGACTTCGACGACATCGCCAATGTCCTCGATCGCTTCTTCGATCAGCGTTACTTCGGCCGTATCGCTATCCTCGATGATGTCGTCGATGACGAACACCTTCGAGTCGGGGAGCGAGGTAATCACGCGGCGGATGTCGCGCTGGGTCGAAGCGACGATTTGAACGTCCGCCCCGCTGATGGCGCGGATTTCATCGATCAGGAATAAATTCGCGAGTTCCGCCACCGCGACGGTCAAGACATTCCGAATCTTGAACATCGGCAGGACGTAATTCCGTTCGATGTATTCGCGCGGCAGGACGTCCAGCACTTTCGGGTCGAACAGGCGGGCTTCCAGCTTGGCGTATGGAACCCCGTACTCGACGGCCAAACATTCGACGACATGGTCCTCGGTGCAAAACTCCATGTCGACGAGAATCTCGCCGAGCAACTTGGTCTTTCCGCCTTGGCTCTGCGCGGCGAGGGCCTTTTCGAGATCCTCAAGGGTCAAGAAGCCTCGCTCGACTAGCAGGTTGCCCAGACGCGGCGGCGCGGATGATGATTGTGTGGACATAGTCGTGGCTGGCTCGCAGGCAGGCGTTGGTCATGGAGCGCCGCACAATGATTCGGGAGCGCGGTGCTACACAAAACTCTTGACAGCCTCGATTACGCTCTCGAAGACTTCGAGTTGTTCGTCGAGACGGGTCACTTCCAGAATCTTGCGGTTAATTTTGTTGTTTGTGGTGATTTTCAAATCCCCGGAGCGCTCGCGGAGCGCGTCTTGAACGGCGAGCAGCGCTGCGAGGCCGCCGCTATCGATCGACTCCGTTCCATTGAGGTCGATAATGACTTTGCCGCGGTCGAGTGTCGTCAAGAAATTCTCCAGATACTCCGTAATATCCTCGCCTAACTCTTCTGGAGTGTGGACAACGACGACGTCACCAAAGACTTCGGTGGGGAGTTTCATGGTTGGCTCGTGGTTTGAGGGCGCGGCTGAGCGGTGAGGCAGGCTGGCAGATTGACGCTGTGCTTGGAGTGGAGAAACGGCTTGATTATCAGCACTTCAAACTACTGGGCGGCGGCCGCGAATTTTCCGGTGGTTTCCAATACCTGCTGGGCCTTGGCAACGAGTTCGCGGGGACTGAACGGCTTGGGAAGGATCTGCACGATGCCGTAGGTGCGCCAGACGTCACTGCGAGGAATCTCGAATCCCTTACCGGTCAGCATGAGCACGGGAATATCGCTGGTTTCCGGCGTTTCTTGAATGCGTCTCGCGAGTCCCAGTCCGTCGAGGCGCGGCATTTGGCAGTCGGTGATGACGAGGTCGGGCTTGCGATTCAAAATCTCAGTCCAAGCTTCCTCGCCGTCGCCTACGCAGCGGACGTCATAACCACTGCGCGTGAATTTGAATTCCGCTGCCCGCAGGATATGAATTTCGTCGTCACAGAGCAAAATGCTGATAGCCATCGCTGATCCCCTAGTCTCGTGTCAAGCCTTGGCCGCCGTGAGACAACCGGCGCTCGGCAGAACGGCGCGAAAGATGCTTCCGCGTCCAACTTCGCTCTCGACGACGAGCACTCCCCCATGCACGTCTTCGACAATATGTTTGGCCAGCGGCAGGCCAAGGCCGGTCCCTTGCGCCATCTGACTGTCTTTTTTCACGCGATAAAACTTCTCAAAGACGCGTGCGCAATCGTCGGCGTTGAGTCCCACGCCGGTGTCTTCGACTTCAAATATTGCCTGCTTATTGTCTTCCATGCGCGTGCGCAGCGTCACTCGGCCGGCGTTGGGCGTGTATTTCACCGCATTGGAGAGGAGGTTAATGACCGCTTGCAGAATCATGTCGCGGTCCGCAAGCACTTCCAGGTACATCGGGCTAAGATCGTTGATCAGTTCGATCTGCTTGGCTTCCGCCGCCGGCGTGACGACGTTGATCGCGTCTTCCATAAGTTCGTTGAGCGAGCGCGGTTGCTTTTGCACTTCGACGACCCCAGCCTCGATGCGCGCTAAATTGAGCAAGTTTTCGACCAGCCGCTGCAAGCGATCCGCCTGACTGCTGATGACGCCTAGAAACTCTTCTCGCGTGGCTTCGTCTTCCGCGTCGCCGTCGGCGAGCAACTCGACATAGGCCTTAATGCCGGAGAGCGGGGCCTTCATTTCGTGACTGACGGACGACACAAATTCGGCATTACGCTTTTGGATCGCCTTGATCTGCGCGATGTCGTGCAGCACGGCCACGGCCCCATGCGGCGTTTGACGAGTTTCGTCGTTCGCGTCGCAAGTCAGCGAGCGGCAGGTGACGCGATACGAGTGTTCGCGCCCGTCCTCATCGTATAAGGTCAGTTCGCTGGTCCGTGTCGTGGGGGCTTTGCGGCGGCGAGTGTCGCGCAACAGTTCCACAAGTTGTTCACAATGCACCAAGGTGGCCAGGGCCCGCTTGTCCGTGGATTGGGCCTCGAACCCAAGCGCCAGCTCGGCGCTTGGGTTGGCAAGCACAAGCTCGTCGTATTGGTCGATGGCGAGCACTGGGTCACTCAATCCGGCCAGGATTTCCGCGAATTGCCGGCGTTCGATGGCGAGTCGCTGCGAGCGTATTTCGGCCCTGGCGCGGGCTTGTTCGGCATCGGCTAAGCGAAGGCCTTGCTCGCTGAGCACTTCGCGCAACCGCGCCAAAATGGGTTGCCAGGGATGTCGGGGCGGCGCGCGGAGTGTGCATTCGAGCTGTTCTTCGACACAGAGTGTCGAGGCGTCGCAACGGCTGAGATCATCGAGGATCGTTCTGGCGAGTCGTTCATTGCGGACGCGCTGTTGAATGAAGGTGGCCAAGGCGGGAACGACGGCGGCTAGCAGCACAATCACCACGAGCACTCGCAACCCCAACGAGGTCGCGGCGAGCGCAGGCGCCAACATCCATACCAACACGGCGACTGCCGACAGGGCAGTCGTCAAGCAGAGCAGGATGTTGGTGACCGATGTCTCGCGGTTCATTTGCAAGAGCCGTACCGTTTGGAGTCAAGCTGGCGCCCTCGGCGCAAGAGTCAAACCTGACTTCAATTCCCATGCGTGTTGTGGCAACGGCCTTGCCATGCACTGGCGCAACCGGGCCGTGGCCACTGCAAACTTAGGTCAGATGGCGCAGGTTGTCCAAAGCGCGCGATACTGCGGCGAGTCGCAGTCTCTTGAAAATGACCCGCCGGACCGCTGTAAGCATCGCAACCGGATCAATCGTGCCGAGCGGTTCTAACGATCGCGCCGGACAGACGCCTGGCATGGCCGCCGCTGAACCGCCGGCCAATCGTTAACGCTGCACGAGGGGCGCCGCCGGCGCGCTTGGCGGCTGCGTGGCCACGGCGGTCTCAGGGGTTGACGCGATTTCTTGCGCGCAGAGTTGAAAGAACGTGTTGTCAGGCGACAACTCCGCGGCGCGTGCGAGATGAGGTTTGGCCTCGGTGGAGCGGCCTGTCATGTCGAGCAAGAGACCGAGCGAGTGGTGGGTATGAGCATCATCAGGCGCGGATACCAATAGCGAGCGCAACTCCGTTTCGGCCTGGGCAACATCGCCCCGCTCCAGCGCGAGGTCCGCCAATGCGCGCCGCCCTTCCAGGTGGTCGGGATTGCGCGTGACCAAACTGCGGAGTTGTGCTTCACAAGTAAAAGGGTCGCCGTCGCGCCAGCGATCCATGGCGGCGAGGAACTGGGCTGCGTCGCGGCGGGCTTCGAATTGTTTCAGCATCTCCTCATGCTGCGCCGCCCGTTTTGCGCCAGGATCGAGTTCGGTGGATGGGGCGCGAAACGGAGAAGTCGCGCAGCCGAGGGTCAGCAGTGCCCCGACGCTCATCGCCCATAGCCAGGATTGTGCCGAGATGGTTCGGATCATGGATGGATTTCTCGCACAGGCGGTGGACCAGGATCAAGATTGAACGCGCTGCCGGGAGTACCGGGATCGTAGGCATCGAGGATGGGGATGTCGCTGTCCGGCGGATTGCCCGGCGACCAGGGATAGCCGAGCTTCGTATAGTCGCGGTGCGGATGTTCCCACGGTCGTAAACCGTCCTTGAGGTAGTAATGCAGGTTATTGTCGTGTTCCGGCATCGTGGCGGCGACTTCCGAGCGCAGATTGCTCGCTTCCAAATTCATCGGGTCGAAGTGTACGGCCAGGTTGGAATATCGTAGCGCGGTCCGTGTATCTCCAGCGTTCCACGCGGCATACGCGAGACGCAGGTAGTGCTTCGCGTAATTGCATTTGGCGATGGGGCTCATCTTGTCGGAAAAGTTGGCGTGCCGGACAGCGAATTCGCGTTGTGCTTGCTTGCCTTCGCCGGCCAGGCTTGGGCCCGAGACGAGTCGCGGAGTAATCAGAATGATCACTTCGTGCTTGTCGGTCGACTGTGCCGTCTGGCGAAAGAGCGGACCGAGATAAGGAAGGCTCCCCAGTAACGGAATCTGAGTCGTGATATCGGTGAGATCTTCCCGAATCAGACCGCCGATAACGACCGTGCTGCCATCGTGACACATCACGTTGGTGGTGACTTGTGTGACTTCCTTTTCTGGGAGTGTGAAGCCTTCCTGAACCGTTACGGTGCCGGTGGAAAGTTCAGGATGCACTTCCAGACGGATCGTGCCATCGACGGCGATGAAGGGACGAATGCGGAGTTGGGTGCCGACTTCGAGGAACTCGACCGATTGCGTGGACGCATTTTCGGTGACGGTGGTGCTGACATAGCCAATTTGCCGGCCGATCAGGATTTCGGCGCGTTGTTTGTTCAGGCATAAAACTCGGGGCGATGCGACGACGTTGGTCTCCCCAATGGTCTCCAAGGCATTGATAAAGACGGCGGTGCTGGAATCGAGAAAGCCAAACCGCAGGCCGTCACCATTGAGATTGAACTGCGCCAAATTGGCGAGCGGCGAACCGCTCACCAGGCGGAGGTTGTTTTGATCGCGCAAGAGTTGAAAATCGACGCCGAATGCATACTCATTGTCGAGCTTGACACTGAGGATCATCGCCTCGATGGCGACTTGCAGCGGTTGCACGTCAACTTCCGCGACGGTCTGATCGACCTGCCGTAGTACCATTTCGAAGTCTCGCACGATGACCACATCGGCGCCTGCAAAGCCATTGCCACCGGTTTTGACCGTATCCGCGGGGAGGTCGATGTCGGCGGGGGTCGTGACGCTGACCCGACCGATGGTCGGGGTGAGTAGGGGCGTGATGAGTTGCTGGAGTTCGGCTGCGCGGACGTAGTTCGGACGATAAACGCGCGTGGCGATGACATCTTGGTTGCGATCCATATCGTCCAAGTCTTGAGGCGTGCCGATGTACATGAACTCGCCTTCGCGACGCGCCACAAAGCCAGTGGATTTGAGCAACGCGGAGAGCGCTGTGTAAACATCCACATTTCTTAGCGACGCGGAGACATTGCCGCTCACGCTCTTACTGGCCAGGATGTTGAGTTGAGTCTCGGCGCTAATCAACTCGAGCACTTTTCGCAAGTCAGAGTTTTGAATGTCCAGCGTGAGTTGATTGTCGCCTTCACCTCGCACCACTCTCGCCACCCCACGTGTGCGCGGAAGTTCTTCAGGCGGACCGGGTTCGAGTTGGGGGTTGGTTTGTGGAGGCAGCGGTTCGGCTGGAGGCGGTTGATTTTGATTTTCCTGAAAAGCCTTGAGCGCTGCCGTGAAGGCTTCGCCGTTGCGCTCGGTCGATTGTTGCAGCGATTCGAGTACCTGCTCGAGGCGGCCGGATTGTTGCGTGATCGGCGATTGATAAGGAACAAGTACGGGATGGGCCAGAGGGAACTGAGGTACGCCGGGGCTGTCTTGAGCCACCGTAGCGCTTGGTTCTGGATGCTGCGAAGCGACCGGCGCTGATGGCTGCGCTGTTGCCGGAGGCGCGTCAGCCTCTTTCGTGACTCGCATCAGGGCCGAAATGGAGGCCTGGGGCGCGGGCGTTTCGTGCGGTTGCACGGTCAGCGCCAGCGAGATCGCCAGGCCGACGCCTGTGGCGGCGCAAGCGCCGAGCAGTGTGAAGCGGATCAGGCTGTGCATGGGTCTTCCTTGACCAA
Source organism: Planctomycetota bacterium (assembly GCA_963205385.1). Classification (GTDB taxonomy): domain Bacteria; phylum Planctomycetota; class Planctomycetia; order Pirellulales; family Pirellulaceae; genus JAEZGD01. Next base: position 1,373 of record CAUJKE010000142.1, on the reverse strand, counting down.
TCCCCGGCCAGCGAACACAACCGATGGCTTCGCGAGCGGGGGGATCGATGTCCGCAGTATGGCGGCAATTTACGAGCGGGATTCGCAAGTTACCGCTAAACGAGTTATTGCCTGACGTGAGGCGCTAATTTTCCGTGAGCGTTCCAAAATTCAACTTATCGTGACCCGACAGCGTGGCGCGGGTTAGCATTAGTTCGTATTGTTTATCATGGCGTGAGAGGATGACGCGGCGCGGTTCGACCAGTTCCAGCAGAAACTCAACACCCGCTTGCTTGCCAGGCGTTGGGCCGGGGGCCGCTGTGGCGCCGGTCGTCGTGTTCGCGTCGATCGTAACCAAGTCTCCCTCTAAATAGTCTTCGCCACTGATCGTCGCGCGACGCCGTTGATTGGTGACGAGTGTCCCCTCGAGTTTTAGTCCCAGCGATTCCGGCGTGGGTTCGGCCGGTGTGACGCGGGGCGAACTTGTGTTGTTGGTGTCGCCGGGCGGCAAGGACTCCACGATCGTCTGTTCGGCGGCGCTCATGGCGAAGGGGTCGCGCGGCAATGCGGCTAGCGTCGCGGGTTGCATCCGATCGTCGTGAGTCATTCTCGATAATAATTTGTCCCAGGTGAATTTACGGATCTTCTTCTCGATGGCCGAGGCCGCATCTTCAGCCGCTGAGGGTGTTGCTGGAGGCGGTGTTCCCGGCGCCAGTGGTTTGGCGGCGGCGACCTGCGGCGAGTCTGTACCGTCGCCAGCTATCGCCATCCATTTCCAGACTAGCGGCCCCCAGAACCACAAGGCGACGATGGAAACCATCGCCAGCGCCGCGGTTTTCTTGGGGTTGCGCGTCAGTTCTTTCTTAAGTTGTTTTGCTAGCTTGTTAGCTTTCACGATCTCACTCCGCACCTGGCGCAGCAGTGCGCCACTGTGGTCCGGCAACTCTTGTATCGGTTGTCGGCAGCCTCGATTTAATCGGAATTATCCGGACGACCCGCAAAAAGCGCCAACTTCAGCTCGCAACGCAAGCGTTGACTCCCCGCGAGGGGGTCGATTTGCAGGGCTTCGATCCAGCAATCCGCGTCGAGCGATTCCAGGCGCGCGATAAAGTCAAACACCTGCCCGTAGTCGCCGTCGCAAGCGATTTCCAAAGGAACCCGTTTAAGCAACTTCATCGGCTCTGCCGGTTGAGGTTCGAACCGCACGATATCGACGCCGGCCTCGTTGCCTTGTCGAGTGATGTTCACAAAGACGTTAGCCAGGCGTGACTCATTGGGCGCCGCTTCGCGCCACTGTTGGATGTAATCTTCCGTGCGATCGAGTTCCTGCTCATGCTTGGCAATCTCGGCCTGCTGGCGTTGACAATCCTCCACGAACTTCTGCTGCGTTTGGA
>CAUJKE010000141.1 GCA_963205385.1 Planctomycetota bacterium | reverse complement strand
TCCCCAACTTGCTCACCATCGGGGCGAGCCCGATGGGGTCGCGGAGTCGTAACGACCCCAAAATCCCTAATTCAAAACAACAGCGTAACGACTCGGGGCTATTGTTCATTTCGCCTTCACGCGCTGCAGTGGGGTTGCTTTGGAAAACGCGTCGGGCGTGTCTTGATGCGCCTTGAGGAACGCTTGCAGTTGCTCGGGCGACGCTGTCACCATGAGCCCCTCGCCGACCTTCTCATGCGGCAGTAGTTGCGGATGCTCTGCCAACTGCTTGCTCAACCACGAACCATCGAGGCTCGACAATTGCAGATGGCTGTCGTCCAACTGGTCCACGCGCAAAAACGTGTGCAGGCGCAGCGTGTATGCCTTATAGAACGCATTGCCGGTGATCCCCTTCTCGGTCGGCTGGAGATCGAGATACGTCAAGTCGTCGAAGCGGGCCAGGTGGGCCTCAAACTCGCTGCTCACGCCGTCCTTGTCGGTAAACGTGAAGCGATAGCTCTTCCCAACTCCAGGCGCAAACTCCCACCGGCTACTGCCATCACTGGGTTGCCATGCGCCCAGCAGGGCCTTTTCAAAAACTAAATCCCCCTCCGTATAAACCGGCCGCAGTGAAGGAATACAGCCGCCTAGCAGCACGCTAAAAATGGCGACGGCGACGAACAGCGGTGACTGGTGAATCTTCATGGCGGGCCTCCTGAGAGTTTGGAGATGCTGAGAAAGTCACCCCTGTAGTGTAGCAAGTTCGGCCCGCGCGCGTGAATTTGCAAACGGCGCTTGCAAGCAACCGGTGGTCTCGAAGCCTGCTACCGAGTGCGCCAGCGACTGAGGCTCGACTTTCTCTCTAGCGCTGCACGCAGCCGATGCAACTTGTCCTTTGCGACAAGCGTGCTTCCGTGGTGAAATGATCGCCGTCATTCAAGAGCAAGCGCCCCGTTCAGCGGGCGAACTCGCAGCCTGCGATGACGACCTTCACCCCCGGCGGGAGCGAGAAGGCGAGCCAGTCGGCGGATTTGGCGGCTTTTTCGTCGGCGAGGGTGACTTCGGTCTCGACGTCGTTGATGCGGCAGAGGAACTTACCGGCCTGACGCGCGAACTCGATCTTCACCAGGCCGGTTGGCAATTCGACCGCGGCGTCGAAGGTCTGCTCGCCGCTCTCCGATAATAGCCCGAAGGTTTGCCCGGCGGGGAGATCGACGAGATACATCCGCAAGCCAAAGCTGGCCGGCATCTTGCGTAGAAAGCTGATCTGCGCGCCGCGCGCGTCGTCCGGCAGTTGGATTTCCAGTCGGCCCAGCATGTTCTGCGCGGCCTCGTCTGCGGCGAGCTCCACACGTTTCCATTTATGGCCGTCGCGCGTCGCGACTTGCCAGAACGCAGGTTTGAGCAGCGCAGCGGTTTGCGCGCTCAGCACGGGAAGTTCGATCGTCGCCCCAGACGGGAGCGGCACGTCCAGTTCCGGCAACAGCAGTTTGACATCCACCCCGCCGCGCGCGGCTTTGTCCCACGCTTCGCGCGCGAGCTTGCGATCCCCCTTCGCATCCAAGGCGAGAAACGCGCCGAAGAAGACTTCGTTTTGCGGCGCGCCCGGCTTGAGCACGAGCTGCGCCAACGTGAGCGCCACGCGGGGCGGCATCTCGCGCAGCGTGTAGCGCTTGTTCTCGCCTGCGACGCGCAGCACCAGGCGACTATTGGCGGCGTCATATTCCACCACCGCCACGCGCTTGCCGCTGATGACCAGTTCATCGGTCCCGTGCAGCGTTCGCCCCCCTTCATCGACCGACTTCCAGAAGTCGAACAGGTAGTTGTAGAGCAAGTCGAGCCGCTCGGCGGTCGCCTTCTCCTCCGGGGCCGCAGCCGCCGCTTTCACTTCTGCGAGTTTTTCCTTCGCGGCGAGCAGATCGCGCTGCGCCAACGACGTGCGCAGCCCCGCGGCCAGTTCGTCAAACTCCGCCGCGAGACCTTGCGCGGCCACGAGCATTACCAACCCACCGACCCACCCCGCCCACAATATCCGCCGCATCGTATTTGCCCATCCAAGACCCAAGAATCACTCGCCGCAAGGACGAAAGCCTTAATTATGTTTGCCAGCGGACGCGCATGCCAGGGGCAAGGGTGCGATGCACGCTGCTCAGGCGCCAGCCCCTCTGCCCGCACGACCCCTTCGGGCTCGTCCCGATGGTGAGCCAGTTGGTGAGCTAAAGGACTCGCCGCCCCTCCCCCCACACGACCCCTTCGGGCTCGTCCCGATGGTGAGCGAGTCCCCCGAGCTACTCTCGCGCAACCGCCGCCCACCTATAACGGCGATTACTAGCCCCTCTGCGCAATCATCGGGTCAGCGATTCCCCCAGGGGCGTTTACGCTCCTTCTCGCTGCGCGGCTTTAGCCGTGGAACCGCGTTCCGGGTCCGGGGGCTGAAGCCGAACAGCGAGAAGGGCCATGAATGGCCCTCCGGCGGGTTTCGTGTGGCGCTGCGTCACCCGTGCTGAAGCACGGGCCTATCACCCGCCTGACGGCGGGAGAAGGACCGTAAACGGCCCTGAATTCCGACGCTTTTGACCCCGCACGCTATCGCCAGACCCCACCAATAGCGGCGATTATTAGCCCCTCTGCACAAGCATCGCCACTGTCATCTCCGCCCCGCGACCCCTTCGGGCTCGTCCCGATGGTGAGCCAGTCCCCCGAGCTACTCCCGCGTAACCGCCCCCCACCAATGACGGCGATTATTAGGCCCGTGCTTTAGCACGGGTGCGATTTACCGCCCAAACCCGAAGAAGAAGCTGAAGTTCTGGATGTTGTCGCCGGGGGCGTGGGTGACGGGAACCGCGAAGTCGAATGCGAGCGGGGCGGGGCCGAGCGCGGGGATCATGATCCGCAGACCCAGACCCGGCGCGACGCGGAAGTTCTCGCTGTTGATTTCGATGTCCTTTTCGACGGTCCCGAAATCGCAGAACGCAACGCCTTTGATCATGTCGTCCGCGGTGAGCGGGAACATGTATTCGGCCGAGCCGAGAAAGCGGAAGCGACCACCGACCTGCGCGCCCATATCCGTAGGTGAGGCCCCGCGGAAGTTGAAGCCGCGGAGCGATGAGTAACCGCCTGCGAAATAGTTTTCGAAGATTGGCGTATCCGAGCCGCTGACGCCGAGCTTGGCGGTCAGGCCGAGCGTGTGCCGGCCGGACGTGTCAGGCCGCTCGCGGAGCAGATAGTATTTGCGGAGATCGAGTTCGCCGCGGGGGAAGCTGAATTCGCCAAACGCCTGTTCGTACGCGAAGTCGTAGTAATGTCCCTGGGTAGGCGAGAAGGGGAGATCGCGCGTGTCGTGGGTCAGCGAGAAGCGGGCGGTGTAGAGGTCGTTGTCGCCGAGAACCTGGTCAATTTCGGGCACGCCGAGGATTCGCGGGTTCGAGATGTTCACGTTTTCAGCGCGGAGCGCGGCGGAGACGGAAATGTCGGAAGCCAAGCGGTAGCCCAGGCCCAAGCGTCCGCCTAAACGCTCTTCGGTATAGTCTTGATAGACGCGGTTGAAGAAGAACCCGCTCGTGCTCATGCTCACGTCGGTGTGGAACAGGTAGGGTTCCGTGAACGTCACGAGGTAGCGTTGCACTTGCGTGCCCGGCGAAGCTTCCAAACGAAAGCCTTGCCCGGCGCCGCGGAAGGCTGTGCCGTTGGCGAAGTCTTCCCAACTCGTGGGAAATCGCAAAATGTTGAAGTTGCGTTCGTCGATCACGACCTGACCGGAGACGCCGGCATCCGAATTGACGCCGACGCCGAACATGAATCGCCCGGTCTGCGTTTCGTCCACGTACACATCGAGGTCGGTCGTCGGTGGAACCACGGATTGCGGCCCCAGCACTTGCGGCCAGGCCGGGTCGAGGAACGGACCCGCACTCGGCGGCGGCGGCAGCGGTTGGCCTCCGCCTGGCGGCAGAAACGCGGCATTGGGCGGCGGCGCCGGGTTCGCCGCGCCGAACCCTGGCGGGGGCGCGACCGGCGGACCTTGTTCAAACTGCGCTTGCCGCACTTCCCCTGCGGTGGGCGCGCCGCCGATAGGCATCGGTCCCCGCGTGAAACCGCTCGCACCTGGCGCGGGACTATTCGCGTTGTAGATGGCCTGCGCGTTGTCGTAGCCGCTGGGGGACTGCGCGCGATACACCGGTTGGTTCGCTGCCGTAGTGGCCGAAGCTGTCGCTGGCGCCGTCGTCGCCGGCATCGTCGGCGGTGGATTGAACGATTGCAGCTCTGCCCGGGTGAGCGGATGATTGGGCTGCATCGCACGCCCTGCGCAGCCCACACCGCTGGCAATCAGGATTGCCGCGAGGCTATTCGTGATGGACCGCAACTTGAAGGTCATGCGATGTCGTGGGGCTCATTGGTCAGTTGTGCGGCGATGGCCGGATAACGCCCGGCATCACGATCGGTTCCGCCGACGCTAGCGCGGCGGCCACGGACGGTACTCAGGTTGCCATTGGTTTGGCGATACGCGATAGACCGGTTCGCGATACCGCGCTTCGCTGGATGTCGGCGGCGGCGGCTCGCTCGGCGCAGGCTCCGCTTGCACGACATACACATCCAGGTCGATTTCTTTGGGTTCGTAATGCGCCGTCTGCCGCATCGCGGGTTCGGGGCTTTGCCCGCGAATGGACGGTCCGTGCGGCCGCTCGGCGATGTCGTCGATTTTCGGCGGCGGAATGATGATCCGCGGCTCTTCGCCGGTCTGTGGATCGGACTTGAAGAGCTGCGAGGACTTCAGGCGTCGTTCGCTATTGCGCAGCTCGCGGAGGTCGATGATTTGTCCCGGCCGGACCGACAACCGATCCATGACCACGCTTTGCTGCGTGTGTGGGAATTCGCCGCCGATATGGACGTTGATCTTACCGACGCGATAGACTTCGCCTTCCTTGATTTTGTAGATCAAGTCGAGTTCGCCGGGCTCTTCGAGAAACCGCGGATCGGCGACGACATCGGCATAGATATGCCCTTGCGCGCCGTATTCATCGCGGATGGTCGAGACATCCCGGTTCATCTTCGCCAGGTTGAAGTACTCGCCGCTCTTGAGATTCAACTTTTCGGCGAGTTCCTCTTCGCTGAACTTCTCGTTGCCGGCCAGCGACACATTGCGCACGACGTACCGCGGGCCTTCGTCGATGACGAACCGCAGCGTGAGCCATTCGCCGCTCTCGTTGTAATCCAGTTCGCGGCCGATGCGGGCGCGAAAGTAACCCAGTCCGCGGTAGTAGGCGGTGAGTTTTTCCACATCTTCGTCGATCTTCTTGCGATCCACGCGCCCCTTGAAGAAGTAATACAAGAAGCCTGGCTTGGATTGAATTTGCGTCTTCAGGCGCGAGTCGTCCGCGATCGTGTTGCCGACGAACTCCACCGCGCCAATCCGTTCGAGGTTCCCCTCGTTGACGATAAAGACCACGCCTTGATCCTTGGCGTCGTCCCCTTCCAGCACGCTGATCTGCACCTTGGTGTAGCCTTTGGTGCGATAGAAATCCTCGAGTTTGTTGCGCGACTCGCTGACGGCGTACGCATTCAGCGACTCGCCGACTTTGAGCCCGCTCTTCTTATCGAGGGTCTTATCGGTGATGCCCCGATTGCCGACAAACTTGATATAGCGAATGATTGGCCGCTCGAGCACTTCAAACGTGACGATGACCCCGGCCGGCGTTTCTTCGAGATAGGTCCGCACGTCCTGAAAGAGGCTCGTCGAAACCAGGCGGCGAACATCCCCTTGCAGCGTTTCGGGATCGAACTCGCGATCCTTGCGGGTGCGGATCTGCGCGTAGACTTTGGATTCTTGCACACCGCGATTGCCGACGATCCGCACCTCGGCGACTAACCGTGGCGCGGCCTGATCGCGACCGGCCAGTTCCCGCCAATCAGGCGCGCTCGGCGCACTTGCCGCGGGGCTGCCGAGCGCGGGGCCGGTTGCCGCCGCGGGAGCGTTTTGCCAGGCCGGCGCTTGCGCAGGGGCCTCGTGTGCGACGAGTGCGACAACGACAAGCCCGCCGGCCAGAGCGGCCGACCATTTCCAGCGCCAACCTCGAGCATGTTCCAAGCCGTGTTCCGTCACGTGCATCGCCGATTCATGGGAGCGGAATCTGAAGACAAGTTCCCACGCCTGCAATCCATTGCGGTGGGGTGAAGCGGCGTAGAAATACAGTAACCGTGATACGGTCGCAAGCCGAATTCAGTTCATCGCGTGAAAAAGCCGCCAGTGGAAGCGAGCTGCTAGCGATGCTACGGTCCGCCAACAACGGTATACTCCGCCGGTTCCACAGCGCCAGGGCGAACGAGGACTTTAATCGCCGGGCCGGCATGGAGGAGCGTATCGACGCGGAGGGTGAGTTGGCGCCGGCCGGGTTCAAGCTTGATCGTAGCGCGCCCGTCGACCAGGACGAGCGACTCCTCGTCCATCCAAGCCGTGATGCCACTAGCGCCAGCGGCGACTTCAACGCTGACATTGCCAGCGGTGGTGACATCGACCTCCGCTTGCAGGTATAGGGTCGTGCTGCCGCATTGTTTGACGAGCTCGGCCAGCGGCAGGTCGCCGTTGACTTTGCCGTAGGCCGGCAGCCAGGAATGGGCGGAGAGAACCTCCGCCTGAAACGTATCGACTTTGGGGACTTCGAGGGCGAGCTTCTCAGGCACTTCGGTCAGCACGCGCCAACGTTGCACGGTGGGGAGCGTGCGCACGGGGTAGTTGCCGCCAGGCTTGCCGAGCTCGGAAACGAACTTCACCAAATCGAGCAGTTCGCCATGCGTGAGAAAATTCGCCAGGCCCTTGGGCATGAGCGAGCCGCCGCGGATGACCTCTTCGGCGTCGTCTTTCGGAATCGTGACCCGGCCGCCTTCGGCGTCCTTGAGGATGATTCGCTCGGGGTTGTCTTCCACGACAATGCCGACGTGCAGCTTCCCTTCGCTCGTGAGCACCTTGGCGAGTTGGTATTCCTCCTTAACGGAGAGTTCCGGCGTGAGGATCGAGGTGATGACGTAATCGACCGGCGAGCTTTGCCCCAGCGGCGAGAGGTCGGGGCCGATGTTGCCGCCGGCGCCGCTCACCGCGTGGCACTTCATGCAACTGAGGTCATGGCGGCGAAACAACAGCTCGCCCCGCGCGGCGTCGCCGTGGGCGTTCACTTCCGCGACAAGCGCTTTGAGTTCTTGATCGTTCAGCGGCGGGACTTCCGTGGAGATGCCGGCGGCCGAGCTGAGGATGTTGATGAGGGCTTCATCGGTGCGTCCGATGGAATACATGTGCCGCAGCGCGAGCTTGGCGGCGTCCGCGGGGATTTTTGCGTCGGCAAGCGCGGCGGCGAGGGTCGCGACGCCATCTTGCTGTGCGAGAAAGGCGTCGATCAGCGCGGCCGGATCGTCGTTTTCCGTCATCGCCGTGAGCACGCTCACGGCTTCCTTCGCGGCGGCTGGGGTGTCGAACTGCGCGAGCCCGGCGACCGCGAGGATGCGAGCATCGAGCGGATTGCCGGGAGCGGCCAGTTTGATGAACGTCGCGCGGGCGGCGTCGCCTCCCAGCCCCCCCAGCGACGTGAGCGCCGCCTTGCGCACCGCAGGGGGCGTTTTCGGATTCACCGCCAAGGCTTCAATGTCGCTCCCCAGTTCCGTGACTTTCCACAGCCCGACGAGTTTCAGCGCCGTCAGTTTGGAAGCAGCGCTCGCGTCGCCGGTCAGTAGCGACTTGAGGACGGTCAGGTCGCCGGACGGTTTGATGTTGCGCGTCGTCGCGGCTTCCCAGAGGGTGTCGAGCGCGGCCGGTTTGACTTCCGCCGGAAAGCCGTCCGCGGCCGTCGTTTGCTCCAGCACATAACGCAGGTCGTCCGCGTCGCCATTTTTCGCGATCAGCGACAGCACGGCCCCCATCCGCTCCGGCGGGACGCGCCCGCTCTTGAGGAATTTCACATAGGGAGATTCCGCGCGCGCCGTGGCGCAGGACAGCAACGCGATGATGGCGATGAACGCAAAACGGGAGAACATACTGCTGACCCTCGGGTGCGAAATCCCAGTTCTTACGCACCGCATAGCTGGGAAATCCGAAATCTGAATATCGAAGATCGAATATCGACATCCGAAACAAATTCAAAACCAGAAATTCAAATGTTCGAAACGATAATCACAACGCGCGGGGGTCGAACAGCGGGCGCTCCCGGCGCGCTACGCTCGGCGCGCATCGCTCGACCCCGGCCAGCCTGTTGTGAACATCGGACTACTTTTCCTTCGCGCGGCGATCGAGCGTGGCGGTGGTCTCGCCGACGACGTACTGGAGGTAGTAGTCTTGATCGAGCAAGGTCGATTCGAGGACGATCTCTTGCGCGAGCGGAACATCCGCGCCGCGGAAGAAACTGGCCGCCCGCACCGCTTCCAATCGGACGCGGGGGTGCTCATCGGTCGCTTGCACGCGCAACAGTTCCAGCGGATTCTCAACCCGGTCGCGCCAGTAGCAAAGCACGCGCGTGGCGGCGGCGCGGGCGTGGAAGTCCGGCGCGCGGAGCAGCTTCTTGAGCAGGGCTTCGTTGACCACGTCGTGCGACTGGTGCACCCACAACGCTTCGCACATGTACAACCAGTAGTTTTCATCCGCCGGATTGAGCCCGGCCATCCACTTCGTCAACTGGGCCAAGACGTCTTCCGTCTTCCGCTCGCGGAGTTCAATGCGGGTGCGATAGCGGGTGCGATCTTCGTACGTCTTGAGCAAGTCGAGCAAGTCGGGAATCGAGGCTCCCGCGATCTTGGCCGGCGGGACAAGATCCTGTTTGGTGTAATGAATCCGCCACACGCGGCCGTGCTGGGTATCGCGGTTGGGATCGCGGAGCGAGTGCTGCATGTGGCCGATCAGCGGGTTGAACCAATCGACAACGTAGAACGCGCCGTCGGGGCCGAATTCGAGATCGACCGGGCGAAAGTTCGGATCGGAACTCGAGAGCAGCGGCTCGACGGGATCGGCGGCGAAGCCGGCCCCTTCATCGCGCATGCGGTATTGCAGCGTGCCGTGGAAGCCAATGCAGTTGTTGAGCAAGTAGTTGCCTTGCGTGTCCGCGGGAAAGTTGCGGCTGGAGACGAGTTCGCAGCCAGCGGTGGGACGCCACTGCTTGACCAGGAACTGGTTCATGCCGCGGTGCTTGTGCGGATAGTCCACGTCGCCGCTGAACGCCGTGCCATAATAGTTCGCGCCGCCGGACGCATCGGCGACGAGGTTCTGGCCCCACTTGTCGATGTAGTGTCCCCACGGATTGGCGAAGCCGTAGGAGACGAACACGGAAAGCTTCCACGTCTTCGGTTCGAAGCGGAAGATGGCGGCGTCCTTGACGCGGACCGGGCCATACGGCGTTTCGACTTGCGTGTGATGGAACGTTCCTTCCTGGAAGTACAGCGCTCCGCCTTGGTCGAGCGTGAAGGCGCTGATCGAGTGGTGCGAGTCGGCCGTGTCAAAGCCGTGTAGCACGTACTCGCGCACATCGGCCTTGTCGTCCCCGTCGGTATCCTTGAGGAATAGCAGGTTCGGCTGCTGCGCGATGTAAACGCCTCCGTTGGCGAATTCAAAACCGGTGGGAAGGTGCAGGCCATCGGCAAACACGGTCTGCTTGTCCGCTTTGCCGTCGCCGTTGGTGTCTTCGAGAATGAGCAGTTTGTCATTCACGGGATGACCGGGGAGGTACATCGGGTACGATGGCATCGTGCAGACCCAGAGCCGACCCTTGGTATCGAACGAGCATTGCACGGGGTTTTCGAGATCCGGAAAGTCGATTTCCGAAGCGAACAGGTTCACTTCAAAGCCGTCCGGAGTCTTGAAGGTCTGGAGCGATTCCTCGGGATTGGTGAGCTTGCCGACGTCCGGCTTGTTGGTCTCGATGCGCGTGAATTCACCGGTGTCGGAATCGTCGATCGTCGCCGGGACGGACTCCCCGCGGGCGATCTTCCAAATGCGCTCATCGCGGCGCTGAATCATCTTGCGCAGCTTGGCGAACTCAGCGGGGAAGTTCACCACGCCGAACGGATTCTTGCGGCCGCCATAAATATAAAAGCCGTTGACCGCGCGATAGTCGTAAAAGTGTTGCAGGCTCTTTTCGGAGACGGCCGCCTTGAGCCTGGCAAGGTCGGCCTTGATCTGCTGGGGGCGGGGGCCGAAGAGGGCGATGTCGAGGATCTCGCCTACCTTTTCATCCCCCAGCGAATTCAAGTGCACGCCGTTGATCGTGAGCGGCTGGTCCGACGCTTCCATCGCCGCGAGTGACGGATGGAACAGATCGACGAAGCCGATCTTGTGCGCCGCGGCCGCTTGCTGCATCGCCTCGGTGTACAGCGCGATGTTCTTGTTGTTCGCCGTGCCGTCAGGCAAGTGCGGGTTTTTGAGATTCTCGTGCGCGATGGGGGACACAAGCACGAGCGTCGGCGGCGCGGATTTGCCGTCGAATTTGGTCGTGGTGGTGTCCTTAATGAACTTGTCGAGGTCCGCCTTGAACTTGGGGAGTCCCCGTTCGCCGCCGAACGACTCGTTGAAGCCAAACAGCGCGAGGATGACGTCCGGCTTGTGATCGGTCAGCTTGTGGCCGTGATTGTCGAAATCCTGCGAGCGCGGGCGAAGCGTGAGTTCATCCGCCGACCAGCCGAGATTGCGCAGCGTGAGGTCGAGTTCCGGAAAGCGGCTATAGAGCAACGTTTCCCAGTGGTTGTAGTACTGCATCCGCTCGGCCAACGTGTTGCCGATGAGGACGATCTTGTCCCCCTTCTTCAATTCCAGTTGGGGACCATCGGCGGCCGCAGACAGAGTCGTGAGCGCGAGACTGAGGAGCAGTCCCAGCGCGAACGAGGACAAACGATGAAACATCGGAACCTCTTCATTCAAGTAAGGAAGCCACGGGCGAGCCGAGGATAGTTTCACCTCGGAACGCTGCGTGAGCAGCAAAATTCGAGAAGCCAGCAGGTAGGCGCCATCGGTAGGCCTGGCAAAGTTTGCCAAGTGTATTTATTGTTGCCGAGCGGAGCGAGGTTGTAAAGTTTGCCGTCGGCGGATGTTAGCGAGAATGGCCGACGCACACCTACACAGAGGGGCCTGTCGCGCCCAGAATTAGGCCTGTAATTACCGCAACGGCAGCCGGCCGCAGACGACGTCGCCGGGGCTTCAGATCCTCTCCAGGTGGCTGGGGTCGAGCCCACGATAGCATTAGAATTTGACCGACCGCTGCTTTCTCCTCCACCCCTCACGGAGCATCCATTCCCCATGCCGCGCAACGCCTTGACACTTCCGACACTTGACCCGACTTCGATCTTCGAGCACTTCCGCGGCAGCTTTGGCACGGAGCTCCTCGTCGCGGCCGTCGGCGAGTTTCGGATATTCGATCGGCTCGCGGAGCGGAGCTTGTCGCGGAGCGCGTTGCAGGCACAGCTTGGCCTGGTCGAGCGCCCCTTTATCGTCCTGACGACGGCGCTCCGCGCAATGGGGTTGCTGCGAATCGATGCCGCCGGGCAATGTTCGCTCACGCCGCTGGCGCGGGAGCATTTGATCGAAGGGGGCGAGTTCTTCGTCGGCGATTACCTGGGACTGGCGCTCGCGAGCGGCGGCGTGCAGGAGATGATCGCCCGACTGAAATCGAATCGCCCCGCTGGCGCGGACGAAGAGCACGGGGCCGCGTTCATTTATAAGCCGGGGGCCGCTTCACAAATGGAACTCGAGGCGAGCGCACGTGCGCTCACGCTGGCGCTGGCCGGGCGGGCGAAGAACGTCGCGCCCCATTTGGCCGCGAACCTGGATTTGACCGGCGTGAAGAAACTGGTCGATGTCGGTGGCGGGACTGGAATTTATAGCATTGCGCTGGTGCAGCGGAATCCAGGCCTGCGCGCGTGCGTGGTCGATCGGCCGGAGGTGCTGCGCGTCGCCGCGGAGATGATCGACGAATATGGCGTGCAGGAGCGGATCGAGCTCGTCCCCGGCGACATGTTCACCACGCCGCTGCCTGGCGACGCCGACGCGATCCTCTTGTCGAACATCTTGCACGACTGGGACGTGCCGGAAAACCAACAGCTTGTGCAGCGCTGCGCCGCAGCGCTGGCGCCTGGCGGACGGCTCTTCATTCACGATGTGTTTCTCAACGACGCGCTCGATGGCCCGCTGCCGTTGGCGCTCTACAGCGCCGCGCTCTTCACCCTGACCGAAGGCCGCGCCTACAGCGCTGCCGAGTACCGCGCCTGGCTGCAAGCCGCCGACCTCACGCCGCTGGACGTCATTCCCACGCTCATCCACTGCGGTGTGCTGGAAGGGGTGAAGTGAGGAAACGACGGGGGAAATTCCTAATTGCACGCACCAAAATCCAAGGAAATTCAAAATCCGCATATCGCAATTCGCAACAAATTCAAATTCTGAAATCCAAATGACGGAACCGGGACGCGAACTAACGCAACTTCCTCAGCAAACGAAGAAAAGCTGATGACGCGCAAAGGCCGCCGAGTACGCAAGGTCGCTTCCAGTAGCAAGGTAAGCAGCCTCTGCGCGGTGGTGGCCAACATCACCCACAACAAGGCCGTCCTGCCGTGACGAATGCCGTGGCACTGTTTGGGCGTACCTCGCTGCATGCCGGTCGTTAACTCAACTGGCTCATACCACTACCCATACTCAATCACGAATTGTTGGAATGTGCGTTTCAAGCACGCCGCCGCGGCTGGCGTCGGCGCGCTGTTCCGCAGGGATTCCATGAGCTGGACTTGACGGGGCGTGAGCACACGGATTCACACCTTATGAGCTCTTAAATCCGACAGGGCTCAAATCGATCATCAAGTTATCGAGAATCTGTCGCATCTCTTCAATCGGGCGAAAGGACACGCATATTCTGACGAATAATCTAAACTCCTGCATTCCTACGGTGATCGGCGCGACCGGCTACGTACGGACGAACAAATTATGTCTGTCCTTTTTGTTTAGTGGGCGAGATGGCGCAGCAATGCTGTGCGTTCTCGCTCGCCTGGTTGCCGGATGGAAATTATTCCGCATCGACGAATGCTGCAATGTCCGGCTTTTCCTTACTGGTCGCGGCAGATGGCCGACTCGGTATGCGGTTTGCAAATGATTGGCCCTAGGGAAGCGGTGTGCGAATCTCGAAGGGGAGGAGTTTGGCCATGCATGTCATCGCGACAATCGCCATTTTATTGGCGAGCCTTTCTTACGGAGTGACGCTGCTCGCTGCGCCGCTAGCGTCGGAACAGACAGTCATTGATGCGCTGGCGAGGTTTTACGAGCAGCATGGGAGTGCTCCGTTGGCGAATCAATTACGTGAAGGATTCAAGAACAAAACGGTCGTGTTTGGCGAAGTCGAAGGCAACGACAACGCAATGTACGATCACGGCAGCAAGCTGATGACCCTCAACCGGAGCTTGCCGGAAAAGCTGACGGATCAGGCGGCCGGGCAAATGTTCAACGCGAAAGCTGCCGCAGCCATGACGGTGGCGCACGAATTCGAGCATGCGCGGCAGTCGTGGTTCGCTTGGCACCGCGCCCGCGCGAACGAACGGCTCGGCTACGGCAACCAAGCGGAGCAGGCTGCCTGGAAGCGCGGCTTCGAGGCGGGGGCCGAGTGGATTCGTTTCAAAAAGAGGGAATTGGATCGCCTGATTGTTGAGGGCAAGTCGCAACAAGAACGCGCGGGTGCCGCCGCAGAGTTGCGGGATCTGTGCGCGACCTGGCAGGTGTACGTGAATGACTACGTGGCGGTGCGGAAGGGCATCGGTGACATCGTCGTCTCTAACCCGACCTTGCCGCTTCTGGATGGATTTCCCGAGGAACAGGCCGATCCCGTCGCGTTCCAGGACAAGGTTAAGGAGTTGCAGCAAGAGGCGGTGGGTATCGTGCGAATCGCACAGGCGATGGCTGTTTCGTTCGATGGCGCGTATCGGGGCAAGATAAACGGCAGATCGTTAACGGCAAACGTGACTTTCACGATCAAGAACTCTGAAGTGAAGGGTGTTGTTCGGGGATTGAAAGGCTTGGATCCGCTTTATGCGGAGATCAGGGGGCAGGTTGATGCCGACGGACGCGTTACGCTCTTGCTTAAAGATGCGCAGGTGACGGAGACCATCGACGGCAAGCCATTCACGACTCGGCTCAGCGGCAAGGCGACGGGATTGATCGACAAATTTGGCGCCGCCAGCGGGAAGTGGAATTCGTATATGACCTCCGCTCCCGATCTTGTCTTGGGCCAGGATGACGGCACTTGGGATGCCCAGCGCTAGCGGCGCGGGGGCTAAAGGAGGTGGATCATGAACACCTGGGGATTCACATTGCTGGCCACGGTATTATGCTGCGGTTGGAATCCAGCACCCGACACGAGCGACCTGCCAGGGGAAGACGAGTTGAAGGCGGAGGTCGCCTACGAAGTGGACGGTAGCCGGCATGTCCAACTGCAGATCCGTTTGGAAAATCGGGGCGAACGAAACATCGCGCTGGACTTGCCGCGCGGGATGGCGTTTGGAGTTGCCGATACGGGTGTAAATGTGCTGCTCGCGATGCCGGCGGAGATCCAATTGCCCCCGGGAGGAGTTTGGCAGCGACGCTTGCCGGGGCTGGCCACGGGTCCGCTCCGCGAACCGCGCGGCGCGGCAGGACTGGAGGAAACAGATGGCCATCTGTTGGAACGCACCCGGCAACTCGCCAACATCTATGCGCTGGCCGATGAGGGGAAACTAACGTCCGATCCTTACGAAGTGGCCCACTGGGTGCTGCCGCAGGTGGGTCGCGCTGAAGTCGGCCTGGCAATGCAGCGCGAGGCGATTGTCAACGCCGGCGGTGAGTCGCTCTGGAATGATGTCCGGGCATCGCTCATACTGTCGCCCGCTCCGCAGGCAGCGCAGGGTGATAAGCAGCCAGTCGCAACCAGCACGCCGGGTTACACGGGTGTTTACCCTCGCGACGTAAGCGATCCGGCGATCAAGGGGTTGGGCATCGACGCAGCTAGCGGCGCTGTAGTGCATCGAGTAATTTCCAACTCGCCCGGCGAGACTGCGGGGCTGCAGCCGGGCGATGTGATCGTGGCTTGCAACGGGACCGTGGTGCGGAATTTCCGTGACTTCATGACCGCAACAAGAGATGCGCCGGCCGGAACGAAGCTGATATTTGATATTCATCGCGGACGTGAAGCGCTGCGCGTGGAATTGGTTGTGGGGGAGCGCAAGGCGCCTCCAACCACGATCGCGAAGACACCGGACGTGCCCACCGTTCCCCCTTCCCGCACCATCGCCCCGCAACCTCCGCCGAGAGTGCAGCGCGACTGGCCATGGAAGGAGACTGTGCGCATTCCCCGCCGGCTCGATGACCAGCCGCGCCTGATTGGTCTGTCGGTCGAATCGGCCGGTCGCCCCGCCGCGCAGGCGCTCGGTATCGAATCGCCCATCGGGGCCGTCATTACTCAGGTTCACGCCGGCACCACATCCGCACAGGCAGGGCTGCGGCGGGGCGACCTGATTGTCAGATTCTCCGGCCGCAATATTGAAAATCTGGAGGATCTGGAAGCGGCCACGCTGGCCAGTCCCGTCGGTAGACGTCAGGAGGTGACGGTGGTGCGCGGGCGGCAGCGGCTGAGTGTTCCGTTGCAGATCGGCGTGGGGGATGCATCGCGCCTACGCCTGCAGACGTATGCTCATCCGTCGGGAACCTGGGAGCTGACGCTCTTTCCCGCCTGGAAGGTACAAGACCGGCCGCAGCGCGAACCGGCGCGCCAGCGGGCGTACGACGTGATCGAATCGAGCAATGGGAACTACTTCCTCTACGTCTATCACGACGCCTCGGCCGCACCATCGGTCGACGAATCGTTGGCGGCGTTTGTTACCGACGCCCGCCGCACGGTACGTGAACCCCAAGTAGGGCGCATCGATTTCGATGGAGTGCCTGCGGTATTTGTTGCCGGGGCCTTCGGAGAACAACGCCGTCACACGCTCTACCGCATGGCCCTGGTCGTGCAGGGACGGCGTTACGAAATCGACGCCTATGCGCCACCGTTGAGCGATCCGGTGACGCTGACCGACGTATTGGAGGTGATCCTCGGCACCGTGACCGAGCGTTAGACGACCAGCGACGGACAGTCAGCGGCCCAACCATCCGTCCGTACTCAAGGCGCAAGCCATTTCAGAATGAGCGAAAGGACACGCATATTCTGACGAATAATCTAACTGGACAGCGCCATGTTTGGTGGATTTTTTTAGCTTGGTGGTGTTTTCGGCGGTACGGACTTGATTTTTCCGGGGTCGATTCCGAGGTCGGCGAGTTGTTTGTTTCGTTTCTTGCGATGGGAAGTGGAAGCCTGCGCGTTG
>CAUJKE010000140.1 GCA_963205385.1 Planctomycetota bacterium | reverse complement strand
GGGCGACCGGCAGGCACAATCGCGGGGCTGGGAAACTGCCACGTGGCGTCCACCCAGTGCACAATGGCCGTCTGACGACGTTGATCCCAATTCTTCGCGTTGGGCGCGAGCACCGTGACGTAGCTGGTTCCTTCGCTCGGCGACGTGAGGCTGAGCCACGTCTGACCGCGACCGATACGGACGTCGTCACCAGGGTTGGCATTGCCGCGCGTGACGGTCTGTTCCGAAGCGCTCGAAACGCCAACGGCATACGAGCCGGTGGTCTTCTTGGGCTGGCTCCGATACAACCGGGTGAGCGAACACTCGCCATCCTCCCCCACGGCGACGAAGTGCCCCACGCTCTCTTGCGACATCACCCATTCAATCGGCTGGCGGGCGATGAACGTCTTCTCGGGACCGCAAAGTCCGGCGCTGAGCACCACTTCCGTTCCCACCGGCGCAATCAGCCGCGCCGGCGTAAGAATGAGTTGCCCTTCATCGCCGACCGGCGTGAACTCGCGCTGAATGCCGGCGCAGAGTTGATCGGTGTGCAAGTTGATATGCTTCTTGGTGCTGAAACACGGCTGCCCAGGCTGGCAGGAAGGGGGGACCGGCGGCGCGATGTAGGCTGGTTGCGGTGTGGGAAGCTGTCCCAGTTGCGGATCGAGCGTGGTCGTTCCCGAGAAGATCGACGCGCCCGTCGGGTCGATGCGCGGGATGCGGCAAGTCTGGCAGCCTGAAGTAAACGAACTGACAAACATTGCGAGCGCGACCACAAGCGCTGTCGCTCGACGTCTGGCATCCTTCGCGTTGTTCGCTATCCGTGGCATGTGCGTCCGTGGTTGAAAGTGCGCCTACTCCGGCTCCATGAAAATCGTAGCACGCGATTTGGCAACATGTGGCGACCAGGCAACAGGAAATGTTGCGGAAAGGAAACATGAGGGGGCAGCTTGGGACACTCCTGCTGGATGTGACGATTCAAAATCGTTTTCGCCGGTCCAATCGCTCCCGCGCTGCGAATTTCAGCCCCAGCCGCGCGGGGGAACGTTGACTGCTATAATCACCTATAATCACCGCCTGAATGTCGCCCAGTCTCGCAGGAGCATCGCATGTCGAGCGAAGGATCCCCGCCAAACTACGAAGCCCCCGCTGCGCATGAATACGGCGAACTGAAACGCGAGATCCCGCTCTACACCAAAATCCTGGTGGCGTTGGTGATCGGCGGCGCGATCGGCATCGGCATCAACATTGTCAATGCACCCCGGCTCGTCTCGCTGCCTGTCGCGGAGCTTCAGGCTGGCGAACAAGGGCTCCCCGATCCCGACCATCCCGACCACCGGCTGGTGGAGCGTCAGCCGTATGTGTGGATTGATCCGTTTGTGACCAACGTCATCGAGCCGTTCGGGAAAATCTTTCTCCGCCTGGTGCTGATGGTCGTCATTCCGCTCGTGTTTTCCGCGCTCACGCTGGGCATCGTCGGCGTGGGGGACGTGCGCAAGCTCGGGCGCATTGGCTTGCGGACCTTGTTTGTCACGGTTCTGTTCTCCTCGGCGGCGGTCTTTATCGGCGTGCTGTTGGTGAATCTCATCCAACCGGGAAAGTCACTTTCGCCTGAGCAGCGGGAAGTGTTGCAGGCCCGTTACGGCGAGGAATCGCTCCAACGGGAGGAGCAAGCCAGCCAGGTCAAGACGCTCAGTCAGTCGCTGCTGGACATCATCCCCGAGAATCCGCTGCAGGAAATGGTCGGCGCGCTCGACGGGAGTTCGCCAGGCAATGGGATGCTCAGCGTGATGTTTTTCGCGCTCATCGTCGGCATCGCGATGACGCTGACCCTCGCGGAATGCGAAACGCTCATCAAAGTGCTGGAAGGCGTCTTCGCCACCTGCATGACGATCATCGGCTTCGCCATGCGGCTCGCGCCGCTAGCCGTCGGCTGTTTGTTTCTCGCGATCACATCGCGCCTGGGCATCGACATCGTCACGACGCTCTTCTGGTTCGTGTTGACCGTGCTGCTGGGCCTGGGGATCCAACTCTTGGTGGTCTACCCGCTCACGCTGCTCGTGTTCGCGCGCATGAGCCCCGCATTCTTCTTCAAGGGGTCGTTGGAAGCGATGTTGACGGCGTTTGGCACCTCCAGCTCCAACGCGACGCTCCCCACGGCGATGCGCGTCGCGAATGAAAATCTCAAGATTCCCACGAGCATTTCGCACTTTGTGCTCACCGTCGGCGCTACCGGCAATCAAAACGGAACGGCCCTGTTTGAAGGGGTCGTGGTCCTTTTTCTCGCGCAACTGTTTGGCGTCGATCTGTCGCTCTCGCAGCAGATTCAAGTCGTGCTGATGTCGGTTCTGGCAGGTGTGGGGACGGCGGGGGTTCCCGGCGGGTCGATTCCGCTTATTATTGTGGTGATGAAGTCGGTCGGCGTGCCGCCGGAAGGAATCGGAATAATCTTGGGCGTGGATCGAATACTGGATATGAGCCGCACCGTGCTGAATGTCACGGGTGATTTGGCCGTGGCGGCGTGCGTTGCCCAAGGCGAAAGCAGCACGGAACCGACCGCGGCCTGAGTTCTTCAACGACGAGCTTGCAGGAGAGTTTTGGATGAAATCGGATGCGTATTTAACACCAGACGTCGGCCCCGGCGCTGCCGGCAACGTGATCGCCGCGCTGTGCAGTTTCTTGCTTCCCGGCCTGGGGCAATTGATTCAAGGCCGCGTGTTCGCGGCCCTCTTGCATTTCATTCTGTTCGGCGTCCTGTGGATGGTGATGCTCGGCTGGGTGATGCACATCTGGTCGGCGCTCAGCGCGGCCTGGTACCAACCGCGGCGTTAGGCGCGCGAAGATCAGCAGACCATGCCCGAGGCCCAAGTCTATCTCGATAACCAGTCCACGACGCGCGTCGATCCCCGCGTCGCGGAGGCGATGTGGCCTTACTTCACCGAGCAGTACGGCAATGCGGGAAGCACGAGTCACGCCTATGGCGCGGAGGCGCGGGAGGCCGTCGCCGCCGCGCGGGCCAGTCTCGCGGCCGCGATCGGCGCCGCCCCGGCGGAGATCGTCTTCACCAGTGGAGCGACCGAGAGCAACAACCTCGCACTTCGCGGTGTCGCCGAACGACCACGCCGCCGCGGGAACCATATTGTCAGCGTCGTCACAGAACACAAGGCGATTCTCGATCCGCTGCAACGCCTCGAGCGCCGCGGGTTTGAGATTACGCTGCTCCCGGTGGCGCCGGCGTCAAGTTCCGACGTCGGCCTGATCGATCTGGATCAACTCGCCGCGGCGCTCCGCGACAAGACTTGTCTCGTGAGCGTGATGCTTGCCAATAATGAGATCGGCGTGCTGCAACCGCTGCGCGAGATTGCCGAAGTCTGCCGCGCGCGGGGCGTTTGGCTGCATACCGACGCGACCCAGGCCGTCGGCAAGCTGCCGGTGAATGTGGCTGAACTGGGGATCGACCTCATGAGCTTTTCGGCGCACAAAATGTATGGACCGAAAGGGATCGGCGCGCTCTATGTGCGGCGAAGCTCGCCCCCGGTGCGACTGGAACCGCAGATCGACGGTGGCGGACAAGAGAGCGGCTTTCGCAGCGGGACGCTCAACGTTCCCGGCATCGTCGGCTTCGCCACCGCCCTGGACCTTTGCCTGGCGGAAATGGCTGCGGAAACAACTCGCCTACGCTCGCTGCGCGATCAGCTTTATGCGGGTTTGCTCAAGGCCGTGCCGGACATGTTGTTGAACGGCCCCGCACTCGACCAACCACACCTCCGCCTGGCGAACAATTTGAACTGCACGTTTCCTCATGTTAATGGCGAAGCGCTTTTGCTGAACATGAAGACCATTGCTGTCTCCAGCGGCAGCGCTTGCACCTCCGCAAGTCCAGAGCCCAGCCATGTCCTCTTGGGTCTGGGCCGTTCGCTCGATGAAGCCCGCGCCAGCTTGCGCTTTGGCCTGGGGCGCTTCAATTCGCCGCAAGATATCGACATCGCTATCGCCGCCGTCGCGCAGGCCGTTCATCACCTGCGCAGCCTGACGAGCCGCTAATGTTGCCAACAAGGTCTGGCCCACGTTACAAAGCGCGCCGGCGGCGCGATCCGTGCAATCCCTAGCGTTTCCGCACGCGCCACGCATTTTGGCTCGCGCCAGGCAAAGTCTCTACAACCGCATGCGGCGCCGATCCGATGAAGACGGAGGTTGCCAATGGGCAGCCAGCCTGGATGTGACAGACGGAGACGACATCCGCATCAAGATTGTCGCCCCGCGCTGGCCACTTTCCACCGCGCCCCTGGAGTGAAAACAGCATGTCGCTCGAAAGTGAATTTTCCGGACTCATCGCCGAGTTGTCGAAGTTTCAAACGGCGCTCGACCGAGTGCAGCAAGGCCTCAAGTCACCATCGGAACGAGCGATCCTGGACGACTTGCTGGAGCAGATTCACCAGGCTCACCACGATGCGCAGTCCGCGGTGCCGGCCGCTATTCAGAAAATTCACGAAGTGGTCCAGGACGTGCAACAGCGGGCGGAAGAGCAGCGCCAGAAACTGGCGGTGCTACAACAGCAAATTGAACGGCGCAAGCAAACGCCGGCCTCCACGCCCGTCACGCCTTCCAAGCCGGAGTTGAAGCTCGAACCGCATCTCGGCGCGACGCTGGCCGCCGGTGCGGTGGAGCGGTCGATGTAGGCGAGCTGGGGCGGGAAAAAGGACCACAGCGCGAATGGTCATCGCCTTTTTTGTATCCGTTCCACGCAAACAAGTACGGCGCGATGTTAAGCGGCAACCGCTCAACAAGTTTCAGATCTTCACGCCGGCCGCCAGGCCACGACCCCATCCGCCTTGGGGCCAGTTGATTTAATCGACCGAACCACAACCGCTGGTGTGTCGAAGGCACTGCTGGCTTCTTTATCTCGCGCAAGCAACGATTAAGTCCACCGGCCCCTCGCCCCGGTGGTGAGGAAGTCCTTCGTATTGCCCGCGCCACGCCTGAAGGGGGAAGTTCAGTCCAGTCTATTATTGCGAAATCTTTTCTCAAAATCCCTTCCACGTTTGCCTTCTCCCGCGCATAACAACACTACCTGACCGCGGGGAGTAAGGATGAGCCGAGGACTTGAACCGGATGAATGGCTGATGAGCCAGGTCGCCAGCGACCGGCGCGACTGCCTTGCGCCGCTGGTGCGCCGCTATGCGAGTCCTCTGCTCACCTTCATTCGCCGCATGGTGGGGTCGGAACACCGGAGCGAAGAGTTGTTTCAGGACGTGTTTATGGCCGTCTGGACCAAGCGCAGGCAATATCAATACCCGCGGCCTTTTCGCCCTTGGCTGTTCGCGATCGCCGCCAACCAGTGCAAGGCGGCGTTTCGGAGCGCGCGGCCGCCGGCCGCGCTGCTGGATGAGAATTTTCCCACGACTCCTTCCGCCGCCGGACCGACGCCGGTGGAAGCGGCCGTCAGGAGCGAAACGGCCACGCTCGTCGCCAAGGCCGTCGCTGAATTACCGGCGCAACAGCGCAGCGTCGTTGTGCTCCGGATGTGGAATAGTCTGTCCTACGCCGAGATCGGCCAGATCGTTGGCGTGAGCGAAGAAACCGCCCGTAGCCACATGAGCCACGGCCTGAAGGCGTTGCGCAAGGTTTTGGAACTGCGGCTGCGCGAAGAGTAAAGGCTGCTAAACATCTCAGTAAACGATTCCCATGCTCGATCCGAAACATCCCATTTCCGATTACCTCGACGACTTCCTGCACGGGGTGCTGTCGGCTGACGACGCCGCGCAAGTGCAGGGGTGGCTCGATAGCGCGCCGGAAGCAGCCGACGCACTCGCCGCGGCGCAGCGGCGCTACGACGCACTCGCGCAAGTCCCCACGGTCGAGGCCAGTGAACGACTCATCCGCACCACTTTGGAGAGGCTCGAAATGAAAGCGACCAAAAAGCAGTCCGTAGCTGGCCCGGTGGTGAAGACGTTTCTCGCACTTGCGGCGCTGGTGCTCGTCGCCCTGGGCGGGCTGAACTGGTATTACTACCAACTTACTCCGTCCCCCTATAGCTTGCGGCTGATTGGTCAGAACTCGCTACTCGCTGGCAGCCCCGCTGCGCTTCGCCTGGCGGTGGTGGAGCAACAGAGTGGCCAGCCGATAGCGAACGTCCCGGTCACGCTCGCGCTGTTCAACGCGAAGACGCAGGAGACGGTCGAGCTTGCGAGTTTCACAACCGGCGCAGAGTTAAGCGACTCGCCCCGGTTCCAGCTCCCCGATTGGCCCAGTGGTGATTACACCCTCCAACTGAAAGCCATCACGTCCAGCGGCGTGGAGGAGCTGAGTGAGACGATCACGCTGGCGCGGAGCTTCAAGTTGATGCTTTCGACCGATAAGCCGATCTATCAACCGGGCCAAATCTTGCATCTCCGCTCGCTCGCGTTGCGTCGCCCGGATCTCAAACCGGTCGCGGAAGAGCAAGTGATCTTTCAAGTGCTCGACGCCAAGGGCAATGTCATTTTCAAACGCCGCACGACTAGCAGCAAATACGGAATTGCGTCGGCCGATTGCCAACTCGCGACGGAGCTGAATCAAGGAGAATTCCAGCTTGTATGCACGGTCGGCGACACGACAAGTCGGAAGACGGTCAAAGTCGAACATTACACGCTCCCCAAATTCAAGGTCTCCGTCGATCTCGATCAACCGTTTTATGCACCCCAGGATCACGTTCACGGCACGGTCGACGCGCAGTACTTCTTCGGCGAGCCGGTGGCCGGCGGCGAGGTCAAGCTCGATGTGCGCGCCGCGGATGGCATCTCGCAGCCGATTCACGAAGAGACCATCCCCTTGGACGAAAAAGGCCAGGCGAAGTTCGCGTTTGAATTGCCAGAGCAGTTGATTGGGCGGCCCCAGGATGGCGGTAACGCCCGCGTGCAGGTGTTCGCCACGGTTAGCGACACGGCCGGGCAAACGTACACCGCCACGGCCGCGCGCCTGGTAACAGCACAGCCGATCCAGTTGGAAGTGATTCCCGAGGGGGGAGCGCTTGTTCAGGCGCTCGCCAATCGGGTTTTTATCCACGCGAGTTACGCGGACGGACGACCGGCCGAGGTGCAACTCCAGATCAATGCTGAGGCGGATCGGGCCGCCACGAACTCGTTGGGGGTCGCGGTCATTGAAGTCACGCCGCGGGACGCGACCGAGCGTCTCACGATCGTCGCCACGGACAAAGAGAATCGCGTGGGCCGCAAGCACGTGGAGTTGACCTGCGGAGTCGTCGCGGGTGATTTCATCTTACGACCGAACCAGGCAGTGTTCCGCGGCGGGGACACGCTACAACTTGCCGCCAACGGTGGCGGCGTGGAGCCGGTGTTCGTCGACTTGATTAAAGACGGGCAAACCTTGCTTTCCGACCGCATCGACATGAGCCAAGGGAGCGGAACGCTCGCGATCGACCTGCCGCCAGATGTGTTCGGCTCGCTGGAGCTAGTCGCGTATCGTTTCGACAATTCCGGTCTCGCGGTGCGCAAATCGCGGCTGATTTTTGTGCATCAAGCGAGCGAGCTCAAGCTCACCGCGGAGATGGACCAGCCGGAGTATCGCCCCGGCAAGGAAGCGCAGATCACGTTCAAGCTGACCGACGACGAAGGGAAGCCCACGCCGGGCGCAATCAGCCTGGCGATTGTGGATGAAAAGGTCTTCTCGGTGCTCAGTCAACGGCCGGGACTCGAACAGGCGTTCTTCCTCGCGGAGCAGGAATTGCTCAAGCCGATTTACACGATCTATCCCGGTTGGACGCCGAACGAAAGTTCGTCCCCGAGCACGCCGCGACCGGAACGTGAACTACTCGAAGAGGCCGTCTTCGCTGCGACAGCTTACTCCTCTGGCGCGCATGAATTCAAATTCGATAGTGGCCATCGAGGGAGCGGCAATGACACTTGGGACGGCGGTCTGGTGGACGAAGCGGTCGCGCCGGCCGATGAGGGGCTCCCGCCGCTGGACGACAACACGATCGAGCCGGTCTTCGCCGACTCTCCGTTCACGCTAGTGGCCAACAGTTTCCCTGCGAAAGCCGAGGCCGTCGCCGACGCTCGCCGCTGGGGCTTACAGCGCGTCGCCATGAGCTGGTTTGTGTTTTTCAGTTTGTCATTTGTCAGCGCCGTAGTCCTCTTCGCCGTCTTCAAGCCCCGCGCGTTTATGATTACCGCCGGCGTGCTTGTGGTGCTCGCGCTGTGCGGCGGGCCTCTATTGATGGCTGGCGCCTGGTTTTTCCTGGGGATCGCACCCAGTGCGCAACTCGCCAAGATGGAGGCGGTGGCCACCGGCGAAGCGATGCGCTGGGATGAGTCGGCTGCTATGGATATGGCCATGCCAATGGAAGACCTGTACTTCGAAGGTGAAGCGTTCGGCATGGGGGGCATCGGCGGTGGCTCCGCGCCGCCGCGCGTCCGGCAATACTTCCCCGAAACGCTCCTCTGGCAGCCGGAACTGATTACCGACGACGAAGGAGTCGCCACGCTCGATCTCGCGCTGGCCGATTCGATCACCACCTGGC
Source organism: Planctomycetota bacterium (assembly GCA_963205385.1). Taxonomy (GTDB): domain Bacteria; phylum Planctomycetota; class Planctomycetia; order Pirellulales; family Pirellulaceae; genus JAEZGD01. The sequence goes on along the minus strand of CAUJKE010000140.1, from coordinate 29,947 downwards.
GCATCTCCGCGAGTGCCGTCAGCGGCCAAGGCCAACTCGGCGACGCGCAGATCCCGCTCAAAGTCTTCCAGCCCTTCTTCGTGGATCTGAACCTGCCCGTGGCGCTCACGCGGCACGACGAAGTCAGTGTGCCGGTCGTGGTCTACAACTATCTCGACAAACCGCAAACGGTCACGCTCACCCTCGACCAGCGCGACTGGTTCGAACTCCTCGATCCCAGCGGCGGACCTGCGTCGGACGACTCGACCAAGATCACCGTCGATCTGAAACCGCGCGAAGTCCGCTCGTTCTACTACCGCCTCAAAATCCTGAATGTCGGCCACCAACAACTTAAAGTCACGGCCCTCGCAGGCGAGACGGGCGACGCGATTGAGCAGACCATCGACGTCGTTCCCAACGGCCGCCTGGTGGAGTCGCAGCGCAGCGGCACGCTGGACGAAGCCGGTGTGCCGGTCGAAATGATCGTCAGCATTCCCGAGGACGTCATCCCCGGCAGCGTGCAAGGCTTCCTCAAACTGCATCCCTCCGGCTTCAGCCAATTGGTGGAGGGACTCGATGCGATCTTCCAGATGCCTTACGGTTGTTTTGAACAAACCAGTTCCACGACCTATCCCAACGTGCTCGCGCTCGATTACCTGCTCCGCACCCACAAGAGCGTGCCGCAAGTCGAAGCGAAGGCCCGGCAGTACATTCATCTCGGTTACCAACGGCTGGTGAGTTATGAAGTCCCCGGCGGCGGTTTCGATTGGTTCGGCAATCCGCCTTCCAATCGGACGCTCACCGCTTATGGCCTCCTCGAATTCGCCGACATGGCCCGCGTGCACGATGTCGATCCAAACCTTATTCGCCGCACGCGCGACTGGCTGCTATCGCAGCGTCGTCCAGATGGTTCCTGGGAACCGGAGCCGCACATGCTCAACGATGGGCTCGCTGCGAGCGTGAACCGGGAAGGGGACGCCGACCTGGCCGCGACCGCATACATCGCCTGGGCTGTGTTTCATAGCGCCCCAGTAGATGCACGCTCGCCGAACGATCAAACGCAATTCCAAGTGACCGCGGATTATTTGCTCGCCCACAAACCGGAATCCATCGCTGATCCGTACGTGCTCGCGACGGTCAGCATGGCCTTGGCCGCCTACGATCCGAAGTCGCCAGAGCTTGACGGCTATCTCGCGCGACTCGACGCGCTCAAGCACACCGACGGCAAGCTCTGCTGGTGGGATCAGCCTCAAGGGAGCGCCCGCCCCTTCTACGGTAGCGGCGACGCCGGGAAGATCGAAACGACCGCGATGGCCACGCTCGCTCTGCTTACCGCGCGGCAACACCCCGGCAGCACGCGCGGCGCGCTGACGTGGCTCGTGGCGAACAAAGATCCACAAGGCACGTGGCACTCGACGCAAGCGACCGTCCTCGCGCTCAAGGCGCTGATCCTTGGCACTGCCGGCGATGAAGTGCAGCAGGAGCGACACTTCGTCGTCCGCGCGAACGAGGTCGTGGTGCAAGAACTCACCATCGCGCCGGACCAGAGCGATGTGCTGACGCAACTCGATCTTTCGCCGTGGTTGACGAAAATCGGCGATGACAACACCGTCTCCGTTACGGAAACCACCGACACTGCCACGAGCTTTCAGTGCGTCTTCCGCCACTGGGTGGAAACGCCGGTGGAGGAGACGCCCGAGAGAGAACCGCTGGCAATTAGCATTGTCTACGACCGCGAGCGGCTGAGCGTGGACGAAACGGTGACCGCGACCGCGACCATCATTAACCAGATGGAAGTCGCCGCGCCGATGGTGATTCTCGATTTACCGATCCCCGGCGGCTTCGCCATCGACCAGGGCGAATTGGACGAACTTGTCGGCTCGAACCTGATCGCGAAATATGAAATCACGCCCCGTCAGGCGATTGTCTATCTCCGCGAACTGGCTCCCGGCGCGAAGCTGGAACTGCGCTATCGGCTGCGGGCGATCATGCCGGTCAAGGTCACCGTTCCCGCCGGCCAGGCCTATGAGTACTACAACCCCGCCAGCCGCGGCACGGCTCAGCCGGCCAGGCTGGAAGTGATTGAAGCGTAACGCCTTTACGACCGCGAGAACCTGCCGTTTTGCGGCTTGGGCCGCGTGTTCGCTTGCGGGGCGGAGGTGATGCGTTGGAAGTAGCCGGGGCCAAGCAAATCATCGACGCGCGCTTGCAACTCGGTGGTGATATCGACCTGCACCTTGTTGGTTTTCAGCAGCACGCGGCTGCCATCGGCGAGTTGAATGGCGAAACGTAGTTCGCGCGCCCCGGGGTAGCCGCGCACGATCTCGCGCAGCGCCGGGAGCGTATCCAGGCCATGCGTCCCCTCCTCCAAACGAATGATGCAGCCAGTGGTGTAGCGGCTGCCGAGTTCGTCGAGCGGGATGAGTTCGTTGACGATGAGATTGGCCTCGTCACCGCCGCGGCGATCGAGTTGACCCCGCGCGACCATGACCGCCTCGGCCTGCACGAGCTCGCCGAAATTGACGTAGTCGTTAGGCCACAAGATACAGCGAATGACGCCGTCGGTGTCTTCCAGGTCGAACATAACATACTTGCTCGGCGCGCCCGGCTTGGGGTTCTTGGTGTGTGAATACTTCAGCGCACCGATCATGCCCCCCATAATCACCTCCGCGCGATCCGGCAGGCCGCTGAGGTTGGACGTGCGATGCGAACAGTAGCCTGCGAGCACCTTTTCATGCTGCTTCAGGGGGTGACTGGTTTGATAGTAACCGAGCACTTCGCGCTCGTTGGCCAAGAGTTCGCGCTCTTCCCATTCCGGCATGGCCGGCAGCTTCACCGCCGGTTTGCTCGCGGCATCATCCTCGAAGACGCCGAAGAGGCTCTTTTGCCCGGCCTTGCGATCGGCTTGGGCCGCAGCGCCGGATTGAATGGCTTTCTCGACGACGCTGTAGAGCTGCGCGCGTTTGGCGCCGGTCCAATCAAACGCGCCTGCTTTGATCAACGTTTCAATGGCGGCGCGGCCGCATTGCTGGGGATCGACGCGCTCGCTGAAATCGAAGATGTCCTTGAACGGCCCTTCCTTTTTGCGGGCGGCGACAATCGCATCCGCCGCGGCGCCGCCACAGCCTTTGACCGCGCTGAGCGCGAAGAAAATCTTGCCCTCGGCCACGGCAAAGTCAGCCTCGCTCGTTTGCACGCTAGCCGGCACAACTTCGATGTTCATCCGCTGGCAATCTTCCAGGTGCTCGACGAGCTGGTCTTTGGTCTTGAAATTCCGCTTGCTGATATCGCCTGAAAGGAGCGCCGCCATGAACTCGACCGGATAATGCGCCTTGAGGTAGGCGGTCATGTAGGCGACTAATGCGTAAGCAGTACTATGAGATTTATTGAAGCCGTAGCCCGCAAATTTTATAATCAAATTCCAAAAGTCTTTAGCTTCTCCTTCCGACAATCCATTCGCCTTTGAGCCGGCGATGAACTGTTCGTAGAACTGCTGGATCATCGCCTCCTTCTTCTTGCTGATCGCCTTGATGCACGTATACGCACTGGCCAGTTCGATGCCGCCGAGGCGATTGAGAATCCGCATCACCTGTTCCTGGTAGACCATCACGCCGTGGGTCTCTTCCAGGATTTCCTTGCAGATGGGATGAATGTATTCCGGCTGCTGGCGACCGTGCTTGACTTCGACGTAGTCGCGGACCATGCCCCCTTCCAGCGGACCGGGGCGATAAAGGGCGTTGGTGGCGATGACGTCGCGGAAATGGTCCGGCTTCATCTTCTGCAGCAAGTCGCGAATGCCGCCGGATTCGAGCTGAAAAATGCCTTTGGTTTCGCCCCGTTGCAGCAGGGCAAACGTCTCTTTGTCATCCAGCGGGAATTTATACGGATCAACCGTCTGGCCGGTCGTCTGGGCGATAATATCGACGGCCTTTTGCAGAATCGTCAGGTTGCGCAGGCCCAGAAAATCCATCTTCAGCAGCCCGGCCGCTTCGACGTCGTTCATGGACCATTGCGTGATGACGTCATTCTTGCCACTAACGCGGGCAAGCGGGACGTACTCGGTGAGCGGTTCGTCGGCGATCACCACCGCGGCCGCGTGCGTGCCGATGTTGCGCGCCAGCCCCTCGATCTTCATCGCCAGGTCGATCATCTCGCGCACCGTGCCGTCGGTCTCGTAGAGTTTGCGCAAGTCGTCGCTCTTTTCGAGCGCCTCGGAAATCTCGATGCCAAGATCTTCGGGAATCGCGGCGGTGACTTTGATCACATCGGCTAGCGGCACGCCGAGCGCGCGGCCCACGTCTTTAATCGCCGCCCGCGCCGCGAGCGTGCCGAACGTGCCGATCTGGGCGACGTTCTCCTCGCCGTATTTATCCTTCACATAGCGAATAATCTCGCCCCGCCGCTCCTGGCAGAAGTCGATGTCGATATCGGGCGCTTCTTTCCGACTGAGGTCGAGAAACCGCTCGAAGAGCAAGTCGTACTTGATGGGGCAGACGTGGCTGAGATAGGTTGCGAAGCTAACCAGCGCCCCCACGCCGCTGCCACGCGCGGTGGCCGGCACGCCGATCTCGCGCGAATGGCGGACGAAGTCCCAGACGATGAGGAAGTAGTTCGGAAAGCCGAGCGTGTTGATCACGTTCAACTCGCGGTCGAGCCGCGCCATCACCTGCGGCGCGAGTTCGCCGCCGGGAAGCATCTCCTCATCTCCCGCGTAACGTTCCTTGAGCCCTTGAATGCACAACTCGCGGAGGTACTGCTCCGGCGTCTTATCCGGCTCCGGAATTTTGTAGACCGGAAAGTGCCGCTGGCCGAGTTCCAGATCGATATGGACGCTATCGGCAATTTCCGCGCTGCGGGCGACGGCGTCTTCGAGGCCGGGGAAGTGTTGATACATCTCCTGGGGCGAGCGGAGGTAGTATTGCTGCCCGTCCATCCGCATCCGGTTGCTGTCGGTGCGGAACTTGCCGGTGTTGATGCAGAGCATGATGTCCTGCGCTTCGGCATCGTCCGGATCAACGTAGTGGCAATCGCTGGTCGCCACCAGCGGCAGGCCCATCTTCTTGGCGATATCGACCGCCCCTTCCAGCGCGATCCGTTGCACCTCGACGCCGTTGTTCATAATCTCGATGTAGTACCGCTCGCCGAAAATCTTATGAAACCAGGCGGCCGTCTCCATCGCTTCCTTCAAATCGCTCGTATCCGCCGTGCCGGCGAGAATCGCGCGATTGAATTCGCTGCTCACGCAGCCTGAGAGACAGATGATTCCTTCGTGGTGTCGCTCGAGCAGTTCCTTGTCAATTCGCGGCTTGAAGTAGAAGCCTTCCAGTGACGCAGCTGACGCCATCTTGATGAGGTTCTTCACGCCGGTGCGGTTCTGGCAGAGGAGCGTGAGGTGGTAGCTCGCCTCTTTCATGCTCCCGGCGTCTTTTTCGAACCGGCTGCCGGGGGCGATATACGCCTCGTACCCGATGATCGGGTTGATCTCCGCCGCCTTGGCTTTCTTGTAGAACTCGAGGGCCCCGTGCAAATTGCCGTGGTCGGTGAGCGCGAGCGAGGTCATGCCGTGCTCTTTGCACCGCTTAATCAATTTGGGAATCGGGCTCGCCCCGTCGAGCAGGCTATAGTGCGAATGGCAATGCAGATGAGCGAAACGCGGCTCGGACATCAGCGGATGCCCCTTTCCATGCGTGAGAGAATCCTGGTGGACAAAAGTATCGTGCTAGCGATTTTAATACATCGCGAGCGATGCGCGGAGAGCGCCTAAAAATAAACTCGCCGGTTGTACACATACCACTCGAAAATCAGCACTCCCAGGCCGCCGATGAGGAGCCATTTCCACAGTTCCTTGCGCGAGCGCTCGACGCCTGCGACACCGGGGACGGCCTCGTAGCCCAGCGTGACTTTCTCCGCTGGATGGAGGTCGCTCTCGCGGCTGCTGAACAAATTCACCGCAAAGCGCTGCGAGGTTTGATTCGCAGTTCCTTCGAGGACGTCGTAAATCCCTAGTTCGTTGGTGGTGGCGAACACGAAGCTCCCCTGGTTTTCGCGGCTGAGGTCGATTTTTTGACCGCTGGGAGTGGTAACAGTTATGCGCGCGACGGGGGTTTGCGCGCGGAGGATCATCGGCGTGCCCGGTTGAATGCTAGGCAGCGTCGGCGCGCCGGCGTTGCCTCCCAGGTATTCCAGGACGTTCTTGCAAAACACGGGAAAGCTGAGCCGGACGAACCAGTCGCTGTTGACGAGTTTCTCCCCTTGTTCGTTGGTCTCGATGATGGCGAAGCCGAGGACGGCGTCCTCATAGCCGCCGCGCGGGGCGATCGCCATGAGCGGGCCAATGACGGAATCAATCAGCACGCTGCCTCCTGGCGGCGGTTTGATCTTGTGGCCGTTGCTAATGTGGACGTTGCCGAACTCCACGAGTTGCAGCAGCGGATGCGCGCGGTCCGTGTCGATGATGCCAGGGTTCCCCTGCCGTTTGCCAAACTCCCAGTCGTCGCTCGGCGGCTTGGCGTCAACAAACAAGGTGTTGGAAGCCGGCATTTTCTGGGGCGCGCAGCGGTCGAAGATGATCAGGTCGTACTGCCCCTGGGCCGCTTCGTCCGCGAAGGCTTTGGTTTCGAGCACGCTCGGCTCGGCGAGGGAGAGCTCGGAGATTTTCTGCGCTTCGTCGGTCAGCATCGCCAATCGCAGCGCCTCATTACCGGACGTGATGAGCAGCACCTTGGCGCGGCGGGGTGTTTGTAACGCGGCATAGGCCACGTTATCGACATCCAAGGCGTCCGCCTGCACGATTTCAAGCTTGAGTAGCCCTTCGTCAAGCTGGCCCAGATCGAACTCCACGCCAGCGGCGCCGGGGGCGCAAGCAGTGTTTTGGGTCGCGGGATCGGTGGAGAACTCAGCCGCCGGCAAATCGATCTTGGTGGCGTCGATCAGCCGTGCGTCGCGGTGGAGCGTCACTTCCACGCTGACCGGATCAGGGCCGAAGTTTTCGATTCGCCCGAACGCTTGCTGCTGCGTGGGCCGATCGGGATTGCGTCCCACGCTGAACGCGGCGATGGCGACGTTTCGCGGCCGATCCTCGCCCACCTTGAGGTACTGGGGCTCAAGATTGCCCAGCGAAAAATCCGGGACTTTCGCGAAGCCACCATCGCTGAGGATGTACAGCGTCGAGGGCATGGCGTCGGCGACTTGCGCCTCGTTGGTTTCGGATTGACTGGTGCGGCCGGGATTGGCGAGTCCCGCGGCAGCCCGCAGCGCTTCGCTGAGATCGCTGGTCCGATTGGTCGGCGTGATCTGGTTCACCCGCTCGCGCAGCAAGCGGCGATTATCGGTGAACGGCTGCTCCACTTTGGCGTTGTTCGAGAAGCTAATCACCATCGCGGCGTCGCCAGACTTCATCTGGTCGATCATCGCGACGATCTTTTCTTTCGCGGCGTCGAGGCGCGTCGGGCGAACATCCGTCGCACTCATGCTCGCCGAGGCATCGACTAAGAAAATAAACCGATTGCCGACCAGCGCCGTTCCCTGCCAACCAGGTCGCAGACACGCCAGGATGATCAGGAGCAGCAGCAAGAGCTGCAGGAACAACAACAAGTTCTGTCGCAAGCGTTGCCAAATGCTGTTGACGTGCAAATCCTCGATGGTCCGCGTCCACAAATACGTGCTGGGAACTTCCACCGGCTGACGGCGCAGTTTGAGGAAGTACAGCAGCACAATTAGTGGCGGAATCGCGGCCAGAATCAGCCACTGCCACCCCGTGAGCATATTGGTGAAGAGGTTCGACATAAAATTGCAGCTGCTTTAGCGGACTAATCCTCGCCGCCGGAGGTAATTGGCGACCAGCGTCTCGACCGGCGTCTCGGTGCTGGTCATTAAATACGACATTCCCCGCCGGGTGCAGAACTCGCGGGCTCCCTCCAAAAACGCCGCCAGCGTGCGTTTGTAGCGATCGATTAACGGGCGGCTGACGGTGATCTCGGCGATGTCCTGGTCTTCGCAGTCAATCAGTTTGAGATCTCCCTTCACATCGGGATCGAGTTCCTCCGGCGAGAGGAGTTGGATCACATAGACATCCATGCTTTGGGCCACGAGCGTCCGCAGCGCCGCTTCATATCCGGCCTTATCCAGCAGGTCGGTAATCAACACCAAAATTCCTTTGCCACTGTTGCGGAGACAAAAATCCTTCACCCCTTGGGCGAGCGAGATTGTCTCGCCGGGCTCGATCCCTTCAAGATACTCGACCATTTGCCACAGGCTTTTGCGGCCGCGGAGCGTCGGTCCCGGTGCGCGGCGACTGGAGCCGAGCGTTTCGATCTTGACGCGATCCGCCCGACAAAGGCCGATAAATCCCAGCGCCGCCGCGAGCTGCTTGGCGTATTCGAGCTTCGTCGGCGTACCGAAGTTCATCGAGCCGCTGGCATCGATCAGCGCGTAGAAGTGCAAATCTTCCTCTTCGAGAAACATCTTGAGGAACAGCTTTTCGAGCCGCGCGTAGAGGTTCCAGTCGATGAACCGCAGGTCATCGCCGGGGACGTAGTTGCGGAAGTCTGAAAACTCGACGCTTTGCCCTTTGCGCTTGCTCCGCCGCTCCCCTTTCATTCGCCCGCGAAAGATTTTGCGGCTGACAAGCTCCAGGCGCTCGAGCTGCGCGAGCAGTTGCGGCGACAGGATTTGATTGGGATTGGTTTTGGGCAGCAGCGGCATGGGCGTGCAATCAAGTAAAGCGTGCTAACGTAGCGCGTGGCGGCGATTCAACTGTGGGGGACTCCGTTACCGCTTGCCCGCGGTGACGAGCTGCGCGGTGGGGACTTCACTGGCCTTTTCCGGCAGTTTTTCCAGGATTTCGAGCAATACATGATCGGTCTCGATCCCTTCCGCTTGGGCTTCGAAGTTGGTGATGACGCGATGCCGCAGCGCTGGGAGGTAAACGCGGCGGACATCTTCAAAGCTGACGTTGAAGCGCCCTTCGAGCAACGCTCGCACCTTAGCCGCGAGCGCCAGGGTTTGCGCGCCGCGGGGGCTACTTCCCCAGCGCAAGTATTGGTTGGTGATGGGGAGCGCCAGCGGTCCTTCGGGATGCGTGGCGAGGACCAGGCGGACGATGTAGTCCTGCACGTGCTGCGCGAGGATCACATCGCGAATCAGCCGTTGCCACTTGATGATTTCCGCACCGTCCATGACCTTATCCGGCTGGACATTGACGCCGCGCGTGGTGCGGTCGACGATCATGGCCAGCTCGTCGCGCGTGGAATAACCGACGACCAGCTTGAAAAAGAAGCGGTCGAGCTGCGCTTCGGGGAGCGGATAGGTTCCTTCTTGCTCGATGGGGTTTTGCGTGGCCAGAACGAAGAACGGCTGATCGAGCACGAAGCGTTGTCCGGCGACGGTGACGGTTCCTTCTTGCATTGTTTCGAGCATCGCGGACTGCGTCTTGGGGGTGGCGCGGTTGATTTCGTCCGCCAGGCAAATCTGTGTGAAGATCGGCCCTTTTTGAAATTCGAACACACGCCGCCCCTCCGGCGTTTCCATCACCATGTTGGTGCCGAGAATATCGGCCGGCATCAAGTCCGGCGTGAACTGGATGCGCGAGAATTGGAGGTTCAGCGCTTGGGCCAACGTCCGCACCAAGAGCGTCTTGCCGAGGCCGGGCACGCCTTCCAGCAGGCAGTGCCCGCCGACGAACATGCAGGTCAAGACGCCATGCACGATATCGTCGTGGCCGACGATGACGCGCCCGATCTGGGTTTTCACGGCGGAATAGCGATTGCGGAATTCTTCCGCCTGAGTCTCCATCGACTGGCCAATGCTCATAGGTGATGATTCGCGGTAAGAGGGGTGTAGAGGAGTGTGAATGATAAGGCTTATCAGAGTAGTCGTCCGCAGAGCCACTATATTCTAGGCATTCGCACCGCTTGCCACCAATCGCCGTCTGGAGTTGGCGGGCAAACAGTTCTTTCGGGCGGGTGTGCCGCTTGACCGATTTCCGTAACATTGAGTACCATAACGCATTACGTTGGGTTCGCTGGCATCGTCGTATTGCGAGCCGCGGCTTTTCGGGCGGGTGACTGTCTGGGGCTGGAGGTCCGACGCAGCGATTCTTTTTTCGCAGGTCAGCCGCACGGCTGGCGACGCCATGCCACCTGTTGTGATTGATGCAAATAGTGCGGACGACCCGCGCGATGTGATCCATCGTGCCGTTCAAGCGTTGGCCGAAGGCAAACTTGTCGCCTTTCCGACGGAGACGGTGTACGTGGTGGCGGCGAGCGCGCGCCACGAAACGGCCGTCGCTCGACTCCGCGAGTTGGCCTGCGATGAGCCGCCTGCCCCGCTGCTGTCGCTGGCGATCAAAAGCGGCGATGACGCGCTGGATTACGTTCCCGAGATGTCCCCCCTGGGGCGCCGCCTGACGCGCCGCTGCTGGCCGGGGCCGGTTATCTTGGTGTTGCCCGATGTGCATCCCGATAGCGTCGTGAAGCAACTCCCCGAGAGCGTCCAGGACAGCGTGACGCGGGACGGTTATGTGAGTCTCTGCGTCCCAGCGCACGCGACTGTGCTGAACGTGCTGCGGCTGTTCGCCGGCCCCCTGGCCATGACCAAGGCCACGCTCCCTGGTCGGCCTGAATCGGTCACGGCCGACGACGTGCTCACGACGCTGGGGAGCCGCATCGACATGGTGATCAACGATGGACGGAGCAAGTTCGGGCAACCCCCCTCGGTGGTGCGAGTGAATCAGCGGAAGCTCGAAGTGCTCCGCAGCGGTGTGCTCGCTCCTTCCACTTTGCGGCGTCTGGCGGATTTGATGGTGTTGGTGGTCTGCACCGGCAACACCTGTCGCAGCCCCATGGCCGAAGCGCTGCTGAAGAAACGCCTGGCGGAGCGGTTTGGCTGTCCGCCGGACGAACTGGAGAATCGCGGGGTGATCGTGATGTCAGCCGGCATTGCCGCCACGGTGGGAGGGCGGGCTGCCTTGGAAGCCGTCGATGCGATGTCCGAGCGCCAATTGGACCTTTCCAAACATGAAAGCCAGCCACTGACAGAACGCCTGGTGCGGTACGCCGATCTGGTGTTGTCCATGACGCGGGGCCACCGCGAGGCGATTATTTCGCAATGGCCCGATGCCGCTGGACGTGTGCAATTGGTGAGCCGCGATCAGAAGGATGTGGCCGACCCCATTGGTGGCCCCGCAGAACTCTACCGCCGCTGCGCGGAACAGATTGACGCGGAACTGGCGCACTGGGTGGACGAACTGGATATCAATAGTATTGCCGAGCCTGATTTACCAAAATGAGCCCCCTGAGGCGCGGCTCGATTTGACCTGGCGAGTGGACTGTAAGGTGAACTCATGCGTATTTCCATCGGCAGCGACCATCGCGGTTTTCACGTGAAGGCGAAATTGATTCAGCTTCTGGAGCAATGGGGCCACGAGATTTGCGACGAAGGCACGCACGACAGTCAAAGTGTCGATTATCCGGATATCGCCGCCGCTGTGAGCCGTAAGGTTTCCAGCCATGAAGTCGACCGTGGAATTTTGATCTGCGGCACCGGCATTGGCATGGCGATCGCCGCCAACAAGTTCCCCGGCGTGCGCGCCGCCCCGTGTCACGACGAAGTTACCGCTGAAATGAGCCGCCGCCATAACGATGTGAACGTCCTCTGCCTGTCGGCGGACTTGCTCGGCGAGCGCCGCATCGACCGGATGGTCGAGCTCTGGCTCCGCACCGAATTTGAAGGGGGGCGCCACAGTCGCCGCGTCGCACGGATCGGCGAGTTCGAGAAAGAGGAAGGGTGCAGTCCCCAGGACACTCCCGGTTGCTCGTAGGTAGCCGGTTTCGCAAATTTCGGTTCGCAAATTTCGGTAGTGTCGCGCGCGGCCTGTGCGCGTTAAGATCACATTCATGTCCCAAGAGTTTGATGAACGCCTGCAACAAGCCATCCAGCGCGGCGAACGCCGTGGCCTGGAACAAGCCGAGGCCGCGCGCCGCCAAGCGCTGAGCGAGGAGGAGCTCAAACGTCTCCACTCGCAATATCGCCTGCAACTCTCCGAACACATCGAGCAGTGCCTCAAGCGGCTGCAGAACCACTTTCCCGGCTTTCAGTTCGAGAACATCTATGGCGAGCGGGGCTGGGGGGCGGCGGTGCGGCGGGATGATATTCGTTTGACCGCCGGCAAACGCAACGACGAATACAGCCGCCTCGAAATCACGGTGCGGCCCCTTTCCACGGTGCTGGTGGTCGATCTGGCGGCCAAGGGGACGATTCGCAACAAAGAAGCGTTCGTGCGCAATTATTACGAGCGGATCGAAGATACGGATGTGCAAAAGTTCATCCAGCTCATCGACGCCTGGGTGCTCGAATACGCCGAGATGTTCGCCGCGCGGCAATAACGATTCACAGCCACGATTCACGGCTTACAGAGCGCCGTCACAGGGGAGTCTCGCATGACCGAAGTCCACATCCGTTACTTAGGCGACTTGCACACCGAAGCGACGCACGGCCCCTCCGGCGCGAAATTCGTCACGGATGCCCCGGTCGATAACCAGGGCAAAGGGGAAGCGTTTTCGCCGACCGATTTAGTCGGCACGGCGCTAGGCACGTGCGTGCTCACCATCATGGGGATTCTGGCGAAGCGGCACGACTGGGATTTGAGCGGCACGACGGTTAAGGTCACCAAGGAGATGATCACCGCGCCGGTGCGGCGGATCGGCAAGCTCACCGTCGAGATCCACATCCCGCATGATCTCCCGCCCGCTGCCCGCAGCGCTCTCGAGGCCGGCGCGCATACCTGCCCCGTGCATAAGAGCTTGCACCCCGATATTGAAGCGCCCTTGTTGTTTCGCTACGGCCGGTAGCGCCGCTACCCTTGCACAGTAACCGGTGTGCAAGCTCCTTGAAAAACATATCGCGGCCGCCCGGCGATCACCTCGAGCTGATACAGCGCGATGCTAGTGACGGGGTGCTTCTTCCCGGTGGGGCGTTTCGCCAAGAGCCGGAAGAGGTTGCGTGTAATAGGGAAAGTCGCCGATTGATTGAGCTCTTCCTGAGCCGCGGCGATGGGTTGATGGTGGCCATCGAGTGGCCCGCCTACGAACTCAACGGCAAGCACTGGAGCGGACATCCGTGTGGTCCTCAAGGTCCCTGAATTCAACTGCCATCGCGGCTAGATCTCTAGGCCGCACAGTTGGTGTAAATAGCTTAACGCTCTCAAGGCTTCGTGACGAACACCAATCGACGAAAATTCCGCAAATTCTTCAACCAATTTTTTTCCCACCGACCGCTGGCGCTGCCACTACTTGTCGCGGCGCGGTGCGAAGCGCAAGCTCACTCCCTTCCTAGCGCAACCAGGCCCGCGCACGCGAAGCACTGCTAGCAGCGCGCAACGCCGGAGTGTTGATTCAGACGATCATCGCGGTCAGCGTTTGAAATTCGCGCAAGTGACGCACGGGATCGAAGTCAGGCTCCTTGGCGATCAGGTCACGATAATTGGGGTCCAAATCGAACGCCCTGGAAAGATAGGCGACCGTCAGCTTGATATTCTTGGCCAGTGCCCAGTAGCAAGCCAGGTTGTAATAGACGATTCCCTGCGTGGGATCGACATCCATGGCGTCTTCGAGCGCTTGAATCGCCAGGTCGAGCCGGCCGGTTCGCTTGTGGCACCACGCAAGCGCCAGCCAGACGCTGAGATTATCTGGATCGAGCTCCGCCGATTCGGTGAGCGGCGCCACCGCGTCGGCATAGCGCAGCATCGCCCGCAACGCCTGGCCGCGCAAGTACAACCGCTGCGCGCGTTGTCCGGAGAATTCGTCGAGTCGCTCGAGCGTCTGCAGCACGCACTCGCCAAGCCGGTCGCGGACTTCATCGCGGAGCGGCCATTGCTCGCCAAAGACGAGCAGCAAGTCGAGATAGCCTTCTGCTTCGCGCAGCAGTTGCTGCCGGCGCACGCGGTCGTAGGTGGAGGTGATAGCCATAAGATGAATTCCGAAGAGAAAGCGCCGCGCCCAGCACTGCCCTAAATTCTACTCGGCAAACGGTGCGCGCGGAAATGTCGAGGGCACATTTCGCGCGAGAAACCGCCGCCTCGTAACCGGATGTTAATTACAGCGAAGCGGAAAGGGAAGTTCGGAAAATGCCGGCGGCAAAAACTTCCTCAGCCGCGCGAACAGCGCAAAGGTTTCTTGGCGCATGGCCGCAACGGCGCCCGCAGCGCGGAGCCGGCGTCCGCTTGGACAAGCCGCGGAAACTTGTCGCCCCCTAGTAGCCGTATTGCACCGGCCGGGTTTTGAAGGAGTGCCAGTGGATTTCGGCGCCGAGCGAGAAGGAGAGATTGTTCATGCCATTGAGATGCTCGGTCCCGAAGATGATGGTGTCGGAGAGTTCGCCGCGGAGCGCGAGCCAGCGCGTCCAGTGATACTTGAGGCCAATCGCGAGCGGCAGGTCGACGACCCACTCGCTGGCGTTGTATCGGTCTTGGTCCATGAACTTGAACTGCGCCGCCCCAAGCCCAATCGACCAGAACGGCCGCAGACGCGTATCACCCCACGGGTAATGCAGCACGTTGACATCCACGAACCAGTTGTGCGCCGTCGCGCTAAGGCTGGGATCGCGCGGGTAAGACAACTCGGGGCTGAAGAATGCGTTGCGGAGTTCCCAGCCCCAATGCGGCGCGAAGTCGTTGCCGAAGCGAAAACCATACAGCCAATCGGAACCTTGATCGACTTGCGACGTGAGGCTATCGCCATCCATCGTGCCGACCAGGAATCCTGCGGACCACGGCCGGCGCAACCAGTAGGAGTCGTCGAGCAAGTCGCCAGGCCGCCACAGTTGCTCCCACATCTCGGGACGGGGCAAAGTCCAGTGCGGCGGCCAGTTTTCTTCCGCGGGAAGCTCGTCCGGATCGTAGAACTTTTGCCCAAACGAAGGGAGTTCATCCGGGTAGCGAGCGCGATCGCGTGACGCATGGCTGATGGCTCCTTCCGAGGCGCTCAGCACGGAGGGAAGCTCAACGTCTTGCGCGCGCAGCGCACGGCCTCCAACCAGCGCGAGCGCGCAGGCGAACAGCACGAGCCAGGCATGTTGCCTTGGAGGCATTCGATTAGGCCGATTGCTAGCTGAAGAGAGTTGAAAGAGCGGGCGGATTGTCGCGGCGAGAGAGTGGGGTGTCAATGCGAATCGACACGCCGCAAACATCGCCCGCACGTCCTGATCCGCCGAATGACTCCACCGTGCGGAGCGAGATGCCTACAATAGACGAGTCCCATGTTTACCCAGTTTCTCTGGTCCGCGAGGGCGAACTCGCATACTCTGATAGCAGCAGGCCAAAGGATGGCCTGCGTTCCTTTGGCCAGGCTGGCGAATTCATGTCCACCACGTCCGCTCCCCGCCGTATGACGACCGCGACTTCACCCCCGATGCCTGCGACCGCTTGCGCCGCCGAGGACCAGGCTGCGCGTCCGTGGCGGCTCTCGACGTGGAGCCTGTCGCTGGGGAGCGGCTTACTGCTGGCCGTGGCGCTCGCGCCGGTCAGTGTGCAAGTGGTGGAACTGTTGCTGTTGGTGGGTAGCTTGTGGGTGCTGGCGCGGGGTTCGACGGCTTTTCCGCACGCGCGGTGGATCGCCTTGGGAACCGCCATCGCGATGAGCTTCGCCTTGGCGGTGACGCCGTTCACCTGGCTCATTCCCCAACTGCCGCCGCTGGCGTTTATCGCGCCGTTGGGATTTTTGTTGTTAATCAAACAGGAGACGCTCGCGGGACGTCGTCCTTACTTGACCATCTGGCTGGCAGGCTTCGTCCACTGGCTTATCGTCATGGAAGGGGTGCGGCAAGCGTATTGGGCATTGTACCTGGGTTGGATCGCGCTCGCGGCTTATTTGGCGGTCTATTTCGCGCTGTTCGTCGGGCTTTCGCGCGTCGCCGTACGGCGCTTGAGGATCCCGCTCGTTCTCGCCGCGCCGACGATTTGGGTCGGACTTGAATTCGCCCGCAGCCACTTTCTCACCGGCTTTTCCATTGGGCTATTGGGCCACTCGCAGGCAGAAGCGTTTCCCTGGCTGATCCAAGTCGCTGACCTGGGAGGCGCGTACGCCGTGAGCTTCGTGGTCATGCTCGTCGCCGCTGGGATCGCCCAAGCGCTGCCTTGGAACCGTCGTGACCGCCGCTGGTCGTTCGCGCCGCTCGTCACGGCGGGCGCCGTTCTGGTCGCCGTGCTGGGCTATGGCGCGTGGCGAATGGCGACCGCGCCGCACGCAACGGCTCGCCCGCCGCTGAGCGTGGCGCTGCTGCAAAACTCCGTCGATACGATCTTCGATGTTCCCCCCGAACATTTTGTCGAGACGTGCCGCGCGTATCAACATCAGGCGGTCGCCGCCGCGCGGCAGTATCCGCAAACGCAGGTGATGATCTGGCCGGAGTCGGTCTTCATGTCGGTCTTTCCGCAGTACACGTTTGACGGCGAGGAGTCGTTGCCGGAGGGGGTGAGTTGGAAGCGGGCGCAACTTGCCAAGGATGAGTTCCATCAGCACTGCGCGTCGACCGTTGCGGCCATTAACCAAACGGCGTCGACCGCCGCAGGCCAGCGGCGCAGCATCGCCCAAATCATGGGCTCGATGACGGTGGGCTTCCAGCGGGACGGGATCGCGCGCTACAATTCGGCGCTCATGCTTGCGGACGATGGTGATGTTGCGGCGCAGTATCACAAAATGCATCCGGTCATGTTCGGCGAGTATATTCCGCTGGGCGAAACCTGGCCCTGGATCTACCGCTTCACGCCGATGCCTGAGGGACTCACACGGGGCAAGCAAGCCGAGGCGTTCGTCGTGGGGGACTACACGCTCGCTCCTAGCATTTGCTTCGAAAGCACGGTTCCGCACCTGATTCGGCGCCAGATTATCGACCTGGAGCAGCGCGGCCAATCGCCAGACATGCTCGTGAGCGTGACGAACGATGGCTGGTTCTGGGGTTCGGCGCAACTCGACTTACATGCGCAGTGCGCGATTATGCGTGCGGTCGAGCATCGCCGTCCGATGCTCGTCGCCGCGAACACGGGGTTTTCGATCGCCGTGGATGGCAGCGGGCGCGTGCTGGCGAAAGGTCCGCGCCGCGCCGTCGCGACGCTGGCCGTTGACGTGCCGCCGGACGGCCGCTTCTCTCCCTACACGTACTTCGGCGATTATCCCGCCGCGCTCTGCCTGGCGTTGGTCGCGGTCTGCGCGGCGGTTGGCCTGCGGCGATTTATTTAGCGGCGTTCGAGCAGTTCCGCGAGATGCAGCACTTCGATCGTGTGTCGTTCGCGGTGTAGCCGGCCGCCGATGTTCATCAGGCAACCGGCATCGGTCGAGATAAGCACATCCGCCGCCGTCGCCAACACGCAGGCCATTTTGTCGTCGACCATCGCACCGGAGATTTGCGGATAACGGACGGCGAAGGATCCGCCGAAGCCACAGCATTGGTCCTGTCGCTCCAGCGGGACGTATGTCGCCCCCGCGATGTGCGCGACCAGTTGCTGGACTTCGTTGGTCTGGCCCAACATCCGCAAGTGGCAGGCATAATGGTAAGCGACTCGCCCGGCGAATTTCGCACCGACGTCGAGCACGCCGAGCTGATTCACGAGCAAGTCGCTGAGTTCGAACGTCTTGGCGGCCAGCGCGAGCGCACGCGCATGCCAAGGATCCTCCGGCGGGAAAAGCTGCGGATATTCCGTCTTGACCATCGCCGCGCAGGAGCCGGAGGGAACGACCACCGTCTCGGCCGATTCAAACACGCCAATCGTATGCCGCGCTTGCTCGCGCGCAAGGTCGACAAAGCCGCTGTTGAACATCGGCTGGCCGCAGCAGGTTTGCGCCGCGGGAAACTCGACCGTATGGCCAAGGCGGCGCAAGAGGTTCACGGTCGCGATGCCTGCGTTGGGGCGAATGACGTCCCCCAAACAAGTAATCATCAGCGCGATGCGCATGGCTGCCGACCGCTGCAAGAGGGTTCGCTTCCAGGTAGCCCGGCGCCGCCTGACGTTGGCCACACTCTACCGCCTGCCGCGAGCAGCGACCAGTCCCGGCGTCCGGCAGTTGCTTAGTGATGACAAGCCTGACAACTGGTTGCGATGCTGGCGAGCATAGCCGTTGAAACGGCTGGCCCGCGTTCTGCAGCGTGGCACTGCGTGCAGCAATGCCAGGACGCGTTTTCCACCAGCGGCGAGGGGGGGAGTTGACACGCGGTCGAAAGCGGCAGCCTGGCGAGCGCCGCGTAACTTTCGTGACTAGGGCGATAGTCGATATTGCGCGTCATCAGGCTGCGGGAGAGGAGCGGGAGCGTCGGCGCTGGTTCGCCCCACACCGTCAGCGCCAACAGCATGCCTACGGCCAGGGCGGTTCCTAATTGCAATCTCCAGGACGCCAGCCAGGCGTTCCAGGCGTGCTGCGACGCCGCCACGGGATGCGCGCGAGGGAGCGAGGCTTGCGGCTCGATCGCTTGCGCGACCAGTTGCGCCAAGCCTAGACCGCCGGATTGGCCGGCGTAGACCCCTTGATAGCCCGGCAGATCGCGGGCGTCCTCGGGGAGGATCGCTTCGTGGAACAGTTCGACCGCCGGACGCAAGGCTTCAGCCAATTGCCGGCATTCGTAGCAACACGCGAGGTGCTCCTCGACCAAATAGTCGCTGCTCTCGCCGGTCGGAAACGGGCCGCGGGTGAGGATGTCAAACACCTGGTCGCAATCGAGAGACTTCATACGTCCGCCTCGGTGGTCAGTGGGGAGCGGTGCGCGGCGAAGCTAGCTTTGCTGTCGGCCGGTTCGCCAGTGGGACGGAGCCTTCCCGCCATTTGCAACAGTCCAAAACGGACGCGATTCTTGGCGGTGGTTAAACTGCAGCCTTGCACGTCGGCAATTTCCTGAAACTTGAGTTCGCCAAAAAAGCGGAGTCGCAAGGCGTCTGCTTGCTCGTCGGGAAGCGCGGCGAGAACTTGCGTGAGGACTTCGGCTTGCTCCTTGGCCAACAGTGTCTCCTGCGGCGAAGGTTCCCCGCCAGCGAGCGGCTGCAGCGAATGCTGCGGGCAATCGCGAACCGCCCCTGCCAGGATCGCGGCCTGCCGTTGCCGCTTTTGATAGTGTCGCGCGCACTGGTTGAGCAAAATCGTCCAGAGCCAGGTGCGAAAGCTGAACCGGGAATCGTAGCCGCGGAGAGATTTGAACGCGCAGAGAAATGTCTCCTGCACGACATCCTGGGCCCAATCGCGATTGCCCAGCCGACTCTCGGCCAGGCGGCGAAGCGGTCCCTGGTAGCGCTCGACCAGCACCGCAAATGCCTCGCTGTCGCCGGCTAACACGGCGGCAATTAGCGTTCCGTCGGTGGACTGGGAAGCGGTGGTCATGCAGGTGGGCCAGAGGCAGGGAAATAGCAGGGCGGGTGTGAAGCCTTCATTTTCGCCGCGCAAGCGCGCGAGCACAAACGATTATAGCGCGGCGAGTGAGAAAAAGGTCAACCGCGCGTCTTGCGCACGTTTCGCACGATTGCGGCAACTGCTTGGCGACACACGGCTTACATCAAATCCAGCGGTTGGTGCGATACCAGACTACGGTCTGCCGCATTTGTTCCAGCAAAGAGTCGCGCGGGACGAGCCGGAACTTCTGCTGAACCTTGGCCGGCGAACAGGCCCAACTCGTAACCGTGGCTTCGCGCATCTTATCGAGATTGACAATGGACGCCTTGCCGCGCACTTGCCCCGCAAGTTGGCTCAGACCGCCGACGAGAAACGGAATCGGCGGCGCGAGCGGCAACGGGACGAACCACCTCCGCCCCAGTGCCTGTGCCGCGAGCCAACCGAACTCGTGATAGGTCGGAAACTCGTCGCGCGTGGCAAAGTAGACGCCCTGCCCAGGAAGTGCGTCCCCGTTGGCGCTCGCAGGCGCAAGTCGTTCGCCTTGGTCAGCGGCGGCGAGCAGGATTTCGACCAGGTCGTCGACATAGATCACAGACAGCGGAGGCGTGCGGAAGCGCGGATAAACATGCAGCCCGCTGTAGGCAATGCCGGAGAAGATCGAGAGCGTCGAACGGTCTCCAGGACCAAACACGACGCCGGGCCGAACCACGGTGATCGGGAGATCGCCGGCGAAGTCGCGCAGCGCTTGTTCCGCTGCGAACTTGCTGCGGCCATAAGCGGAGATCGGTGATGCCGCATCGCTCTCGGCACGCACTCGTCCGCGCGCAATGGGACCGGCGGCGGCGACGCTCGACACGAAGATGAATGTGGGTGGCCGCGATTGCGCAGCGCAGGCCGCAGCCAATGCAGCGGCGCCGGCGGCATTTACGCGCTGAAACTCCGCCTCGTTCAAAGCGGCAATCGCTCCCGCCACATGAAACACGCAATCGACGTTTTCCAGGTGCGGGGCAAGTGCTTGCGCGTCATCGAGCGCAGCCGTAAACAATTCGGCCCCCGTCGCCGCGATCGTCGTGGTGCGGGAAGTCGGTCGGACGAGCGCTTTAACGCGCCACCCGCGCGCGACAAGCGCCGCAGCCAGATGGCCGCCGATGAATCCGGTCGCGCCGGTCACAAAAGCAGTAGGCATGACGCGACCTTTGGCATCCACTGTCCGGATAACATGAAACAAGTTTGCGCCGCCAACGGGCCGCGCCAATTATTGTACGACCTGTCCCGTCACGGCCGGCGGGCCGACCTGCACCGTGCGCACGGCGGCTTCCACCGCGGAAAAAAAGTTATCGGCCACGGTGGTCGGCGCGATCGCTTGGATCAGGATGTTCTCGTTGGAAGTCATCAAAACGTAACGGTCGTTGCGCGCGGGGACGGAAACCTGCGCGCCGCTGATCGATTCGCTCGGGAGATTCATCTCGATATCGACGCTCGTCTTGCGCCACTTCCCGGCGGGCGAGGTGAACTCCGTAATGCTGGGCGGCGCGTCAAAACCGGCGGTTAGCAGCGCGTCCGCTTTCGCAGGATCATTCGGTTGCGCCGGCACGCGCGAATACGACAAAATGGCCGGCATTCGCTTGCCGTTGGGATCCGGGTAGTACCAGACCATCAACGTCGTTTCCCCCTGCACGGCTTCAACCAGGTCGCCGACATTGGCGTTGATCGTGAATAGCGGAGTACCGCTGGGATCGAGGAAAGACTTCGGCAGGTTGATCTTGATGCCGGTGGGTTGCGACTGCGTGTTCACGATCTCGTACACGCCTGCATAGAGCAACGGGCTAACGTCTGAGGCTACCGCGCCCCCCCCTGGTTGCCGGCGTCCTGCCTTGAGGTCGGCGGCGTTCTTTTCCATCCGCGAGGCATACGTTCCTCCGCACCCAGCCAGGGTTGTACAGACCAGGCCGCAGAGCACGCTGCACAACAGCAGCCGCGACGAGCGTTGCCAACGAACAAAACTTGATTGCATGAGCCAGGACGCCTCTGGTGTGGGACGGGGAATTCTTATTCAATCCCATTTTGCGAGGGGGAGCGCTCAGCGTCAACGACTTTCACCTGGAACTTTGACCTGGAACTTCGCCCACGAAGTTTCTCCGCTGGGGGTGCGAAACTTGCGGTTGTACACGTTCGCTCGCATAATGAGGCGTTGCCGCTCCGGCACGCTGGAATGCGAATCGTCCCTCTTTCCGAATCCTGCCGCATGAATTACCGCCGATTGTTCCTCATAGCGCTGCTCTATTGCGCGTTTTTTGGCTGGAATGCCGCGTCCGCGCAAGACTTCATCCCCCGCCGGCAAGACAAGCCGCCTGGTCCGCCGCTGACGCCGGCCCAAGCGATCGAAAAGATGACCGTGCCCGAGGGGTTCACGGTGGAACTGGTCGCCAGCGAGCCGGATATTGTCAACCCGGTGGCCATGGCCATCGATGAGCGGGGCCGCTTTTGGATTACCGAAAGCTTCGAGTACCCGCGCCGCGAGCCGGGACCGGGGCGTGACCGGGTGAAAGTGCTCGAAGACACCACCGGCGACGGCCGGGCCGATAAAATTACCGTCTTCGCTGAAGGGCTCAACATTCCCAGCGGCATCGCGGTGGGGCACGGCGGCGTCTGGGTGGCGAACTCGCCGGACTTGCTCTTTTTGCAAGATACCGACGGCGACGGCAAGGCGGACAAGCAAGAAGTTGTCGTCACCGGTTTCGGACGGACAGACACACACGAACTTCCCAATTCGCTCACCTGGGGTCCCGATGGTTGGCTGTACGGACTAAATGGGGTGTTCAACTACTCGCATGTGAAGTATCCCAAGTCATCTCCACACTATCGCGCGGACCACCCCGGTTGGCAGTTCACCTGCGCGCTTTTTCGCATTCACCCCCAGACCCGCGAGTTCCAGGTCTTTTGCGAGGGAACGAGCAACCCCTGGGGCGTGGCGATCAACGACAACGGCAGTTTCTTCCTTTCCGCCTGCGTGATCGATCATTTGTGGCACCAGGCGGAGACCGGCTACTACCTTCGTCAAGGCGGACCATACCCGCCGTTTACGTGGCCGCTCCCTTCGATTGTCAAACACAAACATCAGGCGGCGGCGTATTGCGGCATTCATTACTACGACAGCGACGCCTATCCCGATCAGTATCGCCAGAAGCTCTACATGGGAAACATCCACGGCGGCTGCATCAACAGCGACAAACTACAGCGCAACGGCAGCACGTATTTTGCAACCGGTGAGCCTGATTTCCTCACCGCCAACGATGTCTGGTTCATGCCGGTCGTGCAAAAGACCGGACCGGATGGTTCGCTCTACATTCTTGATTGGTACGACCGCTATCACTGTTATCAAGACGCCAACGCCGATCCGCAGGGAGTCGATCGCGGTCACGGCCGCTTGTATCGCGTGCGATATAAAGACACGCCCCGCGCCAAACCGTTTGATCTGCACGACGAAAATGATGACCA
The DNA here is from genome assembly GCA_963205385.1 of Planctomycetota bacterium. GTDB lineage: Bacteria > Planctomycetota > Planctomycetia > Pirellulales > Pirellulaceae > JAEZGD01. Next base: position 7,106 of record CAUJKE010000140.1, on the reverse strand, counting down.
GCTCCTCGCTCGTCTGGCCGGCGGCAACGACTATCTGCGCGAGGTTGCCCGCCGCTTGCTGGCGGAACGCAATCACCCGCAGACGCGCGGTCAATTGTGGGATTTAGTGAACAGCGATTCCGCCCCGCGCACCACACGCCTCAATGCACTCTGGACGCTCATCAGCACGTTCGAATTAGAAACAGATCAGCATTTGCAACTTTTGGCCCATGCCGATCCGACGTTCCGCGCGTGGGGTGTCCGCGCCGCTGGCGACATCGACGCGGGGTCGCTGAAGAAGCTCGATCAACGGGTGCGCGATAAAGTTGCCGCGCTCGTCAACGATTCCTCGCGTGATGTGCAACTGCAAGTCGCCATTGCGGCGCGCAAGATTCAAGGGCTGGACCCCGTTTTGACGTTGATGACCGCATTGGCGAACTGCGGCGACGACCCACTCATTCCGCACATTGTCTGGCAGAATCTGCATCCGTTGCTGGAATCGGAGGGGGAGTTGTTTGTCACGCTGGCCACGAAAATGGACGCGGCCAAGTCGCCAGGCATTCGCGAGGTCTTGCCGCGCGCCATCGACCGGATTCTGGCCGCCGAGAAGCCCAACCCGGTCGCCATCGCCACGCTGTTCGCCGTGCTCGCACAAGGGGAGCGGCCCAATCCGGCGGTGGCTGGCAAGTGTTTGGCCACGCTGGCCGAGCGCGTGCAATCGCACGAACTGGCCGGCGAGCAACTTGCCGCGCTGCAAGACAAGCTCCAAGCACCGCTGGCGAAAGTCCTGCAAGGCAAGCCTGATAATCCGCTCTATATCGATGCCGCCCTTTTGGCCGTTAGCTGGAAAGACGCTTCCGCGGCCGCGGCCGTGCGCAAATTGGCGCTCGATCCCGAGCAGCCTTTGCCCCGGCGGCAACAAGCCATCGACGCCCTCGTCACCAGTGGCGATTCGCAGCTGTTGGCCTTGGCGAAAGACATGTTCGCCGATCGCCGCGCCGCCACGCTCAAAATTCGCGGCGGACTGATCTCGGCCCTGGGTCGCCTTGACGACGAACGGGTCGGAAAACTGCTCCTGACGCGGTACGATAACCTGGAACCTGAACTCAAGCCGCGGGCGATCGAAGTTCTCACCGCCCGCACGTCCTGGAGCCACCAACTCCTCGCGGCCATTGAGCAGAAGCAACTCCCCCCAGACGCGCTCAACACCAATCAGGTGCGGAAACTCCTGGCCTCCGGCGACCAAGAGATTGCCGCGCTCGTGGCCAAGACCTGGGGAACGGTGCGCACCGAACGCGACCCGGCCCGCGAGCAAGTCATCGCCGACATGCGGCAGATGATTCGCAACACCCCCGGCGATCCACACCGAGGGGCCGAACTGTATAAGAAACTCTGCGGCCAATGCCACAAAATCTACGGCGAAGGCCAAGAGGTGGGGCCGGAGATCACCGCCAACGGGCGCGGTAATTTCGAGCAACTCCTCTCCAACGTGTTCGATCCAAGTCTGGTGATTGGCGCCGCGTACCAGGCCCGCACCGTCACGACGACCGATGGCCGCGTGCTGACTGGAATCCTCGTCGAGGACAACGCTCAGCGAATTGTGCTCAAGCAGCAAGGGGACAAGCTCGAAACCATCGCGCGCGGCGATGTGGAAGAGGTCGCCGTTAGCCCCCTCTCGCTGATGCCGGAAGGGATTGAAAAACAGTACCAGCCGCAGGAAATCGCCGATTTGTTCGCCTTCCTCACGCTTGATCGGCCCCCCAGCGACCCTCAGGCACAGCCCATTCCCGGCACCAAGGAAGAAAAACCTCGCTAGATCGGATCATTCGCGAGCGAAGCCGGAATATCGACGCTCGGATTTCGCTCGGCTTCCCGTTACAGCGTCCCCTTGGTGCTCGGTACCACGCCGGGCGAGCGCGGGTCTTCTTCTACCGCCATGCGGAGCGCTCTGGCGGTTCCCTTGAAGACGGCCTCGCTGATGTGGTGGCTGTTGCGGCCGTAGTGCAGTTGGACGTGCAAGTTGCAGAGGGCATTGGCTGCGAACGCTTGCCAAAAGTCTTCGACGAGCTCGCTGTCGAACTCGCCGATCTTCGGCGAGGGGAACGTGGGGCCGAAGACCAGGAAATAACGCCCGCTGAGATCGACGGTGCTCGTGACGAGCGTTTCTTCCATCGGGAGCGTCATGTGTCCGTAGCGGCGAATTCCCGTTTTATCGCCGAGCGCTTGTTTGAACGCCTGACCGAGGCAAATGCCGACATCTTCGACCGTGTGATGTTGATCGACGTGCAAGTCGCCGGCCGCTTGCACTTGCAAATCAAACGCCCCATGCCGCACGAATAAGTCGAGCATGTGGTCGAAGAACCCCACGCCGGTCTCGATCCGGGCTTGTCCGCTGCCGTCGAGATTAAGCGACAGGTCGATCTTGGTTTCGTTGGTTTGACGTGCAATGGTAGCGGTGCGAGGCATGAGGTTACGCTGGGGGTAATCGGAACGTGAGGGATGAAATCCGAATGTCGATATTCTGGGGTTACCGCAACTTCACGCCTAAGATTCTCGCGAGCGTTTGCAGCAATCGCATGTTCTCGGACTCCGAACCCACGCTGATCCGCAGGCCGTCGCCCCACTGGGGATAGTTCATGTATCGTACCAGGATCCGCTCATTTTTGAGCGCCGCATAGAGCGGTTGGGCCGGCTGTGACGGATGCGTGCACCAGACGAAGTTGGCTTCGGAGGGTAGCACCGAAAATCCGAGTTCGGCGAGCGCGGCGGTAAGCCTTTGCCGCGTCGCCTTGATCTGGGCGACATTCTCGGCAAGCCACTGTTGGTCATTGATCGCCGCGGTCGCGCCGGCGATGGAGAGCGAATCGCAATTGTACGAATCCTTCACCTTCACCAGATCGTGAATGATCTGCGGCTGTGCGATCAAATAGCCAAACCGCAACCCGGCGAGCGCGTACGACTTGCTCAGCGTGCGCGAGACCATGATCTTTTCGTTCTGGGCGACGAGATCCACGCAGTTGAACGACGCGAAATCCGCATAGGCTTCGTCGATCAATAGCGGGCAAGGGAGCTTGTCGGCCAGGTCGAGAATCGCTTCGCGCGCGACCATCGTTCCACTGGGACTGTTGGGATTGGGCAGGAAGGCCAGTTTGAGCTGAGGACGGGACGCGGCGAACTCAGGCGGTAATGTCCAATCGTCGTTAAAGCGAATTTCTTCCGACTGCGCGCCTTGGATTTGCGCGAGCGTCTTGTAGAGGACATAGCTCGGCGTCGGCAGTCGCAGCAGATCACCGCTGCCGACAAACGCGCGGGTCAGAATCGTGAGGATATCGTCGCTGCCGTTGCCGCAGAGGATCCAATCTGGGTCGATGTTGTGCACCCGCGCCGCCGCCTTGCGAAACGTGGTCGCCATCGGATCGGGATATTTCTGCAAGCCGCGGGCGAGCGCGAGATAGACCGCCTCGAGTACGTCGATCGAGCAGGGATAGGGGTTTTCGTTCGTGTTCAGCTTGATGAACGCGCCGCCTTGGGGTTGCTCCCCCGGCGTGTAACCTTGCATGGCCGCGATTTCAGGTCGAAACATGGGAGTTACTTTCGGTAGGCCTAACGCTCTGCGCGGGGATTCATCACGTCGAGTGTGCTAACGGCGAGGCGATTTTCAAAGCCGCACATCGACGCTCGCGCGGTGCGCCGTCAGTCCTTCTTTATCGGCCAAACGCTGTACATGGGGCGCAATATTTTTTAGAGCCGCGGCACTATATTGAATCACGCTGCCGCCGCGGAGGAAGCTGTTGGCCGTGAGCCCCGCCGCCCACCGCGCCGTTCCCCCGGTCGGCAGCACGTGGGACGGTCCGGCTGCATAATCACCCACAGCCACCGGCGTGTAGTTGCCCAGAAACACCGCGCCGGCGAAACGAATCTTCGCGAGCAGTTCCGCGGCGTTGTCGGTGGCGATATGCAAATGTTCCGGCGCGAGCGATTCGGTAATCCGACAAGCCTCGTCGGCGTCGCGCGTCAAAATGAGCGCGCCAAAAGCTTGCAAACTGTCAATCGTCACTTGCTCGCGCGCGAGCCTGGCGACCTGCTGTTGCAGTTGGGCGTACGTCGCTTCCAGCGTCTGCTCGTCCCAGGTGATGAGGATGCTCGCCCCCGGCGCGTGTTCGGCTTGCGCGAGCAGGTCGGCGGCGGTGAAATCGGGGCGGGTCGAACTGTCCGCCAAGACAACCACTTCGCTCGGGCCGGCGATGGAGTCGATATCGACCTCGCCGTAGACATACTTCTTCGCCAACGCGACAAACAAGTTGCCGGGGCCTACGATCTTATCGACCTTGGGCAACCCCTCGACTCCATACGCCAGCGCGGCGACCGCTTGCGCGCCGCCGCAGCGATACACTTCGCAAATCCCCAGTTCGTGACACGTCGCGAGCACGTCGGGATTGTTCGCGCCGAACGCTGTCGGCGGCGCGACGACTGCGATTTCGCGCACGCCTGCGGCTTGCGCGGGGACGGCGGTCATCAGGACGGTCGAAGGATATGCGGCCGCGCCGCCGGGGACGCAAATGCCCACCCGCTCCAGCGGCAAATAACGTTGGCGCAGCACGACGCCATCGGGGCGCGTCACTGCGACATCATGGTGCAAGATGGCGGTCTGAAATTCGAGGATGTTGTCCCGCACCAGGCGAATCGTTCCGAGAAAGTTGGGATCGGCCGCGGCATGCGCGGCGGCCAGTTCTGCCGCCGAGACGCGCAGCGTGGCGGGGGTGATGTCCGCACGGTCGAGCCTGGCCGTGTAAGCCAACAGCGCGGCGACGCCTTTTGCCCGCACGTCGCGGCAAATCCGTTCGACCACCTGTTGCGGCGAGAGCGCCTCGCCGAAGACCTCCATGGTGCGCCGCTTGCCGGCTTCACTCACGACGTCGCCGCGCGGGCTCATTTTTTCGCGGAGCGCGTCGAGCGCCGCGGTCACATTGTCGTGCCGGGTATCAATGCGGGGAATCGTAAGCATCGGCGGCGCAAATTGACGAGGAGGGAACGAAACGGAGCTTAGACGCCACGCTCCACAGGCGAAATGCATCGTGCAGAGCGAGGTGTCTACTCAGGATGTCTACTCAGGACAGCCAAACTGCCTATTGTGTTCGCGTTCGGCGCGTGGGACTAGGGGCGAGGCCCGCGAAGCGTTATTCTGATGGTGAAAATTCATCTCCTGTCCACGGACGCCTAACGACCACTCCCCAACCACCACCGCCCAACCCCAAAACCTGCCATGATCGACCTTCGCAGCGATACTGTCACCAAGCCTTCCCATGCCATGCGAGCGGCGATGGCCGCGGCCGATGTGGGCGACGACGTCATCGATGTCGATCCCACGGTCCAGCGGCTGCAAGAGCTCACCGCGGAACTGCTAGGCAAGGAGGCGGCGATTTTCATGCCGTCAGGCTCGATGACGAACCAGATCGCGGTGCGCATTCACTGCAAGCCTGGGGACGAGTTCATCTGCGAAACCGGCTGTCACATTTACAATTACGAGCAAGCGGCGTTCGCCCAGCTTAGCGGCGTCGCGGCCAGGACAGTGGATGGCGATGGCGGCGTGCTGCAGCCGGGGCAACTCGTGGGACTGATTCGCCCGGTGAACGACCACCTCGTGCGCACGCGACTCGTCTGCCTGGAAAACACGCACAATCGGGGCGCGGGCCGCATTCAGCCGTATGAATACGTCGCCGAGATTTGCAACTGGGCGCAAGATCACGGCCTCCGCACGCACCTGGACGGCGCCCGGCTCTTCAACGCCGTCGTGGCGACGCGGATCGAAGCGGATCGCTGGGCGCGACATTTCGATACGGTCAGTGTCTGCTTTAGCAAAGGTTTAGGCGCTCCCGTCGGTTCGGCCCTCGCGGGACCAAAGGAGATGATCCAAGAAGCGCGGCGGCATCGTAAACTGTTCGGCGGCGCGATGCGTCAAGCCGGCATCATCGCGGCGGGAGCGCTGTACGCGCTGGAAAACAACATCCCCCGCCTGGCTGAAGATCACGCGAACGCACAACTCTTGGCCGACGCGATCCGCGGCATCGAAGGACTCACGCTAACCTCGGACACGGTCGACACGAACATCATCATCTTCCGCGTCGACCCCACACTCGGAACCGCCTCCGAGTTCCTCGCCCGGCTCCACTCCGCAGGCGTATCCGTGCTGGCCGTCAGCCCCACCCAAATCCGCGCCGTGACGCATCTCGACGTCAGCGAGGAACAAGTCCGCCAGGCCGGCGAAATCCTGCGCCAAGTGGCGACGCCGGTGAGCGAGGCGTCATAATCGAAGCGGACTCGCCGGGGCGAAGTCGTCAGGGTGATGACGCTGCGCCATCAAACTGAATACACTTCTCAGCATGGACGGGTAGTGTTCTTCCGGGTGGGGAAGATGCGCAAGTTATTTCGCTGGCATTACTTGCGCCGCCACTACTAGCATAGTGGCACGACGAGTGCATTTCTAGGAATCGTCACCGGAAGAATGACTCTTCCTCTTCTATCCTGTATCCCTCCCGAGGAGTCCTGAACATGAAACGCATTTTGTTGGCAGCGGCGATTGTCGCCACGTTGGGATTGGCAGGCGCCAGCACGGCCTGGGCCGGCCACGGTTACGGCGGCGGTTACGGCGGCGGTTACGGAGCGGGTTATCGCGGCGGCTATGGCTGCGCCCCCGGTTCTGCCGTCGGGCATCATCACCACGGGGCTCAGCAGTATGGCCCGCCGGTGGTGCTGTATCCGCATCGTGGGCACTACCACGTCGCTCCGGCGTATCCCTCCACGTACTACCGTGGATACAACACCCCGTACTATGGCGGAACGCGATTTGGCATTCAGACCAACACCTTCCGCTTCGGCATCGGCTTCTAAATGCCACCGATGAAACCCCGCCCGGAGTCGCCACAAGCTTGTCGTTTGACGGCGGTGGCGGCTCCACTTTTCTGACCGCAACGGCGAAGCGACGCCCCGGCAGCGCAACGAATTCCCCCGCCGACGTTGACCAGCGGTTGGGCACAGTCCAGAATGACACCGGGGCAACCGATCCATACGTTTCCGATTTTCAAGCCCGCAACCGCTCCACGACCCCTTCCGCCTTGTGCGGATGGTGA
>CAUJKE010000139.1 GCA_963205385.1 Planctomycetota bacterium | reverse complement strand
ATCTCTGGTGCGCGCGAAGCCTGGAGTTCGAAACGTTCGCGCCGCCGACGCGAAGGCCGCATTGTAGCCGTCGGCCTGCGATTGACCTAGCGACACCGGGAGCCGTTGACAGCGGAAGTATAGTATTTCGACAGCATGTTGTCAATACATATTAAGCAGTTTTTGTCAAACTGCTAGTGATTCCTGCCGGTCCGCGCCGCAGGCAAAGCGGCAAGCTCACGCGGACCTCCACCCAGAACCCACCCCGATGAGGACAATTATTAGCACGTTAGCGCAATTGCGAATATTCGTAAACATCTGTCTGCAAAGGACTTACGAAATTCACGTCGCGCCAGGTTTTAGTCGGTATTAGCGACGATTTTCCATTAGGGGGGGGTGGCGGTGCTAGTGCGAGCAGGCGACGATTCCTGCCGCTCATCGATTGCAACCCCCATGCGCTCACGTAGGATTTTGCCCCCGTTTAACGGCAAGCCGCAGGCGTCTGTTTTATCGCGGACGCCTGCGGCTTGCCGTTAAACGAGGGAGGAGAAAAATCTGGCTGCTAGCACACCAGTGCAGCAGCCCCCCTCGTGTGCAATCGTACCCCGATTCGTCTGGAGTCAGGTGGATTGGTTTGCTATAAGACGCCTCCAGTTGTTCGACACTGATGGCGACCAGGAGCTCAAAACATGCCCAAGGCAGGCGAATTAGCGTATCTCAAGATAGCCGGCGAGGCGGGAATCGCGTTTGCGACCAATAAGCCCTACTCGGACCCTGCTTGCGGCGACTCCATGATCGCGATTGGAACGTTGCGTAATCTTCTCCCGGCCCCTCCAGTGCGCATGCTGGACTTGGGTTGTGGCACCGGTTGGACGAGCTGCATGTTCGCCAGAATGGGTTACGACGTGATTGGGCAAGACATCGCGCCGGATATGATTTCCTGCGCCAATCACAATAAGGCGCGCGAGCAGCTAGTGAATGTCAAATTTGTCGTCAGCGACTATGAATCAATGCCATACGACAGCGAGTTTGATTGCGCGATGTTTTTCGACTCGCTGCATCATGCGGAGGACGAATACCTGGCCCTTGAAATGGTCTACCGCGCGCTCAAGCCAGGCGGCGTCTTGGTCACGCGCGAACCGGGGGACGGACACAGCGTTCAAGAACATTCGATTCGAGCCATGCAGGAGTTTGGCGTGACGGAAAAGGACATGCCGCCGCGAAAAATCGTGGCCATGGCCAGGCAGATTGGTTTCTCCAAGCAGCACGTCTTTCAATTTCCAGACGGCATTGTTAAGCGCTACTACCGTGAGAAGGAAAACAGGATTCGGCCCGACGGGCTCCTGGCCCGCTGCGTTTACGACGTCCACAATTGGCTTTACTCGATGCGTCGCTTTAAGGCCCTCGAACGAGCAGCGCGAGCCAAACATAGCTTTGGCGGCATCGTTCGCCTGGTGAAATAGCACGCGCCGATCAATAGTCCACCATGAAGCGCGTGCCGAGAATGCTATAGGTTCCCGCGGTGTAGCCGTCGTCCGGGGAACGATTGTCGATGCTGCCGTAAAGGTAGTTCAACTGCAGCTTGGCGTGGGGATTCCAGTACCAATTCAACCCAAACGTGACGGACTCTCCTACGCCGCCGGCAATGTTGTCGTCCGTAAAGTCGCCTTGCGAATAGCGCACGGCCAGTTGCCAGGCGCCGCAGCCGCGCTGGCGGACATCGTCGCTGCCCCGGACGAAGAGGAAGTTTTGGAATGGTTTGACGCGATCCAATGTGCCGCTCTCGCGATCCCAGGCCATGTGCTCGCCGGTGAGGAAGTAGGAGAGGTAGAAATAGCCGCCGCTGAAGTTGAGCGTGCTATCGTGCTCACGTTGCGTGACCATGTGCATATACTCGCCGCACAATTGTAGCGGTCCCAGATTGACCAGGCCTTCTACGCCGAGTAGCTGATAGCTATCCGCTCCCGCGATCGGCCCTGTATCGAGCCAGCGATTGGTGGTGCGAGCTTCGGGACGGGACCGCCAACGCGCAACGCTGTTGATTCCACCGGCGGGGGCGGCGCTGCCCACCGTTCCCGCGACCGCCCAATGCGCGTAGTTGCGGCCGTCGGACACGTCGTCGTACCAGAGGGTGTTGGCGAAACGTCCCGCCGCTTCGGCTTGATAGTCGCCATCGACCGCCAAATCTTGACCTGCGTTTTGCAAATCCTGCGACAGGAACGAGCCGAACCGCCAGTTATAGGCGATGTCGTCGGAGACGCCGTAGGAACAAATGCCAAACCGACGCGAGTCTTGTGTGAACGCATCGACGACAAGCGGCCGCTCCATAAAAATCGTGTAACGACTGCTATCGAGGGCATCCAAGCCGTAGGGACGTTTTTGATTGCCCACGAGTAGGGTTTGAAAAACCGGCAAGTCGTTCCAGCCGAGATAGACGTCCTTGAGTTGAGGCCGGGAAGGATTGTTGAGATCAAACTCCGCCTTGTAAATCATCTGGTCGGGAATTTCGCCTGCCATCCCAAACCGGATGCGGCGGAAGAGAAAGCGATCCGCGACGGGATCCGTTCCAATAATATTCTCAAAGGCATTCGCCCCCGGCGACGTATTGGGGAAGGCCCAATAATCGGCCTGAGTCCGTCCGGTCCATTTGTGCGTGGGGCTCTTGGCGCCGGCTGCTTTTTTCTTGGCAGCGTCGTCGGCTTGTTGGTTGAACTCCTTTTCCAAGGCTTCAATGCGCTCAGCGAGGCCTTCGTCCCGGTTGGGGACGATCCCGTTGTCGGTGTCGTAAATGCTAGCTTCGTGCACAGGCGGCAAGCGGCGAGTCTCGATCTGTTGGATGCGCTGCTCGGCAGCGTCCAGACGTTGATACAAAGATTGCAGTTCTTGCGCCGGGAGCGTGACTTGTTGGTTCGGATCAGGCAAACGCCTGGTTCGCGGCGGCGTTTGCTGCGCGGCGAGCGGCAAGCTGATGGCAAAGGTCAAGGCGAGGAAGATCAATGTAGCGGCGAACGGACGCGGAAACGCACGCAACCAATGACGAATCGGTACGGATGGGGGGGCTGGCACAGTGTTCAGGTTCGCGTTTCGTCGGAGAATCGGAGCGTCCGTTATCTCTGGTATCGCCAGCACTGGCCTGCAATTACAGAAAAATGCTCCCAACCGGCACAATCGTTACCATTGGCAGTACCCCGGCCGTGGACTTTGGCACTACCGAAGGCTTCACGACTTCGACTACCTTCCTTGTGACGTTGCGGTTCACGCAGCGGTCGGCGGCTACACATGCCCAACGAGCCGCAGTTGGGCCAGGTCGTCGAGCCAGGCATCGATGAGCGTCGCTTGATTGGCGTTGGCGTCCACTTGGGCGATCGCTTCGAGACAGCGCTCGAGCGCGGCGGCGGCGACTTCAATTTCCAGGTTCCAGCCGCGCACGCCGCTAGCAACTGCCTTGCGCAGCACTTCATCGCCCTCCACGTCCTGCCCGTGCAGGGCGCGAATCAGTTGGCGGTAGTAGTCGATCGCCCCCATCGCCAACAGCCGCAACCGCGCGCGTCGCGATGGCGCATCTTTACCTGCATCATCGACAAACGACGCCAGCGGTTTGGAAAACGCCGTCGCCTCAGGTTGCGCATCCGACAGGAATTTGAGCCATCGCCCGCGAAACTCCCGGACCTCGGCGTCCGCGAAGTCCAACGCCGTCTGCAAGCTCCCGGTGGACAACTCCGCCAACTGCGCAGCGAGGGTCGCATCTTCGACGAGCTTCAGCTCCCCCAACAATTGCGCGACGATGGATTCCTCCAGCGGTTGAAAGCGAATGACCTGCGCGCGGGAGCGAATCGTGGGAAGCTGCCGTTGCTCGCTGGTTCCAATCAGAATCAAGAGCGAGTGCGGCGGCGGCTCTTCCAGCGTCTTCAGTAGGCAGTTTGCGCTTTCTCCCTGACCGTGCGCGAGCGTATCGGCATCGTCGATGATGCCAATTTTACGCCTTCCCGCGAACGGCTTGAGGCCGATCGCATGCACGAGCCCTTCTTGCATACGGCGATCGTCCGGACCGACGAGTTGCTCGATGGTGATGCGCGCCCTGGACTTCTCGCGCGCGACCAGTGCGACATCGGGATGCGTTCCGGCGAGCACCTGCTGGCAACTGGGGCAAGTTTCGCACGGGTCGAGGCGTTCTTCTGGGCTGCGCTCGCACAGTAACGCCTGCGCCAGCTTGAGCGCGAACGTGCGCTTGCCGATGCCGGGGAGTCCGACGAACAGGAACGTGCTCGCGAGCCGCCGCTTGGCAATCCGCCGACGAAAACCTTCAACGACGTCGTCGTGACCGTGAATGCCATGCCAGGTCATGGGGTGAGTCTCCGCTGGGCGAGAGCGCGAATGTCCGTTTGAATGGCGTCAGGATCGCGCTGGGCGTCGATCACGAAAATCTCTTCCGGCCGCGCGCGGGCTTCGACCAGGAAACCTTCCCGCACCTGGCGAAGATAGTCCAGGCCATAGGCTTCCATCCGATCCGGCGCGCGGCCGATGCGCTGCGCGGCCACGGCGGGGTCGATATCCAAAAGAAACGTCATGTCGGGGCGAACGCCTGCGATGGCCGCGGCGCCGACTTGTCGCACCAGGTCAGCATCCAGACCGCCGGCATGCGCTTGATAAACGATGTTCGCGAGCAGATACCGATCCGAGACAACGACCTCCCCGGCGGCGAGCGCGGGGCGAATCACCTCTTCGACCAGTTGCGCGCGGGCCGCCATGAAGAGGAGCATTTCGGCCCGGCGATGCATGGCCAAATCGACGCGCTCCAACAGGATCTCGCGAATCTTTTCCCCCAGCGGCGTACTCCCCGGATCACGGCAAGTCACGACCGTGCGGCCGCGCTCTTCCAGCCACTGGTGGAAGCGGGCGATCTGCGTCGATTTACCGGCGCCATCGACGCCATCGAATGAGAAAAACATGCGAGGTAGTCTAGCAGCCGGTGGCGAATCTCAACAGACTCCACCACCGCTCGCGTTCACGCCGGCGGTTTTTTCACGCCCTTGGTGTTGAGCTGCTCGTCCGCAATCAACAGATCATCGAGAATGCGTCCCTGGACGATCGTCTCGTCGACGATCCGCGCGACGTCCTCCAGCGTGACGCCGCCGTACCAGATCGCCTGGGGATAGATGACGATGGTGGGGCCGAGTTCGCATTGATCAAGGCAACCGGCGGCATTGGCGCGCACGTCGGCCTTGAGTCCCCGCGCGGCGAGTTCCTTTTTGAAGCGTTCGCGAAGCGCACCTTGGCCGGAGGGATCGCAGCAGCCGCGGGGATGTCCCGCCGGACGCTGGTTGCCGCAGATAAAAATGTGGTGGGTAAATTTCGCCATGCGTTACGATGCGACCCAATTCACGCCGATCAAAATCGCCGCGATGATCGCCATGAAGCCGAGAATCCACAGGGCCGTGTGCAGCGCGTTGGCCAAAATCGGCTGCATCAGTTCATGCCGCGTGGCGCCATAGACCAGGCTGATCGAGACGACCAGCGGCAGCAAGTACCACAGTTGATTGTGCCAAATGGAGGCGGCCAGCAAAGTGGGAAACATGTTGGTCAATTGGGTGAAGCGGAGGAACGAATGAGGCGATGCACCGACGATTAAGTTTTGGCCGGTTCCTTGTTTTTGTCCGGCGGCGGCCGTTTATCGTCATCGGGATGGCCGATGACCGGACCCGCGTAGGCATCGTAGATGGCCAGGATGTTGAGCAGGCCCGCGACGACCGTGTAGAGCGTCCCCAGTTCAAAGAACATGTGGCTCTCGCCGTGCCAGCGAGCCAGCGTGTCAAAGCGTTCGGGATCGACCGGGCCAGGCGGCGCCATGAAGTCGACGAGAAGCGGCTCGCGATGGTTGTTCACGCGCACCGCTTGCACAATCGCCGGGGCGGCGGGAAGACCCACGCCAAGCTGCAACACATAGTGCCAGCGGAAGTTATCCGGCCAGTCGAACGAGGCATACACCACGTGCCCGTTCCCCATCCCCAGGCCAAAGAACCAGGTGCCCAAAATGCACACCATGTAGAGGATGCCTTTGGCGTACCGCCCCTGGTAAATATGTCCGGCGCCCGGCCACAGCCAGGCCCAAATCGCGGCCACGCCTGGCTGGCGCAGGTCAACATGAAGCACTTCGGTGGCCGCGGTCGCGGATGCTGATTGTTCGTTTGCCATGCAGGTGAATGTACCAAAAAGGAGGCCAGGTCTGGGAGGTTGCACTGCTCGGATTGCGACGGCTTCCGCGCCGTTAGCCAAAGACGCGCATGAGGTCGAGTCCCAGCGTGAACACCATCAGGCCGAGCACGAAGATCAGCCCCATCATCAGCAGCCAGCCGTGGATGTTTTCGTTCGGCGGCTTTCCGGTAATGCCTTCCCAAATCAAAAACACCATATGCCCGCCGTCGAGCACGGGAATCGGCAGGAAATTAATCAGTGCGAGGTTGGCGCTGAGGAAGGTCAAGAAGATCAAGAGCCGCGGCCAGCCGCGCGCCGCCTCGTGCGTGGCGAAGCTGAAGATGCCGATGGCGCCGCTCATATTCTTCGCCGGCACGCTGCCTGTCACCAGACGGTACAGCACGTTCGCGACTTCAACGAGCTTGTCCTTCGTCTCGCGCAATCCCAGTGACCACGCTTCGCCCATGCTCGCCGCCGTGCGCACCTCTTCTAAGCCGACGAAAATCAGCCCGCGCGACTCGAGGTATCCGCCAGGCATGTCGACCGTGGCAAGCTCGACGGAATCCAACGCCCCTTCGCGCCGATAGGTGACCGAGACCTTTGTATCCGCAGGTAAGAGTTGCAGGTACTGACTGAAGACCACCCAGTTGAACTTGTTCTCGTCGAGTGTCTTCTGCTCGAACAACTTCTCGCCATACTTTTCCAGAAGCTCCGCTTGTTCTGTTTCGTTCGGGGCGACGAATTGCACGCCGATGATTTCATCCCCCAGCTGCAATTTGGCTTTGGCCGCCGGTGAATCGGGAGCGACTTCGAGCACCTTCGGCAGCACAGGCAGCGCCAGGCCGAGCGGCTCGATGCTGATCAGGTCGCCGCCAAACGTGGGGCGATTTTCGTTCATAAACCGCGGCGCCTCCGGCTTCACCTGCGTGGTGAGCTCCTCGGCTTTCCCATTGGTCGTGCGGCGGAGTTTGATTTCGACATCCTGGCCGATGTACTTCAGCATGCGCTGCGAAATCGTCAGCGGGTTACCAATCGGCTCGCCGTTGATCGAGAGGATTTCGTCTCCGGCTTGAATCTTGGAGATTTGCGCCGGCGAGCCAGCACGCACCGCATAGACCGGCCCCAGTTCGGTAATGAGCCCGATATAACGCAGCGGTTGCGCCGGCACAGCAACTTCCAGCGTTTCAGCCTCAGGAGCTGCCGACGCTGTCGACTGCGATTTTTCCGCGGCGGGCGTGCGCTCCATGGTGAGTTTCAATTCTTCGGCAGGGTGCAGCGCAAGATAGGCTTGCAACTCCGCATAGTTCGCAATGGGCTGGCCGTTGATCGCGACGACTTTGTCACCGCCGAGCAGTGGCGGTTTGGTCTTCGCGGCGACCGATCCAGGCATTGCCGGTGGGTCGTGGAGTTGGTTCGTTTGCGACGAGCCGATGCCTAGCAGCGGCATGCCGATACCGATGCGATCCTCAGGGCGAACGTTTTCAATCCAAAGCGGCTTGCTCTCGCCGGGGCGCTGGACCAAAAACGCCATGTCTTCGTGCCCGAAGTTGAGCACGATCTTAGGCATCAGGTCTTGTTGCCAACGCATCTTCTCGTTGAGCCTGCCATCGTGCCCAACTTGGATGATTTTGTCGCCGGGGTCGAAACCACGCGTCCAGCCGGGGCTGCCGGGGGGGGCACTGCCGACGACCGTCGGCGTGTAGACCACGCCCATGCCGTACGCGGCGGCCGCCATGATTACCGCGAAAATCAGGTTCATAATGACGCCGGCGGAGATAATCACCATCCGCTGCGGCACGCTCTTCGCCTGATAGCTGCGGGGGTCGAAGGCCGGCTTTTCCTCGAAGGTTTCCTGATCCTTTTCCCCATCGGCCAGGCCGACGGCCGCGGTTCCCTCGCGCTGGGCTTTGGCGCGTTCCTGTTCCGCTTTGAACTTGCGCGGGTCGTCGTCTTGCCCCAGCATCTTCACGTAGCCCCCCAGTGGAAGGATGCCGATGCCGTATTCCGTCTCGCCCCAAGTGAAGTGCGCGAGCTTACTCGGCAGTCTGAACCCAAAGATCTTAGGCAAGGGAATATCAAAGCCGACGTAGAACTTCTCGCACTTCACGCCGCAGGCTTTCGCGGCCAGGAAGTGCCCCAGTTCGTGCACGAAGATCACAAAGCCCAGGCCGACGCAGACTTTGAAGATGTTGTAGAAACCAGCCGCATAGGCCGTGAAGTCGTTGGCCGCCGCAGCCGCAATCAGGCAAAAGTCCACCGCGTTACCTCCTCGCGCGCCCAACGGTCCAGCTCGAGCAAGGTCTCGAGCGTGGGGCGCGGTTCAAAATTATGTTGTTCGAGCACCGCCCGACAAGCCGGAACGATCTCGGTGAATTTGATCTCACCTGCTAAAAAGGCCGCCACGGCCGCTTCATTAGCCGCGTTGACCACGGCCCCCGCCGTGCCGCCGCGCTGGGCCACTTCGTAACCTACGTCGAGCGCGGGAAAGCGTTCGCGATCCGGCGGCTCGAACTCCCACCTTGCGGGTTGCCGAAAATCCATCCGCTCCGCCGGGCCAGGCCAGCGCTCGGGGTAAGTCAAGGCGTACTGAATCGGCAACCGCATGTCCGGCGGGCTAAGTTGCGCCACGACGGAGCCATCGACATATTCAACCATGGAATGCACGACCGACTG
This sequence comes from Planctomycetota bacterium, assembly GCA_963205385.1. Classification (GTDB taxonomy): domain Bacteria; phylum Planctomycetota; class Planctomycetia; order Pirellulales; family Pirellulaceae; genus JAEZGD01. The sequence goes on along the minus strand of CAUJKE010000139.1, from coordinate 17,784 downwards.
CGGATGCACGACGACTTCAATTCGCTCCGGCTCCATATCAAACAGCCACCGCGCTTCGATGATCTCGAGCGCTTTGTTCATCATGGTCGCGGAGTCGATGGTGATTTTTGGTCCCATGTCCCAAGTGGGATGGGCGAGCGCTTCGGCGACGGTGACGTTTTCGAGTTGTTCCTGGGTGTAATTGCGAAACGGCCCGCCGCTGGCCGTGAGCACCAGGCGGGCCACATCCTGGCGGCGACCGCAGTGGAGCGCCTGGAAGATCGCGCTGTGTTCGCTATCGACCGGCAAGATTGTCGCGCCGCGCTCGGCGGCTAGTTGCATCACGAGCGGCCCCGCGACGACCAAGGTTTCTTTATTTGCGAGCGCCAACGTCTTGCCGCACTCCAACGCCCGCCAACTGCTCCGCAGTCCCGCAGCGCCAACAATCGCCGCCACGACTACCTCTACTTCGCTCGCGGACGCCAATTCTTCAAGCCCCTCCGGCCCTGCCAAGAGTTGGCACCCGGCAGGCAGCGAACTCGCGGCAACCTCGGCGGCGCGCGTGCGATCCGTGATTACCAGCCAACGCAAGTGCGGGCAACGCCGGGCTTGCGCCAGGACTTCCTCCACGCGGCTGTGCGCGGAAAGCCCAATGACCTGCAGTTGGGGATCCGCGGCCGTGACGACATCCAGCGTGCTACACCCAATACTACCGGTGGAGCCCAGGACGGCAATTTTTCGAGAGGCGACTGGCATGAACCACGGGGCGAAACGAAAGGGAGCCAGTGCCAGGCGGGCGAAATCGCACTAACGCGGGAACTGAACAAGACTTGGGACGCAACGCAGTATTCTAGGAGCCCCCTACAATCGGAGCAACCCGAAATGTCGTGCGGATGACCTCGTATCCGAAGCCCGCACCCGTGCTCAAGCACGGGCCTAATACCCTCCTGACGGCCGGGTAAGGACCGTGAACGGCCCTGAATGCCGACGTTTTTGACCGCGCATCGTATCGCTCGAACCCCCACCAATGGTGGAAAATATTAGCCCCTCTGCGCCATCATCGCGTCAGCGACTCCCCCCAGGGCGCTCACGCTCCTTCGCCGCGCAGCGGTATTAGGCCTGTGTTTGAGCACGGGTAACGCTTTGGTACATTGCGGGCAGCGCCGCGTCGGTCTCTCTGAGGATCCTTTCCTATGCAGCTTACGCTCCAGACGTTTGAGCTACCGTTACGGCATACGTTCACGATTGCGCGCGGCTCGCTCGATGTCCAGCCGACGCTGATCGTGGAACTTGAGCAAGCCGGGCGGCGGGGGTACGGCGAAGCGACGACGAATTCGTATTACGGCGCGACGCTGGAGAGCATGTCCGTTGCACTTCAAGCAGTTAGCGGACAATTAGCCCAGTACACGCTCTCGGATTCGCTGGATCCGGCCCAATTGTGGAACGATCTGGCCCCCAGCTTGCAGGCAAACCCGTTCGCGCAGTGCGCGCTCGACCTGGCCGCCTGGGACTTGTTCGGCAAGTTACAGGGTTTGCCTGTGTGGCAGTTGTGGGGCCTGGAACTGGAGCGTTTGCCGGTCAGCAACTACACCATTGGGATTGCGGACATGGGGACGATGGTCGCGAAGTTGCAAGAGTTTGCCGACTGGCCGATATTCAAAATCAAACTCGGCACGCCGCACGACCTGGAAATTATTCGCGAACTGCGGCGGCACACGACGGCGACGTTTCGTGTGGACGCGAATTGCGGCTGGACAGCCGAGGAAACGCTGCGTAACGCCGCGGCATTGCAGTCGCTCGGCGTGGAGTTCATCGAGCAACCGCTGCCGGCCGAACAGTGGGCAGCGATGCGGCGCGTGCAGGCGGAGTCGGTGCTGCCGATCATCGCGGACGAAAGTTGCCAGGCTTCGGCCGATGTGGCGCGCTGCGCGGGGCATTTTCACGGCATCAACATCAAACTGGTGAAGTGCGGTGGACTGACGCCGGCGCGGCGGATGATCGCTGAGGCGCGCGCGCTTGGTTTGCAAGTGATGGTGGGCTGCATGACGGAATCGACCGTCGGCATTTCCGCGATTGCGCAACTGTTGCCGCTGTTGGACTATGTCGATATGGACGGCGCGGTGCTGCTCGCCCAAGACATCGCCACCGGCGTGCGCGTGGAACGGGGCGTGTGCGTTTATCCCGAGTTGCCTGGGAGCGGCGTGGAGTTGGTGCAGCGCGGCCAAAGGCTACTTTAGGTCGCGGCGGGCTTCTTCTTCGGCGGCGGCTTGACGCAACACTTTCCCCAACCACCAGCCCCAGACGACATAATGAAAGAGCACGATGCAACCCATCGCCGCGGCGACGATCAGCACCGGGCCGAAGTAGCCGATCGTGAGAAACGTCAGCACGACGACCAGCATCCCAGTGACGCCGGCCATTAGTAAGATCGCCAACCACGAGCCGCGGGGCTGTTCAGGCAACTCGGGCCTGGGGGGGAGTGGAGGAATTGGCATGAGCGTTCCTGGTAGGAGGGAGTTCTCGCACACACGCGAGCGGTCTCCCCCCAACTTAGTCGACAAACTCTGGTTCGACCAGTTGCTCAATCACCCCCGCCTCATACCCGCGCTTCAACAACTGCCGCACCGCCTCGCGGCCCCGCTCGCCGAAATCAATCGTCCAATCGTTGACATACATGCCCACGAATTCATCCGCCTTGCGATTATCCAGCCCGCGGCCGAATTGCAAGGCGTAGGCGAGTGCTTCTTCCCGATGGGCCAGCCCGTATTGGATGCTTTCCTTGAGCAAACGATTGACTTCGGTAATCGTTTCCGCTCCCAGATCCTTGCGAATGCCGTTAGCGCCAAGGGGCAGCGGCAAGCCTGTTTCATCAAACCACCACTGTCCCAAATCGACGGCGAGCTTCAGGTTTTGGTCCCCAAATGTGAGCTGGCCTTCGTGAATGCAGAGCCCCGCATCGACCTGCTGACCTTCGAACTCGCCGCGCTCGGCGACGTTGAGAATTTCGTCAAACGGCACAACGACATGCTTGAAATCGAGCCCCAGGCACATCCGCAGCGCGAGGTAAGCCGTGGTGAGTGTGCCCGGCACCGCGATGGTGAGCGACTTCAGGTCGGCGATGGAGTACTGCCGCGGAGCGACCACCATCGGGCCATATTTATCGCCCATGCTCGCACCGCAGGAGCAAATCATGTACTTATCGGCCAGATAGGCGTAAGCGTGGAGGCTGATGGCGGTCAGTTCGAGTTCGCCGGTGAACGCGCGGCGGTTGAGCGTTTCAATATCGACCAGCTCGTGCTCGAACGTGAAATCGCCGGTCTCGATGCGGTCCTTCGCCAAAGCAAAGAACATGAAGGCGTCATCCGGATCGGGGCTATGTCCCACACGAATCAGTTGCTTGGTGGCGGTCACGCGTACCTCGTCTGCGAAAGGCGAAATTAGCGGCGCGGCGATAGGCTTCTGCCGCCGCCGAACCCGACATCATGGCCAAAAAAAGAGCCAGCGACAACGGGTCTAGCACCGCAGGTGGGCCTTGGCTCCGGCAGAGATAACCGCAGAGTTTGAGCGTGATTAACAGCGCTGAGTCGAGCTCACGCCTGGCATGAAGATATCATCACGCTTCGAGAGAAAAGCCGCGCGGGGGAAGTTGCGCTTGGTTGGGGAACGCGCCGGGCATGGCCGGCGGAGTCGCCATAGCCGCGGAGTCGAACGCCAGCGAGCCAGCACCGGGCAGTTGAGAGCGACTGTCGGAAGCTCCCGGTGACGCAGCGCGCGCTGCGGTGTGCGTCGCCGCGGTGATCTCCGTGGTCTGCGGGGCGGGGCGATGTTCGTCACCCGGCAGAGCTTCACAAACTTGTCGCCACGTTTCGCGCTCTTCGCCGAGCACGCGCAATGCGTCTTGGAGTTTGGCCTGGTCGTGGGCGAGCTGCGCTTCGGTCAACGTGCGAAACACGAAGTTATAGATCGGGAGGATTTGTTTGGCGAGCGGCGACTGCTCGGGATCGAGCGACGACATCAACTCGCCGAGAATCTCGCGGGCGCGGATGTTCGCTTCGAGTCCTGCCTCCCACTGCTCGGCTTGCCAATAGGCTCCAGCCTGCTGCGCAAACCGCATCGCTCCCTCGATCAGCATCAGGCGGAGCTTTTGCGGCGGAGCGGTCAGAACTTGGGTTTCGAGATAGGCGTCGCGGGGGCTGAGCGTCATGGTGTTGTCGTTGCGTATCAGGAGGTGTCAATGGAAATACTAAGGCTGGGCCGAAAGCGGCGGCAACGCTTGAATAGCGCTGACGGCGCTGATGTTGTTTTGCATTTTGCCGAGGATGTTTTCGAGATTGTAGAACTTCTTAAGCAGCGCTTCGCGGCGGCGTTCCAGACGCACTGTCCAGCTATCGACGCGACCTTGAGAAACGTCCACGCGATCTTGCAGCGAGCGCGCCTTGCTCACTAAGAGCGAGTTCTTGATACCGGCCAGGCCTTCCACGACGTCATCCACTTTAGCGGCGAAGCCGAACTTCTCCGTCGTGAAGAACTTCGTGACCCCTTCCGGGTCGGACGCGAACTTCGCCTGCAACTTCGTGGCGTCGAAGGCGAGCTTGCCGTCGTCGGCCAGATCGAAGCCGAGTTCTTGCAGGGCATGGATGTTGCCGGCCCCGAAGATGCGACCGCTGAGCAGCGCTGCCAACTCCGTATCGACTCGAAGCGCTTCCAGTGTGCCGTTGAGCACCCCTTTCTTATTGTCGACGGCGTTGTAGAACGTCTGCGACGCGAGTTTATCGCGCATCTTGTTGAAGTTGTCGACAAACAGTTGCGCCGTGCTGACGAGCGACGAGTCGCTCTGGGCGACCGTGACGCTGACGATCTCCGTGCTGGAGCCTTTCAGCGTTACATCGAGACCGGGGACGGCGTTCTGAAACGTGTTCGACTTCGACGTGACCAGGATACCATTCGAGGTTTCGCTAGCGCCCAGTTGCAGCAAGGCGTCTCGCCCGGCGACGAGCTCCTCAAACGTCTGGCCGTAGGTCGAATCGACGATGAGCCGCCCGTCTTTACCGATGACAGTGCTTTGAATGGTGAGCCGGTGCGGCGTTTGGCCTGAGCCATCGCTTAGAATGCCGGCGCTGAAGCCAGCCTTGAGGTCGTTGATTTTGGTGACAACGTCGCTGAGCGTATCGGTCTCACTGACGTTGATCGTGACGATTTGTGAGCCGCGCACAACCTTCTCACTTTGTCCGCCGCCGAGATCGACGGTTTCCGCCGTGCCGGTCAGGCGCAGTTCCTTGGCGGTCGTGCCGGCGCCGATGTCCCGAATGCCAGGCAGCTCGCTGCCGCTGGAGCGATCCACAACTTCGAAGCCGCTGCCGTCAGCGCTGAGGCGAGCTTCAACGTCGATGGCGAGTTCGTTGATCGCATCGATAACGTCACCAACTGTTTGCAGCGACTCATCGGTCAAGTCGACAAGCGCCGACTTGCTGGCGCCGTCGGTGATGATGAACTTGCCGCGCGTAATGCCTTGGCCGCCACGGAGGGACGAGAGCAGCGTGCTATCGCTCACCAACTGCTTCGCCAGGCTGCCGGAGTTGATGCTGGTCTGGGTGGAATCCGTGACGATCTTCAGCTTCTCGGCGGTGTTGTTCCCGTCGGCGCTGGAGATCGTGACGTTGCTGGCGACCGCGCCGGTGGTATCGACGAGGGTCAGGCCATTTCGGGATGCGTTGATCCGGGCAGCGACGCCAAGGCCGGCGCTATTGATGGCGGTGAGCACATCGTCGAGCGTGACGGCGCTGGAGAGATCGACCGTGGCCGCGGCGCCGCTCCGATCGGTAATCGAGATCGCACCCAGTTCGCCAAGTCCCTGGCCGCCGTTTAAGCTCTTAAGCAGCGTGCTTTTGAGCCCGCCTTGGAGTTTACTACTCACAAGCTGATTTCCGACGGCGGCGCCGGTCAGGCCCAGGTCTTCCGCGAGCGAACCGCCGAGAGTGCTGCTCACGGCGAACGTGCCGCCGTGATCGGCTGTGAGGTCGGTGAGCACAAGGTGGTCGCCGTCGGCGCTGATCTCCGCCTTGAGTCGCGTGGGATCGGTGGCGTTGATGGTTTCGAGCAACTCGCCGAGCGTTTTCTCTTGACGCACCGTTTGCGCTGCGCCTCCACCGGTGACGCCAGTATCGCTCGTGGCGATTTGGCCTGAGCCATTGCTGCCTGTCGCGCGGGCGGCGGTGAAGAGCGGCCCGGCGAGCGGGTCGCTATTGATGGCGGTGATGACGTTGTCCGCGGTGGTCGCGCCGGCTTGAATATGGACCGTGAGCGTTTTGTTCGCGGGGTTGGAATCGTCGTAGACGACCGTTTCACTCCCCGCAGTCACCCCGGGATCATCGACGAACGTAATCCGCACGCCATCATATTCGCCGCCGGCAGTCTTGGCGGTCAGCGAGATCTGTGAATCAGCGGCGCCGGTGGTTGTTGTCGTGGCGAAGCTCGCGGCTTTGGCCTGGCGATGGAAGTCGAGTTGCAGCGCCGTGCCATCGCGGAGTGTGACGTTGAGGTCGGCCAGTTCCTTGCGAAAACCAACGCCGCTGCCGTCGTTAAGCTGACTCAAGCCGAGTCCGGCGTGGAGTTTCAAAATATCGCCGCCAGTGACCTTGTTGCTCGCAACATCGATATTCGCCAGCCCCAAATCGGCCGCGGTGGAGCCGCCGTTGACCTCCTGCACCTTGAAGTTGCTGACGGCGGAACCGGAACGGTCGAGCAGTTCGATATGGTCTCCCACCGCGACGGCGTTCACTTGCAGCGTATCGGTGGTGTTGATCGCCTGGAGGACATCGTCGATGTTTTGGGCGAAGCGCAAATCGACGACAGCGGAAGCGCCGCTCCGGTCTGTAATGCGAATCTTGCCCCGCTGCACCCCAGCACCGCCATTGAGCGCGCTGAGCTCCTGGCCTTCGTTGACATAGCCGCCAAACTGGAGCGAGAAAGAACCAGCGCCGAGCGACTCGTCGGTCGTGGCGAAGCCGGAGCTGAGAAGCTGCTGCGCGGTCGCCTGACGGACCGGTGTGAAGCGATAGGCGCCTGCGTGCGGCGCGCCGCTCGCGGTCGCGGTGAGCAGGTTCGGCTGGCTGCTGGTGACGGTTTTGGAGTCATACAGCTTGGTATCGGCCAACTTGCGGGCGGAGAGTTGCACGCCGATGAGCGTCGCAGTGAGCTCGGTAATCGCAACTTGCTGCGTTTGGAGCGTGTTGATCCGCGAGACCAAGAGATCGCGCGGCCGCGCTTCGATCTTCATCAACTGGTCAACCGTCTCGGTGATCGGAATCCCCGAGATGATGCCGTTGTTGGCTTGAATGCGGCCCATGAAAGCGGCTCGTTACGTGGAGCAGTTGGCAGGCGGCGTTCCGTGCCGACAGAATGCATCTCTTCGTCAAGTTATCGGCGGATGCTTTAGGGAGTCTGTAGCGGAAGTTACAAAAACAACAACCGCTGGTGCATCGCAAGGACGAACCAGCGGTTGGTTTTGTCAGTCAGTCACGCGCTTGCTTAGCGGAGCAGGGCGAGCACGTTCTGCGGGTTTTGGTTGGCGATGCCGAGCACCGACGTGCCCGATTGCACCAGAATCTGAGCCCGTGTGAGGGCGGCCGATTCGGCGGCGAAGTCGGCGTCGCGGATCGAGCTCTCGGCTTCGACCAGGTTCGCGAGCGTGTCGTTGAGCGTGAAGATGTTCGTCTCGAGGGTCGTCTTCTGGAAGGCGCCCAAGCGACCGCGAAGTTGTGTCACGACGCTGATGACTTCATCGACAATCTTGGCGGCCCCGCCGGTGTCGGTGTCGAGGGCTTTCGATCCGCCGGAGCGGAGTTCGAACAAGCGGCCGTTGACTCCGCCCAGCGTGGCCGTGCTGACGCTTTGAATGCCCAGCCGAGCTTGTTGGTTGCTGACCACCTTGGGGCCAAGTTGGAACAACGCCCCGCCGCCGGTGATGTTGAAGTTGAGCGACTCGCCACTACTAACCGACGCGCTAACCGAGAAACTCAAGTCGAGCGAAGCGGTGTTGAGCGAGGCTTTAAGGCCCTTGCCAATGGCCGCGATGCCGTTGATGCGGGCGTTCACGTCGGCGCCTACACTGCGATCGCTAGCGGCGCCCAGTTCATCCGTGAGGTTGAAGGAACCGTTGAGGGCCTTCACCGAGACAAAGCTGTCGGAGCCAAAGTTCGTGGCGCGGAAGGTCAGACCTTGGTTTGCCAGGTCGCTGTTGCCGATCAACGCAGTTCCATCGACCGTCCCCTTGTCGACCACGCCGCCGGTGAGCGTCGCGGCGTCATCTTCGGTGATGAGGCCTGTGCCATTGCCGCCGGTCGCGCGAGCCGCGGTGAAGAGACCCTTCAAGTCCTCGTCGTTGGTGATCAAGGCGATGATGTCATCGGCGTCGGTGTTCCCTTCGTCGATGCGGAGGGTCAGCGTCTTGGTGTTGGCGTCATACACGCCTGTTTCGCTACCGGCCGTGACGGCGGGACTGTCTTCGAACACGATCTTCACATTGTCAAATTCAGCCCCCGCCTTGACTGCGGTGAAGGTGATTTGCGCGTTGACGCCGTTCTGAGCGTAGGTCGTACCGCTGGACTGGTCGTTTTCCAGCTTGGTGCCGCTCGTAGCGAAGGTGATGTCGTCGGCGGTGGCTTCGAGCACGCCTGAACCGTCGCTCCCTTCGGCATTGCTGAGGCTGATGCCGCGGGTTTTCAGTTCGGCGAGCACTGCTGCGGCGCGGCCGCTGTCGCTGATCTTGCTGCTGGGGTCGTTGAAGAACGCGATGAGATCGTTGGCCGTCGTCTTGATGACGCCGTTCTCATCAGTTTCCAGATTGACAATCAGCGTGCCTGCATCAACCAGCCCGCCGGAGGTCGTGCGGCCTGCGGTGTTGTAGGCGGAGGTGGCGAGTGTGATGACAGCCGTGCCGTCGGCATTGCCGAGTGCACTCGCTTGGAAGTACTCACTGGCATAGCTGTCGTTATTGATCGCGCCCAGCACATCGCCCAGCGTGCTCACGCCGTCTTCGATGTTGATGGTGAGCGTTTTGTTCTCGTTGTCGAGCACGACGAATTCGTTGTTGTTGACAGCTTGCACATCGGCGCTGTCTTGAATGACGACCGAGTAGCCATCGAATTTCGTCCCTTTGAGACGCGACGTGATGGTGAAGCTTTCGTTCGCCACCTTGCTTTGCAGCTTGATCGACGAGTTGCCTTCCACGCGCGGGCTGGAGGTCGTGTCGATATCGAGCGACTGGCCGGGCGTCGAGGCAAAACGGACGGCCGGCGTTGCTTCGGGCGAGAGGAACTGCAGGCGATTGTTGGCTTCGGCCTTGCCGCTGAAGGCGAAGTAGTCGAAGTCGGTCGCCGTGGTGAAGCCGTGGTTACCAGCCGCAAGCGAGGCTGTGACCTGGTCGTTGCCGGTGGCCACGTTGATCGCGGCGACGATATCGTTGCCGGTGGCGATGATCTCACCGCCGGTGACGCCCCCTTCGAAGCCTTGCGCGCCGCCGACATTGGCCCCCACAACACCGACTGCCGACCCGCCGCCGACTTCTTCGAGCGTCGCGGTGAACAAGGCCGCGACGGCCCCGTTTTCGGCCGTGCCTGCGTTGTTGATAGCGTCGATGATCTGGTTGGTGGTTGAAGCGGCGTTGATTTGAACGGTGAGCTTCTTAGTGTTGTGATCGTAAGTGGCCACTTCCGAACCCGCCGTGCCGCCGCCGGTGAAGTCAACCGTCACGCCGTTGAAATCTTCACCTGCGAGATCAGCGGTGATCTTGAAGCGGTTGTCCGCGCCCGTCTGGTCGATGGTGATGGAAGCTTTCTCGTAGGCCTTGGTTTGCAGTTGCACATCGAGCGTGGCCGGTTGATCGCCTGAGGCTGCCGTGTAGACGGCTGTGGTGTTGCTGGTGCCTCCCTTGCTGTATTTGACGCGGATATCGCCGGGATCGAAGCCGGCCTTGGTGGCTTCGAGGACGATATCGTTGTTAGCGCCGAAGCTCGAAAGTGTGGCGGTGCCTTTTTGGGCGGCGGATTCGACCACGGCTTCGACACCGGTCGCGTCCGACACGAGGTTCACCGCCGAGGCGATTTCCTCGATCGTCGAGCCGGCGGCAAAGTTGAACGCTTCGGTGCCGTTGGCGCCACCGATTTCGAGCACGACGTTGTTCGCAACCGCGCCGAAATTGTAGTTGAGCTGGCCGCGCGTCGCCTGGCTGACGATATTTACCGCCACACCAATGCGGGTTTGCGTGCCGAAATTCGCTTGATCGATCCGCAGCCCCTCGACCTTGGTGTTATCCACGCCGGTGGAGATGAAGTCCAGGCTGCCGTCAAGCAGTTTGCGGCCTTGAAACGAAGTGATTTGGGCGATGCGGTCGATGGCTTCCAGCGAGCTATCGACTTGCAACTGATTGGCGGCGATTTGGTCGGGGCTGAGGGCGCCGGTGTTGGCCGCTTCCGAGACCAGCCCGCGGATGTCGTTGAGCAGCGAGCTGACCTGGCCCAGTGCGCTATCCGCCGTGGCGATGAGTTGGTTCGCGCGTTCGCTGTTGGTGATCGCCTTTTGCGTCGCGGTGATGTCGCTGCGCAGCGATTCGCTGGCGATCAAACCGGCCGGATCGTCCTTGCCTACGTTAATACGCAAGCCGGTGCTCAGCCGAGTGAGCGAAGTTTGCAATTGGTTGTTCGAGCGGGCCAGAGTTTTCTGGGCGACGAGCGAGCTTACATTCGTGTTGATTCGGGACATGCCAAACACCCTTGTGGAAATTGAGGACTACGCTTGAACCCTGCCTGCGCGTTGCGTCGGCCTGGTTTGGCTGCACACGCGACGTCTGTGAACGTTCACAACACGCTTCGCGTTCAAACGCAGCCCATCTGTCGTTGACTCTCGTTACTGAAAACTTGTCGTTGGCGGCGATGCTCACGGGGCCAACCAAAAACCTGTCTCCGCTGACGACCTGTGAGCTAGGTCGCCCTGCCCGCCCCGCTGGGAAGTTACATCATGTAACGAGGCGCAATCGAACTGGTTTCTACAATCCTTGTCAAAATGTATCGTCCTGCGAACTTGGTCACTTTAGGCAAGAGGCGATGAAAACCGGGTGTTCTCAAGCGCCCGCCATGAATTCGTAGTCGTCATTGGACCAATCGTTACAGATGGAATTCACCCGTCCTCTGCACAACTACTGATGCGCAAGCCCTTTCGATTGGAGCAAGCCGCAAAGTTTGCCACCGGCGCATCTGCATCTCTGCGGAATCGTAGCTTGCCGTTTGCGCGTGCGCGGAGAATTAACGGGACGCCGCCAACGATAGGTGTGGCGGAATTCGCGCAGACGTCGGTGGCGCGCGCAGGATCACGATGACGATCACAACCACGGTCCCATCCGCCGAATGCGGATGGTCAGCGCGAGGAGTGTGCCAATCAGCCCGGGCAACCAATCACCCGCGATCCCATCCAGCTTGACTGGATGGTGAAGGAAGGGGTTCGGCTGACGGCGTCACGCGTCGAACCTGTGCCCAAGAGTTCAGGCGCCATCCACACCAGACGGATGGAGCCGAGAAAGCCACAGCGCACACGCCGCAGATCAGCCTGCGTTTTAGCGAACGACTTAGCGAACGACTGTTCGAACGTTCGTTTATTGAGCGTCTGTTTCCGGCGTCGGCGCGGGGTCAGGCGTTTTGGATTTCGCCAGGCTCCGCGTTTCGCTGGGTTGCATCGTGGCGGCGCGACGGTTCTCGCGTTTGATCGCCTCGTACACCTCTTGCCGATGAACCGGCACATCCTGGGGCGCGTTAATGCCCAGGCGAACCTTATCGCCTCGGATATCGACAATGGTAACTACCACGTCGTCGCCAATCATGATGCTCTCGTCACGATGTCGCGAAAGAACCAGCATCGCGGACTCCTTGCAGGTTGCCTATAGGTGGCTGGGGTTGCCCAACGCTTCCTCGGGCGATGACTCCATGGCCCCCACCGCGTCGCGAGACACAGTCGGTGGGATACAAAAATTCTACCGGCAAGCACGCTACGCTTTCCACTCTATTGCGGATTCGCGCATTCGCGGCGGTGAAACGCCGCTAGCGTGCTTGTTGCCTGCTGGAGATATCGGCCGGAGATTTTGCCAAAAGCAGCCTAGTTGCCTGCGCCGCACAGTTTTCTGCCGCCGCAGGGAGTAACTAGGCGATTTTGCGGGGGCTAAGGTTTGTGCCTGCAAGTTCCAATCGCAAGGGTTGTTCGTCGCTGGTGATGACCTGACGCCCCAAACGAGCGTCGAGATTGACGACCAGCGGCGCTTTAAGATTGAGCGTCAATTGGCCTTCATGGCGCGCGAGGATGGCCAGCACGTGGGCGTCCTCCACCGACGAGAGTTCCAGACCGGCGAGTTGGCTGCGCGCCACGCGAACCTGGTATTCGGCCACGAATCGCCGCGGGCTAACGACCGCCAAGGCGATCGCTTCCTCCTGCACGCTTTGTAGCCAGGCGACCGCATCGTTGTCAGCATCGGCCAAGAGCACCCAATGCTGCGTCTCTTCAAAGCCTGCGATTCCCGTGGGAAAGCAGAGGATGTCGTCGGTCTCGATATCGACCAGGCCAAAACGCGAAGTTGCGATCTGCATTGCTATCACCGTTTCGAAGTTTCACGAACAGACGCGCAGCGCGCCAGCGAGTCATCTTCGGTGTTATCGTCGTGTTCGAGCCTGACGGTCCATAAAATCCGGCATAATATGCACGTTCGCTACAAACTCACAGCAGAAACTCACAGATAGTCCAGCAGCGAGAGCTGGAACGTGCGCCCCATGAGCTGCAATGACGCTTCATAAGACGCTTGCCGTGCCGTGAGATTGGAAATCGCCTCGACCAGATCGGTATCGATCTCGCTGGAGAGGGTGGACGTCAATTCGACCGTTTCGTCGGCGATCCGGTTGCCGAGGATGTCCAGATGCTGCCCCTTGGCGCCGATGTCCGCCCGCACGAAGTTGACCCGCTCGAGGTCGACGCTCAGCAATTCCGCCGCCCGTTGAATGCCGACCTGGTCGTTGGCTTCCAAGGCCGCTTGCAACCGCATGAGCGTATTGAAGACGCCGGACGCTTCAACCGTGTAGGGATCGCGGCCTGTGAGTGTTTCGGGGGTTCCGCCTGTGAGCGTGCCGACGAGGCCGCTCGCGCCGGCCACGCCGCTACCGTTATTGGTCGCATCTGCAGAGCGGTCGAGATCGGCGAAGAACAGGCCATGATCGTTCACGGCGGCGCGAATGGTATTCGCCGTGGTCTGCGTACTGTCCAAATGAATTCGCAGGCTCTTGCCAAGGGGGTCGTAGTCCACGGTGGCGACGTCCCCGATCTGGTCGTCGACAAACTCGATGCGCACGTCGTTATAAGCCGTACCGGGATGCGCGGCGGTGAAAACAAGAGCGGTGTTGAGTTGATTGGGGGCCGCAAACGTCACGGTTCCCGTCGCCGGAAGCGAAGCTGGATTCGGCGATCCGCCGGCGGTGACGCCGAGCGCGCCGACCTCGACGATCCGTCCCGAACCGTTATTTGTGGGGTCGAGCGTGGTTTCCAGCGCCGCCGAAAAGGTTCCCTCCGCGTTGATGGCGTCGATGACGGTCGCCGCCGTCGTGGCCGCTGGATCGACGTCGATGACCAGCGTCTTGGTCGTCGAATCGTAGTTTACCAGAGCCTGATTTCCCGCCGCGGCCACATTTTGAAACACCACTTGCACGTTGTTGAGCGACGCACCGACTTGCGCGGCCGTGATCACGAGACCGTTGTTGACGTTCTCTGGCGTGCTGAAGCTGATGACGGCCGTCGCGGCGCTTGGGGGTGGCCCATCGCCGGGGCGGACGACATCTACCCCGCGCGGAATGATGCCCAGATCCCAAGCGGCTTCACTGTTGAAGGCTTGCTCGATTACAAGTTGTCCGGCCCCCAGCGGATTGTCGTCGACAATCTCCAGCCCATTGCCGACGGACGTGAGCCGCGCTACGACGCGCGTGTTGGGGTCGAGATTATCGGAATGATTGTTGATCAGGTTGAGCACATCCCCCACGGTTTTTGCGGAGCTGACGTCGATCTCCAGCCGGGCGCCGTCGTTGCGCTGGATCGTAAAATCAACGCCGTTAGCCGTGTGAACGCCGATGCCGTAATTGAGGTCGGCCAGGCGCGTGTCGACGTTGAATGTCCGCAGGCCAAGTTGCGTCGCGGTTTGGCCGCCATTTTCGCCGATGCGGAAGTCAGCGCCGCTCAGTCGCGAGCGAACATCAATACCGGTCCCCGCTTCATTCAACTGCGCGTGCACACTGGCTTGGGAGCCGTTGAGGATATTGAGCAGATCCTCGACCGTGTCCGCATCTTGGAACGAGATTGCATGGGTTTCGCCACCGTTGGTGATTTGCAGCCCGGAGTCCTGATCGAACTCGACACCTGTCCCGCCGGCGGTGACGGCCGTCGCGTTGATCCCCACCGCGCCGCTGCCGGCCACGCTCGGGGAAGTGGTGTCTTTTTCGTCGATGCGAATCTCAAACAGCGCGGATATATCTGCAGCGGCGTTGAGCGCGTCAACCACTTGCTGCGCGGAGGAAACATCCTTTTGCACGCGCACATAGATGGTCCGCGCATCGCCGCCGCTGTGGCCGGTATTCCCTAGAGTGCCCGGTGGAGTCAAAAACGACACGTTCCCAGTGCCATCGCCGCTGCTTGCACTATCGTCATCGGCCACGGTGAACGCTGGCTGGCCGCCGACAAGGACGCTTTCAATCGCCGTCTTGATCGTGGCCAGGGGCGTATCGACGGCGTCGTCAATCGTGATCGTCAAGGTCCGCGCGTTGCCGGCATCGGTATAACTGGCGAAAGCGCCGCCCGCGCCAAGTCCCGATTGTTTGGCCAGGACGATGTTGACGTTGTTAAATGCCGCCCCGGCTTGCGCCGCGGTGATGATGATGTCGTTCTCGCCTGCGGGCCCATCTCCCCATGTGACGCTGGCGCGGGCGGCGAGCGGCGCCGCGCTATAAGTCGCGATTTCTCCGCCGGCGGAGAGTCCCGGCGCGGCCGCGAGCAGTTCGTCATCGACGATTTGAATCGTAACGCCATTGGCCTCGGGACCGCGCGTGCGGGCTTCCAGGACGATATCATTGTTCAAGTTAGGCGAAGCCAGCACGGCGGTCGCGCGCGTGCCGAGGACGTCGCGTAACTTGCTTGTGAGATTCAAACGCGGGTTAAGATCCTGCCCCACGATCTTGCCGGTGCCGACACCGCTGGTATTGAAGATCCCCAACTGGGCCGCTGTGCTGCCGCCGCCTACTTCACGAATCGTGAGGTTGCCACCGCCGGCGGCGTCGAGTTGAATTTCTAGTCCGGTGCTTGTGACGCGGGCGGTGAGGCGTCGTCCCGCCGGAGCGTTGCGCTCGATAAGTCCAGCGACGTCGCCGATCGTTTCGGCGCGGCTGATGTCGATGATCTTCGTCGAGACGCCATCGCTCACCGCGATGCTTCCTTTGGTGATGCCGATCCCGCCGCGCAGGGAGTTGAGCTTCGTATCTTTGGTAAGGACCGGGTTGAGATCGACGGTCCCCTTCCTTTCGGCCGAGAGTCCGCCGAACAGCTTGCTGCCGGGAACATTTGTCTCAAACAGCAGGTCGAGATCGGCGAAACTGCTGAGCAGACCTTCGTTTCCGACGTACTTGATAAACTCGCCACTTGCCTCGAAGGGGCGCGTCGTCGTGTCAGATCCTGCGAACAAGTATCGCCCGCGAAATTGTTGGTTCGAGATATCGAGAATCTGCTGCATCGCGCGATCAATTTCGACCGCCGCCGACTTGCGTTCCGAACTGCTCGCCGTGGTGTCTGCGGCCGCGACCGCGGTGCCGCGAATGCTCGCGATCAGTCCCGAAAGATTGCTCACCGCCACATCGCTGGCCGAAAGGTACGACGCGCTCGTCGTCAAGTTCGTTTTGACCTGCGTTTTTTGTTCCAGCAGGCGTTGCAAACCCATGCCGCGAATGGAGGCCGGGGCGTCTTCGCTAGGCGTGAGAATGCGCCGCCCGGTGCTGATCTGCGTTTGCAGTCGCAGCAAGTCGAGCTGATCACCCCGCAATTGCGCGAGCAGGCGCGCTTGCACCAAGGCTTCGCTGCTGCGCGTCGTCGGGATGGGATAGATGGAGGCCATACGGGGAACTTACAAGTTGATCAACGTCTCGAGCAAGTCATTGACAGTGGAGATATATCGCGCCGCCGCCTGATAGCTGCGTTGGTAGGTAATGAGGTTGACGGCTTCTTCGTCGATGTTGACGCCGCTGATCGCTAGCCGTTGCCCATCGAGCGTGCGTTGAAAAACCCGAAAGCCTTCGGCGACCGCTTTGGAGACCGCCGATTGCTGCGTCACTTCGCCGGCGAGGCGGTCGTAGAGGTCACTGACCGTCGCGCCATTGGCCGATTCCAAGGGACGCGTGAGAAAGCCTGCGAGGTCGATCGCATTGTTCGAGTCCTTGCCAATCCCCCCTTTGCTCGCCGCGAATTTTGCCGGATCCTTGAGCACCGCCTGGCTCACGCCGATATCCGAAGATGACGAACCAGTGAAGAACGTGGCCAGACCCAAGGCTGCGAGCGCGCCGCTCGTGTCATTGGCGAAGGCGAAAGAGAGATTGGAGCTTTCCGTCTTCAACGCCAGGCCGCGCTGCGGCGTCAACTCGGCGCTCAGCCCGTCAATCGCGTCCAGTTGATCGCGGAGGTCTTGCAGCGTGGTGTCGTCCTCGAGTCCGTTGAGCTTGACGTGAATGTCGACGGTCTTCGTCAACCCCGTCTGTTGATTCAACACCTGCACCTGAAACGAGCCATTGACCGGCGTAAAGTCCAGCCCAGCCTGGTCGAGGGGGAGTTGCACGTCGTCGACGGTGAACTCGCTGCTTTGGTTCGTAAACCCCACCAATCCTTGCCCGCTGGAGTACAGCTTGTTGAACTCGAACATGAACGCGCGGGTGAAATCGTTGAGTTGGTCGATGAAGCCGCCGAGAATTTGATCGCGCGAGGCGATCAACCCAGAGAGCTTTCCAGACGAAATGTTCAGCGGCGCATCGGTCGATTTCAGACGAATTTCGACCGCGTTGAGCCCCCGATCAGGCTTCAGCACCGTGGTGACTTCGCGGTAGGTTCCTTCAAACACTAGATACTCGCCGCCGGCAAACACCGTGACGTCGCCGTTCTTCTGCTCCACGGTCTTGATATCCATGATGCCCGCGAGCTCTTTCAAAGCGACTCCGCGCCGATCGCGCAGGCCCACCGCGTCGCTCTTCGAGACGGCGCCCCCTTCGGCGACGAGAATCTGCTTGTTCAAGCCGGCAATGTCAGATAGGAGGCGGTTGATGTCGGTGGCCGTGTCGTCGATGCGATGGTTCACATCTTCCCGCACTTCGCGCACGCGCTGATCGAGACGCTGAACATCGGCAGCCAGGGTCCGTCCTTGCAGCACGGCCAAGTTGCGGACAGGAATGCTCTCCGGCTGGTTGAGAATATCGTTGATGCTGCCGACGAACCGGGTCAGCGACGTGCTGAGGTCGGTATCGCTCAGTTCGCCCAACAGCGTTTCCAACTGGGTGTAGACTCCCTCTTGCGTCTCGCCGTTGGAGAGGTCGCTCACCGAGCCGCGCAGGCGTTCTTCCAGGAATTTGTCGGTCTGCTGGATGACCGCCTGCACATCAACGCCCAGGCCCAGCAACAAGTCGCCTTTGCGCTGCGTCGGCGCAGGCGTCAATACCACGGACTCGCGGATGTAGCCGGGGGTGTTGGCATTGGCAATGTTGT
>CAUJKE010000138.1 GCA_963205385.1 Planctomycetota bacterium | reverse complement strand
AGATCGGGCTGGAGAAAGCCTCGCCGGAGTCGATGCGGCGGGGTCTCGAATCGTCACACGTCGTCCTGGCTTCCGCGCGCAGTCACTACGCGAATCAAACCGTTGCCGGCTGGCTCGGCATCGGGCAAGACAACGTCCTGCTAGCGCGGACTCACGAAGATGGCAGCGTTGACCTAGCGGATCTCGAACGTCTGGCCCGCACAGCGTTGGACTCAGGGAAACGTATCGCGGCGATCGTCGCGACCATGGGAACAACCGACGCGTTTGGCATCGACGACTTGCAAGGCGTGTACGAACTTCGCGCGCGACTCATCGAGGACTACGCGCTCCCATACGCTCCGCATGTGCATGCGGATGCCGTCATCGGTTGGGCGTGGTCGGTGTTTCGCGACTACGATTTTCACGCGAATACATTGGGCTTTCGCGGCAGAACGGTGCGCTCGCTGGCGGCCATCACCAATCGCATGCGACACTTGCCGCTGGCGGATTCGCTGGGGATCGATTTTCATAAGACGGGGTTCGCGCCGTACATTTCGTCGATGTTTTTGCTCCGCGATCGCACCGAGCTGCGCTACCTCGTGCGGGAGCGCGGCACGATGCCATACCTGTTCCACTCCGGCGAGTATCACCCCGGCATGTTCAGTTTGGAGACCTCCCGCGGCGCCGGGGGCGTGATGGCGGCGCTGGGGAGTTTGCTGCTGCTGGGGCAAGAGGGCTTGCGCGTGTTGCTGGGTCATGCGGTGGAAATGGCCGAACTGCTGCGCGAAATGATCGGCGCGCAACCGGAGTTGACAACGGTGAATCGTCTCAACTGCGGGCCGGTGACCTTGTTTCGCGCTTATCCCAACGGGGTCGATACGTTCGCGGTGCGAGAGCGCGAACTGCGCGATGCGGGGTATCGGGAGCAACTCGCGACGTTCAACGAGTTCAATCGGCGGATCTATCGCAAGGTGCATGCCGAGGCGCTCGCCGGGCGAGGCGTGGCGATAGGCTTTACGGATCGGTGCGATGTGAGCGACGCCGGCGACGCCCGCGTCGCGCTCAAATCGTACGTCCTCTCGCCGTTCATCGACGCCAGTCAGATGCAAGCGATCATTACGCACGTCCAAACCGCCCGCGCGGAAGTGGAGCGCGAAATGGGGTTGGAAGGGTGAACCGTGCGGCGCTCGTATGATTGACCGCTGCACGCTTGGCGATTGAGAATCGGAACTTCGAGCAGCGATAACACACGGGCCCTGAACATAGCTTTCGCTCTATGTTCGCCAATTGACTTCCGCCGATTGTCTTTCGCCCCTCGTCGCCGGGCGGCCGACGTAAAGGCCCCCCTTAACCTGGAGCATTCGAAAACCGGCAGGAAATCATTGGCTGGGCAACTTTTTGATTGCTTCATGCAGCGGCTATTTTTACAATCATCTCCATCCTTCTTATGTGCCCCAGTTTTACCTAGCTGCCAAATAGGAGTTTAGGCTGCGACTGCGTAAAATGGCTCACTTCGGAAGAGCGGAAAAAGGTCCAGTGCCTCTGTACAGGTGAAAAGGTCATCGCATGAGTTTACGAGAATTGCGTCAATCGCGACGAGTTCGAGCGCGTCAATTGCGGGTGGAATCGCTCGAAGCCCGCATGGTCTTGGCCGCGGTGGTGCTGACGCCGGAAGTTGGCATCACGCTGAATGAAGGCCAAACGCTGTCAGGCGTGGTGGCGACGTTTACGGACGTCGGCTCCACACCGCCCCATGCGGCGACGATCAACTGGGGCGATGGCTCGTCGACGGAACCGGGGTCGGTAAACGAAGTATTGAACACGGTTGCCGGCACGCAGGAATTTTTGGACTCTGGCGAATATGTCGCGCTGGTCACGGTCACCAACGCCGCGATGGAGTCGTCGAGCGTGAATGTGATTATCACGGTCAACAATGTGGGACCGACCGCCGAGATACTCGACGCACCGCTGTCGATTGTGCGCGGCAAGCCAGGCTTGTACACGTTCGGCGCGAGCGATCCTTCTCCCAAGGACGCCAGCAAGCCAATTACGTATCGCATCGACTGGGATGGCGATGGCGATGTCGATCAGATGGTCAAAGGCTATGCTTCCGGCGTCACGCTTGAACATATCTTTCCCATTGAGACGGAGAGCAACACCATTGTCGTCACGGCAACCGATTGGGAAGGAGACACCGGGCTCGAAGCGACGCACGAACTCGAGGTCAAGATTTTCGACCTCGTGCCCAATGAAGAAGGTGAGGAAGACATCGAGATTGGCGGCACGTTCGGCGGCGACTACATCATGGCCCAGTCGTTGTCGTCAGGCGCCATTCGTGTCCGCATCAACTCGAATTTCTACAAGCTCCCGGACGCTACCGGCCGTCTGGTGATCTACGCCCAAGGGGGCGCGGATCGCATCTATATTAGCGGCAACGTCGGCTACGCTACGGTGCTCGATGGCGGCACGGGCAATGACTATATCGCCGGCGGACGCTACAACGACATCCTCATTGGCGGCGACGGTAACGATCGTTTGCTCGGAGGTGAAGGCCGAAACACGTTTTACGGCGGCCGAGGCAACGATTACATCGTCGGCGGACGTCATCAGGACATTGCCTATGGCGAAGACGGCAACGATTACATCAGCGGCGGCGCCGGCAACGACATCCTCGACGGCGGCGACGGCAACGATCGCATCAGCGGCGGTGATGGCGACGATATTATCCGAGGCGGCGCAGGCAACGATCGCATCGATGGCGGACGCGGCGCGGATATCCTGGTCGGTCAAGGCGGCAACGACACGCTGTTTGGCTCCTTGGGACGCGACCTTCTCATTGGCGGTTTTCAGGCCGATCAAATGTATGGCGGTTACGACGACGACTTGCTCATTCACGGCGCGCTCGACGGCGAAGACGACAACGAAGTGTTGATGCTGATTTTGGCCGATTGGCTCGAACCGACAGATATCTACGACCGCATCGACTTGCTCAGCGACCGCTTGAACGCCGACACGATTCCTCGCGACAACGCCCGCGACAGCATGGCCGGCGAAGGGGACGATGATTGGTTGCTGACGGAAATCGGCGACAAGACGCCTGGCCTGCGCGAGTTCGACGTGCGCTCGAACATCTACGAAATGGATTAGCGCGCTGATTCGCCGATTTGTTAAACTCAGAACGCCTGCGGTCGCGTGACCGCAGGCGTTCTGCTGTTGAGCTTCGACCTACTGCATTGCGTGGGAATATGAATGACCGCCGCGGCGCGCAATTACTAGCCCCCACCCCAGAAAACATCGCCCTCGCAGCGCAATCGCTCCTAGCTGGGCATGTGGTTGCCATGCCGACAGAGACGGTTTATGGCCTGGCAGGCGTCGCCTTTGATGAGCGCGCGATCACGCGCATCTTTGAATCCAAAGAGCGTCCGCTGTTCGACCCGCTCATCTGCCACATCGCGGAGAAAACGACCGGCACGTGGGTTCCATGGCTGACCGCGCAGGGATTGCTCGATCCAACCGCGCTTTCGCCCGCGGCTATCGAGAACTTAGAAACGCTCGCCGCCGCGTGTTGGCCGGGGCCGCTCACTGTGGTCATGCCGAAGCAAACCCAGGTTCCCGATCTGGTTACCAGTGGCCTCGGGACCGTCGCCGTGCGCTGTCCGCGGCATCCCGTCGCGCAGCAGTTGCTCCGCGCGGTCGGCCAGCCGTTGGCGGCGCCCAGCGCTAATCGCTTTGGGTGCATTAGTCCGACGACAGCGGCGCACGTGATGACGGAGTTGGGAGATCGGATTGCGTACATTCTCGATGGCGGTGCGTGCGATATCGGCATTGAATCGACGGTGCTCGCGCTTGAGCCTGATGGCGCGCTCACACTGCTGCGCCCCGGTGGTGTCTCGCTAGAAACGGTCGCGGGACTCGTCCGTGGTGAAATTCATCGGCCACTTCGTTCCCCAGAATCCGTCGCGTCGCAACCTTCGCCGGGGCTACTGGCCAGCCATTACGCGCCGCGCAAGCCGCTACGCCTGTTGTCGAAACCGTGGGCGGAAATGTCAGCCACCGAGCAGCGAGAGTGGCTTGCGAACCTGGCGCCCGACGCCTGCGTGGGGCTGGTGATCGTCATAGGCGATCCCGAGTCCATCCACCATCAGTTGCGAAACTTGCTCGCCGCGAGCGAGGGCTCGCGATCCGTGCAGGTGCGTTCGTTGAGTACTTCCGGTGACCTGGCCGTGGCGGCGCGAAATCTATTCGCCATCTTGCGCGCGTTCGACGACGCCGACGACATCGATGGCCTATGGTCCGAACTCGTTCCAACATCGACAGGGCTGGGCTTCGCGATCAACGATCGACTCCTCCGCGCCGCTCACCAGTGAAGCTCACTTGTCGCCGCGCGCTTCTCATCGCGCGCTCGCCAACTCCGGTTGCACGCATCCGTCACGGCGACGATGATGTTGAAGACGATCATGTTCAGCGTGACTGCGGGGGGAAGTTCACCGCCGCGCTTGACGGTGGCGCTCGACGCTAGTTCCCGAGGGGAGATGCAACAGCTTGGCTAGCACTTCGTGGAAACAACGCCTAACCATCGCGATTGCCACCTGCGGCGGCGCCGGCTACTCGCCGATTGCTCCTGGCACTGTCGGCGCGTTGTGGGGCATCCCCATCTATCTGGCGATCGCGCTGGGCTTTCCACACGCCCCACTTGTGCAGGCCGGGTTGATTTTTGCCGCCCTGGCGGTGACCTGCGCGATTACGATTCGGCTCGGTGGTTGGGCGGAAGAGTTCTTTGGGAAGAAGGATTCTGGCGCGTTTGTCACAGATGAAGTCGCGGGGCTACTCTTCACACTTCTCTTGTTTCCCGGCCCGCTGGCAGGCATCGCGGATTTGAGCCCCTGGATGGCCGTCGTCTGGGGCTTTCCCATCACCCGCGTCATCGACATTGTGAAGATTCCGCCGGCGCGGCGGCTGGAACACTTGCCCCTGGGCTGGGGCGTGCTGGCAGACGATTTAATGGGCTCTATCTACGCCGCCGGTGTTTTGCACGTGTTGTACTTCGTCGCCCCCCGCCTGTTCGCCTGGCCGTGGTAGCAAATGTTCGGAATAAACCGATCTTAGCCGCGCATCATCGTCAAATGGGTACCTCGTAGGAACTACGCGGCGAAGTTTTCTCAAAAATTTCCACAGAAAGTGAGCCAGAACCGGAACAATCAACGCTTATAACTATAGAGGCTGTGCGGGCATGTCAGGCAGGTGACGTACCCCCAACCACGCACGGCCGGCACGTCGGTGTGAGTTCCATCATGATTTGCCGCCAGGAAGCGTTCGATCTATTCGCGCAAAGTCTCCCTCAGTTGAGTACAACTGCAGGACTGCTTCAAGCCGCCACCGCTGTCTCATTGCATGCGCTCGAGGATGCCGACCCGCGTCAGGTGGACGGCTACTTGCAAGGGCTTGCCAACCGAGTTCTGGCGCGCGTGCGTCACGGTCACCCCGCGGCGCTTATCGCGCATTTGCACGAGGTCTTGTTCGAGGAAGAAGGCTTTCATGGCGAGCGCGCGCGTTACTATAGCCCGCTCAATAGCTACCTTCCCACCGTGGTTGAGCGACGGTGCGGAATTCCTGTCACGCTGTCACTCCTCTATAAAGTCGTTGGCGAGCGGGTGGGGCTCAAGATCGACGGGCTGAATACCCCCGCGCATTTTCTGGTCCGCGTCCACGATGGCGATGGCTGGCTGATTGTCGATCCCTACCATCGGGGTGCGGTATTGTCGCCTACAGAGGCTGTCGTGCTTATCGAGAGCGTGTTGGGAAAATCGTTCGATCCGTCCGCGCCGTTTGTGATCGAGGCCGCTTCCCATGCGCGCTGGATCGGCCGCGTCCTCACCAATTTGCAGGTTATCTTTGCCGAGCAAGGCTGTGAGCGCGATCTCATCGCCATGCACGAGTTGCAGGCGCTCCTGAAACATGCCAACCTGTAAACTTCGTGAGCCTCGATAGTTCGTGTCGTGATTGCCGGAAGCTCGCCGACATGCTGGCCGAAGCCCGCCCGATCTTTTCTTTTGAACAAGTGTATGGAGCGATTGTCATTGGCGCTCAGGCTTCGTTCGCGCTCTTTGCGGCCACGGCGTTGGCCAAGACCAGCGGTGATTCGTCTTTAATCGCGGCGGTGGTAGGCGCGTCGCTCGCACAAGGCCCGCTGATTGGCATCTGGGCCGTGGTCGGGCCGGGGCAACGTTGGCGGCGAATTGTGGAAGCCGTGGGCATGTTTCTGATTCTCATCGCCTGCCTGGGACAAGGCACCCATTGGCAGGGCGACAAACTGCCTGACCTCGACTGGCAGGCGCTGTTAGTTGTGCATGGCGGCAGTATCATCACCTGTGCGGTTGCCATCGGCGTCTGGCGCTGGTTCAGCCAATGCCGACTCGCCGCGGAGCATGACACGCCTTCGCGCAATCAATTCTCGCTCCGGTTTGTACTGCTGTTGATGTTAGTATCCTGCGTGATCCTGGCCTGGGTGCGCGTTTTGCCGTGGGCCTTGCTGCTCGACAATTGGCAGGAGGAGCTCGGCTGGAAAATCTTTGGCATGTGCGTGAGCGGCGTCTTGCTCATGCTGCCGAGCATTCCGTTTGTGATTGGGGCTTTTCGCCACGAAAGCTGCCGCGAGTGGTTCTTTGGGGCCTATGCTATCCCGATTGTTTGCGTGCTGTTGTTTCTGGTGGCGGTGCTGCTGTTCGCCCAGGTCAATCTGCGCGCGGTGCCGATCCAACCGGTGATGGAGCTGTTTTTCGGCTACACGTTCTTCGCCCTCAACCTCGGCGCCACGCTCCTCAGCATCCGCAGCTTCGGCTACCGCTGGCAGCATCCAGTTGCCACGCAAGTCGTGGCGTAAGAATTCAGAAAACCAGAAGGTTATCTACCCGACGCCCCTTTACTTCCGTTACACTAGAGGCGCCGCACTGCCTGGCTATCCCTCCCGCCTTTCCCCATCAGGATCCTCAACATGTTGCGTTCCCTCGTTGTGCTAGCGTTCGTGCTAACCGGTTCGTCATGCCTCCCGGCGGCTGAACCGTCGCCAAAACCCACGTTGAAGTGGGAAGTGACCCAGGGTTGCGACGCGCCAGAGAGCGCGTACTTCGACCCCGTCACCAAGAACTTCTTCATTTCGCAAATCTCCGGCGAAGGAGGCAAGAAAGATGGCCAAGGCTGGATCACCCGTTGCGATGCGCAGGGCAAAGTCCTCGCCGAGAAGTGGGTAGAAGGCTTGAATGCCCCCAAGGGACTGCGCTCGCACAAGAACCTGTTGTGGGTGAGTGATATCGATCGCGTCGTAGGCTTTGAAATCGACAGCGGCAAGCAAGTCGTCGCGATCACGATTCCGGACGCGAAGTTTTTGAACGACCTGGCGACCGACGCCGACGGCACGGTCTACGTCAGCGACACCATGGCCAGTAAGATTTACACGGTGAAGGACGGCAAAGTCAGCGTCTTTGCCGAGGGGGAAAAACTCGAATGCCCCAACGGACTTCTAGTCGAAGGCGATTCGCTCGTCGTGGCCGGCTGGGGATACTCCGAAGACCTTAATCCGAAAACGCCAGGCCGCTTGTTCAAACTCAATCTCAAAACCAAGGCCAAGACGCTCATTACCAAGGAGCCGACCGGCAATCTGGATGGCCTCGAAGTCGATGGCCAAGGAGGCTACATCGTCACCGATTGGAAGGCCGGTAAGGTATTTCGCATCTCCAGTGAAGGGAAAGTGACGACGCTGCTGAACTTCGACAAGCCAGGCGTCGCCGACATTGCCTACCTGCCGCAGCAGCGCCTGCTCGTCATTCCGCTCATGATGGACAACGTCGTGCAAGCTTACGAGCTTCCCAAATAGCGCGCCGCTCACCCGCAGGCTCGCCTGGCTCAAACTTGGCAGGCGTCAAGCTACAAGTCGACGCCCGTAGAACGGAACTAGTTCCGTTCTACCCGCGAACGCGGCTTGCCATCGCCGCCAGACTCACCAGTATAAAGCGTGACGAGTCGTGCCACTGGTCTTGTTCGTAAACAGCATCAGCGTTTCCCAGCCTCACGAGTCGAACGTAACATCTTGAGTTACGTCCACGAGCGAGGGCCAGCAGATGTGAGCCTTTGCTGACGATCAAGCCGCCGCGCGCCGTCGCAGAATGCTCCGTGCTGGCATTGGGCGAGCAGGCACATTACCATGACAACGTGCCGCCAAAATTCCAGCCTCGACCCGTGAATCCAGGATGCCGCACTCACGATGAACGATTCGCATAATAGCATGACTCACTCGCGCTTCCGCACTGGCAAGCCTGCCATCCGATTCATATCGCCTGTGCGACCCCGCCGTTGTTCAGCTATGCCGTTGCGAAAATTGAAGAATGATCCTGAGCGTTTGGAGAGACCCAATGCAAGTTCTTCCGAAAGAGCGACTGATTTTGGTCATGCTTGTTTTGAGTTTGCTTTTCTTGATATATCTATTGATTCCACATGTCAGAGTCTAGATTTGGTCGGCGCGACTCGCTGCAAATCAAATGATCGACTCGACTTTACTTCCGCTCGCTCCAACCGATTGGAGCGTCGCGGAGGCAATTTGGGTAGTTCTGAGCGGTCATTTCAAGTATTTTGAGGTTTTTTAGATTCGAATTCCACGAGAGGACAATATGAGAAACATCATTTGTATCATCGCCATGGCCGTCATCGCTCCGTGTGCGTATGCGGAGGACGCTAATTTCCAACCTCTGTTCGACGGCAAATCCCTCGAAGGCTGGACGCCGATGCCGGGTGGCAAATGGGAAGTCATTGATGGTGCGATTGTCGGCACGAGCGACAAGAGTGAAAAGCTGCATGGCATTCTGCTTTCGAATCGGAAGTTTTCAGACTTCGTCGTGAAAGCAAAATTTCGCGTCATCGCAGGTGACAGCGGTTTTTACTTTCGCGCCAGCCCTGTGAAGAGCGCTGTCGGCGTCCACGGATTCCAGGTCGAGGTGGACACCTCGCAGGAGACAGGCGGGTTGTATGAAACCGGCGGTCGCGCTTGGGTCCACCAGCCAACGGCCGAGGTGATCGAAAAGCGCAAGTACCAGCCAGGTGAATGGACCGATCTTGAACTGAGCGCCATTGGCGAAGACATCGTCGTCAAGATCAACGGCGTCGTCACGTCTGAACTCAAAAAGGACCAAGGCCGCCGCGAAGGCCATTTCGGCCTTCAGCTTCACGGTGGCCAGGACATGCACGTGGAATTTCGCGATATTCTGATTCGCGAAATTCAAGCAACCCCAGACTGAAGCCGCCAGGATACCAACCGCCAGCAGGCTCCCAAAGTGGGAATCAGACGGTAAGGCGATCGTCGAGATGCAAACTTACAGCTTCCAAGGCTTTCGCATCGGCTTGGATCGCATCGCGTTGGCGTCGTCGTTGTCCACGAATGCTTCCGTTTCGGGATTCCAACGCAGCGTTTTGCCGAGCAGCATGGCGATGTTCCCAATGTGCAGTGCCGTGGCGCAGCGGTGGCCGATTTCGGCTGGAAAATAGGGGGCCTTGCGCGAGCGAAAACAATCCAAGAAATTACGATGCTCGCCGCCGACGCAAGTGTAAAGGTGGATCTCTTCCGGACCGATAACGCTGTCGAGAATCTTCTGCGAACTGGCCACCAGCGGCTTGCTGAAAGCTTCGTTACCAACCCAACCATCGGTGCCTTCGAACCGCAAGCTGGTGCCGCCCGACTCAACAAGGAGTTCGACACCGTTGGCATATTTATAGTGCAGTTTGAACTGCAGTGCCGTGTCGTAGATACTGCTCTTGTCGGGAAAGTCACCTTCGCCAGAGACTTCAACCGGCCCGCTGTATTCCGTGTCATTGGCCCACTGGGCGGTATCGACCTGGTGCATTCCCCAGTCGGTAAGGTTGCCGCCCGAGTAGTCAAAGATGTTGCGCCATTGTTGATTGCCGCAACGGTTGGTTGCATACGGCGCCGCCGGTGCTGGGCCTAACCACATGTCGTAATCAAAACCATCGGGAACTGCGGCGTAGTTGGGGGCCTCAGCCTTGACTTGGGCCCCCGGCAACTTGACATGAATCGACTTCAGGCGACCGATGCGCCCATTGCGGACCAGTTCCGCCATGCGGTGATAAACCGGGAGGGAACGATCTTCGGTGGATGTTTGAAAAACCGCGCCGTGCTTAGCCACCGTATCACTAAGGATCCGCCCCTGCTGGATCGTCAAGGTCGGCTTCTCACAGCACACGTCCTTCCCCGCCCGAATCGCCGCCAACGCCATGGGGACGTGCCAATGGTCAGGCGTTGAAATCACCACCGCATCGATGTCGTCGCGGCTAATCACCTCGCGCCAATCGGCATAGCTGGCACAATCTTGGTTGCCGTACTGGCGGTTGACTAATTCCCGGGCGTCGTCCCGACGCGACTTCATCACGTCACAAACCGCGACGACTTGAGCATCGTCCAAGGCCAGAAATCCCTTCAGGTTTCGACCGATCCCATGCAGCCCCATTCCGATGAAACCGAGCGAGACACGCTCGCTGGGGCGGTTCGCACCGAACAGACTGGCCGGCACGATGGACGGCGCCAAAGCCGCAGCGGCCGTACTTCCCAGGAAGCTGCGTCGTGAAATGCGTGTTGTGTTACCGCTCATCATCGGGTTCTCACAGGCGAGGGAAGACCTACCAGGTGTTCAGATCGATTGTGCAGCCCAGATTTTAGCAGACGGAGCATCTCATTCAAGCAAAAACGGAACGTCGCCATGTTGTGGTGAAAGCCGCCGCGGCGGGTTGAGGCAGGGTGGCAATTGAAGGTGGCATGTTGGCTGAAATTGCTCAGGATGTCACGTTCGATTGGTGTGGCAAAAGGAGCAGTCACGGTTGCGGACCCAACCCAATGCCATGTACTGCGCTTTCGCACGCGCAAGGCTGTCGCAATCAACAAACTCGCGGACTCTGCCCCGCTGCCGATGCTTTGCCCTGTCTCCTCGACGACCAGGGTGAGCGTTTTCTCGCCACTGCGCATCAATACGCACAGGATGGCCGGCGTGATTGGATCGTTGAACAGCGAAAAATTTCTGCCTAGAGCGCA
>CAUJKE010000137.1 GCA_963205385.1 Planctomycetota bacterium | reverse complement strand
CTCAAGCTCCGCAAGGGCTCGGTCGTCGCGCTCGATAAGCTCGCCGGTGATCCGGTCGAGGTGTATGTCAACGGGCGACTGATCGCGCGTGGTGAAGTCCTCGTACTCAACGATAACTTCTGCGTCCGCGTGGCGGAACTGTTAGCCGGAGAAGATGCGGCGTAGTGAAGGCGGCCCAAAACATCGTCTGGCAATCGAAATGTAGCCGCCGTCACTAAGACTTCGGTTGCGCCCTAGAAGACCTTACGCTCCGCGTGAGGCATTCAACTCACGGAGTGAGATGGCGGCTGCGGCCACGAATTAACGCTCGTGCAGCGAAAAGATTGGAACAGACCGCTGCACATCGCATATCGGCCATGAGCCGCCCACGGCTTGAAGAAAACTGAGCACTGAGGACGAATCGCAACGTTTGCCCAATGAAGATCGAAATGGATTTCGATCGCGAGCTGACAAGGATGTCCCGCATGCGCGCCGCTAACTTTATCCTGATGCTGAGCCTGGTCGCTGCCGGCGTCTGGAACGGGCGCGCCGCGGCGCAAGACTTTGAACTTTCCCAGCCCAGTCGGTTCACCACCCCGGAAGCGGCTCGGCCAGCGCCGCAAGCCTCACCTGTTGAAACCGCTGCGACGGCGTCTGATACCGAGCGCGACAGCATTCCCCTCGCCCGCCCTGGCGAACGTGTTAAGCGCGAGCTGGGGCAGCCGCATTCGCCTGGCAATCGCTCGACAGTGACCACCATTCTCGCCAGCTTGGGGCTGGTGATTGGAATCTTTCTCGTCTTCGCGTGGTTCTTGCGGCGGACCATGCCGCGGAGCATGTTTCGACTCCCCAGCGAAGCAGTGGAAACTTTGGGCCGCAGTCCGCTGGCCGGCAAGCAGAACATCCACTTGATGCGCGTGGGACGCAAGCTCTTGCTCGTGGCTGTGACGCCGGTGAGTGCGGAGACGCTGACGGAGATCACCGATCCCGATGAAGTTGAGCGGCTTACCGCGCTCTGCAAGCAACAAGCCGCGCATGGTCCCACGGCGGAGTTCCGTGAAGTCATGCGACAGTTCGAACGCGAACCAGCGCCTACCGGTTTCTTGGGAACTGCGACCGCCAGCGCGACCACTGGTCCGCGCGGCGCGCGTCGGGGAGGCTTCGATGCGTAAACATGAGCCGGCCAGAATCGAATCGCCTCGGTCGCTCTGCCGCACGCTCGCGCGCTGCTGGCTGGGTCTGGTTGTGATCCTGTTTGCGATGAGCGGCATGCTTACGGCGGCTTGGGCGCAGTCGCCGGACGAACTCGAATTGCAGATTCCCGCGAACTTCGCAGGCGAACTAGGCGATGACGGCGACACCCGCGAGATGCCTGACGCCACGCAGGAATTCACGAAGTTCGTCTCCGGCGGCCCGGATGCGTGGACGAGTCGCGAAGGCTTGCGCTCCTCGCTGCAAATCATGCTACTGCTGACCGTGCTCAGCATGGCGCCGGCAATCTTGCTGATGACGACGAGCTTTGTGCGGATCATCGTAGTGATGGGACTTTTGCGCCAGGCGCTCGGCACGCAACAATTGCCCCCCAGCCAGGTCGTGACATCGATCGCGCTGTTCATGACGATGCTGGTGATGTGGCCGACGTGGAGCGAGGTCTATAACGACTCGATCAAGCCGTACAGCGATCCAGACGTCGAGATGAGCCTGGAGCAAGCGTGGAACGCAGGCGTTAAGCCGATCCGCGCGTTCATGAGTCGGCAAATTGATATCGCCGGCAACAGCGATGACGTCTGGTTGTTCTATGAGTACCTACCGCCGGAGACGCCGAATCCCGAAACGTACGACGATATTCCGCTGGTGGTGCTCCTGCCGGCTTACATGCTTAGCGAGCTCAAGACCGCGTTCTTGATTGGCTTTCAGATTTACTTGCCGTTTTTAGTGCTCGACCTGGTCGTTGCCAGCGTGACGATTTCGATGGGGATGATGATGCTGCCGCCGGTGATGATCTCGCTGCCGCTGAAGTTGATTTTGTTCGTGCTCGTCGACGGTTGGCGACTTGTCGTCGGCATGTTGCTCGAAAGTTTCGCCCCGTATGGTTAGGACAGAGACAGTCATTTACAGCTCAACCACCTTCATCAGGAACGCCGCTCATGGAAGCGCAGCAAGTCATCGATCTGGGGCGTCAAGCGATCATGGTGGGACTCTTGGTGAGCGCACCGATCTTGGTCGTGGGCACGCTGGTCGGCTTAATCATTGGCCTGGTGCAAGCGTTGACCCAAATTCAAGATCAAACGGTTTCATTCGTTCCCAAAATCGTGGCGATGGTGCTGGTGCTCAGCCTCTGCTTGCCGTGGCTGATTCAACAAATGGTCGATTATTCCTCGACGTTGTACGAAAACGTGCCGCGGGTCGTGGCGGGAAAGTCCTGAAGTTCGCGCCCCGTTAGCCTCGAAACCGCTTCCGGCGGACGAACGTCATGGCCGCGCTGTTATCGCTCTATCAAAACCAGTTCCTCATCTTCGTGCTGATCCTGACGCGCATCAGCGGGTTGGTGATGACCGCGCCGGTGCTGGGACTACGCACCGCCCCCATGCAAGTGCGGGCGATTCTCGCGGTCGCGCTGGCGATATTAGTGACGCCGTTTCATTGGCAAACTCTGGCCAACACGCCGGCGAGCACGCTGGAACTGGCCTGGATGTTGTCGCACGAAATCCTGCTCGGTCTGTCGCTGGGACTCTGCGTGCATATTCTCTTCACGGGGTTGCAGTTCACGGGCCAGATCATGGGACAACTCAGCGGGATGTCGCTCGCGGATGTGTTCGACCCCGCGCACGATGGCTCCGTGCCGATTTTGTCGGAACTCATGGACCGCGTGACGCTGGCCGTGTTTGTGATCATCGGCGGGCATCGCGAACTGATGCAGGTGCTGCTCGATACGTTTCGCTGGATGCCGCCGGGAAATACCGCGTTTGGTCCCTCGCTTGTCGACGCGCTGACTCAAGTCACCTCGAACAGTTTGGCGCTGGGCGTGCGGGCGGCGGCGCCGGCGATGGTTTCGTTGCTGCTCGCCAACTTGCTGCTGGGATTGATCAATCGCACGATGCCGCAACTCAACATCATTGCCGTGGGGTTTGGCCTGAATGTGATGATCTTGATGGTCGTCACCGCGGCGTCGCTGAGCGCGATTGCCTGGCTGTTTCAGGATGCGGCCTGGGAGACGATCGATACGATGCGCGACGCGTTTGAAACACTCGCGCCCTAAGTAGAAGTTTGAGGATTCTCCTTGTCTGAAGAAGCAGGTGAAAAAACGCATGAAGCGACGCCCCATCGGCGCCAGGAGGCGCTCGATCAGGGGCAGGTCGTGCGCAGTCAGGAACTGGGTTCCGCCGTGTTGCTGATCGTGGCGCTAGGGGTCTTGCTCTATCAGGGCCAGCAGATCGCCAGGTTTCTCGGGAGCCTGATGCGGCAAGCGCTAGGGGCCGACGCGACTTTCACGATCGATCAAGCGACGCTCGCGACGCGCTGGCGATTGGTGCTAGGTGAAGCGGGGTGGGTGATGCTCCCCTTGCTCGGAGCGCTGCTCTTGGCGGCGATCGGCGTCAATCTCGCACAGGTGGGATTCTTGTTCCTGCCCAAGAAAGCAGGCTTCGATCCATCACATATCAACCCCATCAAGGGCCTCGGCCGCATCTTCTCCACCGCGAACTTCGTGCGCTTGATCCTCGGCCTGGCCAAGATCAGCGTCATTACCGGAGTCGCGGTCTGGTGTTTGTGGGGCAAGCAGAATGAACTGATTGGCCTGGCGGCGCTGGAAGTGCCGCAGATCGCGAGTTATCTAGCGACGACGTTGCTGTGGACCGCCATGAAGATCGCCGCGGCCATCCTCATGATCGCGCTGATCGACTATGCCTATCAAAAGTTGAAGCATGAAAAAGACTTGATGATGACCAGCGAGGAAGTCAAGGAAGAAATGAAGAACCTGCAAGGCGATCCGCAGGTGATTGCTCGCCGCCGAACCGTGCAGCGGCAGCTCGTGATGAATCGGATGAAGTCGCAGGTGCCCAAGGCAGATGTTGTCGTGACCAACCCGACGGAACTTGCCATCGCGATCAAATACGATTACGAAACCATGCCGGCGCCGGTCGTCGTCGCCAAAGGGGCCGGCGTTCTGGCACAGCGCATTCGCCGCCTGGCGCTTGAGAACAACATTCCCATCGTCGAGCGCAAGCCGCTGGCCCAAGCGCTGTATAAGCAAGTCGAGATCGGTCAGCAAATCCCGACCGAGGAGTATGCCGCCGTGGCGGAAGTGCTGCGGTACGTTTATCAGTTGCAGGGGAAGAAAGTGCCAGGAGCGGAGTGATGCGGGGACATGCGGTTGGATAAGCGCTGAATGGGGATGATTCGCCGCCTTCACCGCCGGCGCATCCTTACGCCCACGTTCTTCCCGTTGCCTTCGTAATCCGTTCCTCAAAGTTGCCTAACAGGCCGCCAATTACGTCCCACCGATCGGGGCGGCGAATCTCGATATCGCCTTGCTGGTTAATGCGCACAACGGTGTCTTCGTCGACGCCGGAGCGCTGCAAATCGCTGACGCTGATTTCGTCATCGCTGACAATCCTGGCGAGTTGCCGTCCCGTGATCTCGATGAAATGCATGCGCACGTCTTCCCTTGGTCGCGTGTTGAAAAATGGGATGATCGTAATTTAGCAAACCGGCCCGTGCGCCGCGAGGTTGCCGCGCGTTGCTTGTGGGGCAATCGTCAATTAGACTATCAAGCCGCGTCCCCATGCACTCCCCCACCGAGGTGATTCTCGCCATGCAGCGTCTGATATTGGCTTTGGGACTGTGGCTGTTGATCGTGCTTCCGTTGCCAGGACAACAATCCCCGCTGCCGCTCGATCCAACGCAAGCGTACCGACCGGTGCTGATGGGCGAAGCGGTGACGTATGACGTCGAGTTCGTCGTGGCCGTGACCGCCCCCGAGCATACGCAGAAGCTCAAAGTGTGGCTACCGATTCCGCCGTCGGACAATGTGCAGGCGGTCAAGTCACGCGAGATCAACGTTTTTCCGGATGCGCAAGAGCCAACATTCGCGACCGAGAACGTCTACGGCAATCGGTTTGCGTATTTTGAGTTCGAGCACCCGCAAGGGGCGCAAATCATCACGCATAAGTACCAGGTCACCACGCACGCGCTGCGCTGGAATGTTCAACCGGCGAACACCCAGCGCGCCGTCGAGTGGCCGGAGAGTTTCGCCCCTTATTTGCAGGGGGACCAGGCTGTGGTGGTGAACGACTCAGTCACGGCGCAAGCCAAACGCATCGTTTCAGAGGCGTCCCATGCAGCGGCGGATTTGCAACTGGTCATGGACTGGATGCACGAAAATATGACCTACGATCACGCCCAGGCATCGCTCGCCGCTAGTTCGCAGCATGCGCTCGAGACCAGGACCGGGCATTGCAGCGATTATCACGGGTTGTGCTCGGCGCTGGGGCGGGCGCTCGGCTATCCCACGCGGGTGACGTACGGACTGGCGATGATTCCTAAGAACTCTCCGTCGCACTGCAAACTGGAAGCGTACCTGCCGCCGCATGGTTGGGTGAGCTTCGATATCTCCGAGACGCAGAAGCTAGTCCAGGCGATATCCACAGACGAGAACCTGTCCGAACAGGAGCGCGAGGCGATGATCCACAGTGCCATCGACCGGTTGCGCGGTGGTTTTCGCGATAATACGTGGCTGCTAGTCACGCGCGGCACTGGTTACGACCTGGCTCCTCCGGCGGCGAAGAAGGTGAATGTGGTGCGCACGATTTACGCCGAAGCTGATGGCGTGGCGCTGCCGGAACCCAATCCGGCTGATCCCAACCAGAACACGTTCGCCTGGCAAGTTGGAATGAAGATTACGGCGCATCAGGCAGTGAAATACCCTTTTGCGCACTGACGGACCGCGAAACCAGGTTCAATTGCTCATAACTCCTTTCCGGAGATTACTCCATGCTGCTGTCTCTCCGCGACGCTGCCCTGTGGGGATTGCTCGCCGTATGCTTCATCGCGAGTCCCGCCAAGAGCCTCCACGCCGCCGAACCCACCCCGAAACCGAATATTCTTTTCATTTTCGCGGACGATCAATGCTTCGACACGATACACGCCTTGGGCAACGCTGAGATCGAAACTCCGAACTTGGACCGCTTAGCGAAGCAGGGGACGTCGTTTACGCATGCGTATAACATGGGCGGCTGGAATGGGGCGGTGTGCGTAGCCAGTCGCACGATGCTCAATACGGGACGGTATCTGTGGCATGCCAAAGCGCTGGAACGCAACTTGAAGGCCGAGCGCGACGCTGGCCGGCTGTGGTCTGGCTATTTGAAATCGGCCGGCTACCAGACCTACCTGACCGGCAAGTGGCATGTCGCGATCGATGCCGCAACGGTTTTCGATGCGGCTCAGCATGTGCGGCCTGGAATGCCGAAACAGACCAAGGCCGGCTACAACCGTCCAATCGCAGGCGAAGCGGATACGTGGAGCCCGTCCGACCCGAAGTTCGGCGGCTATTGGGAAGGGGGCCGACATTGGAGCGAAGTGGTCGCTGACGACGCGCTCGCGTTTCTGCAAACAGCGCGCAAGTCCCAGCAGCCGTTCTTCATGTATGTGGCGTTCAACGCGCCGCACGATCCGCGCCAGTCGCCGCAGTCATTTGTTGATAAATATCCGCCGGAGAAGATTCGCGTGCCGGAGAGCTTTCAGCCGGAGTATCCCTATGCGGAGTCGATCGGCAGCGGCCGAGGTCTG
>CAUJKE010000136.1 GCA_963205385.1 Planctomycetota bacterium | reverse complement strand
GCATCGCCCAGCAGATCGTCGTTGTCGGCGCGGTTGTTGGCGAAGTTCAGCTCGGGTTTTTCGAAGATGGCGATCAGATTGCCCAGGCGCTCGACCATGGCAGCGCCTTCGCCGAGCTTGTTGGGGTCGTTGAAGTCGGGGAAGTCGCTGCGCGCGAGACGGGTGTTGGCCTCGATCAGCGGCTGGATGATCTGGGTGTTGATCTTGTCGCCGATGTCCGGCTTGCCCTTCAGGGCCACCATGTCGCGGAACGACGCGCCCGGCGGGATAGTTACCGGCGCCTGGAAGCCGTCGTAGTCGGCGTACTTGTCGCTGATGTACTTGATGAACAGCATGAACAGGACGTAGTCCTTGTACTGGCTGGCATCCATGCCGCCACGCAGTTCATCGCAGGAAGCCCAGAGAGAGGCGTAAAGGTCGGACTTCTTGATCGCCATCGGTGAGTGCTACGCCTTGGTTCGGGTGGGGTTCTAGTGTTCGGAACGTTGTCGCATGGGGTGCGACAGGTCAGCTCGCGGGCGCGTCGTCTGGCACGTGCTCGACCAGTTCATCGATACGGCAGCCAAAGTAAGTGCAAAGCCGATCAAGGTTGTCGGTCTGCACATTGGCCCCGTGCTTATTCATCAGCTTGGACAGGGTCATTCGGTTGATGCCGGTGGCTTCCGAAATTTCCAGCACGGTGATGCGCCGCTTCTCATGGAATTCCTTGTCGGCGATGCGTTCGGCAAGCTTGAAGCGGAGCATGGTGATAGTCCAAGGCGGCTGATGATAAAAATAATGAGCATTTGCTATTGACAAGCGTCTTTTGCGTGCTATAACTGTCGTCGAATGATCAGTTAAGTGATCATTCGATTACCTCAGGCAGCAACGGAGCATGCAAATGAGCGAAACCTACCTTACCACCGAACAGCTCGCCGAGCGCATCCATTACGACATCCGGACAATCCGGGACCGGCTCAAGGATTCGGTGCTGCTGGAAGGGACTCACTACTTCCGGCCGTTCGGAGGCCGGAAGCTGCTGTTTATCTGGGAAGCCATTGAGCGCGACATCAAGCGTTGCTCGTTGACCAGCTCGATCCCGATGGCTGGGGGCGGGGTGGCGCATGGCTAGCATTCGTGCCCGGAAGGATTCTGGCCTGCTGCTGATTGACTTCCGTTACCAGGGGCAGCGCTATCGTGAACAGACGTTGCTGGCGGACACGCCGGCGAATCGCTCGCGCCTGACCAAGCTGTCGGAACGGATCGAACGGGCGATTCGCGCGGGTGAGTTCGTTTTCGCAGACTATTTTCCGGATAGTCCACGCGCCAAAGTGCGTGTTGCGGCCATCGGAACCGGCACGTTGACCGCAGCCATCGCTCCGGCTGCTGTGCCGCAGCGTTGCGATGTACCGACGTTCTCGGTGTTCGCCGACCTCTGGTTGCGCGAGTCGGAGGTTCGCTGGCGCAAACAACATCGCGAAGCGATGCGCGAAACGGTCGAGAAGGTATTCAAGCCGCGCTTCGGCGAGATGCGCCTGGACGAAATCTCGCGCGCGGATCTCCTGGGCTTTCGCGCGGACCTCGCGCTGCGTCCCGGGCGGGCAGGGCAGACGCTCTCGGCCACGCGCAACAACAAACTGATGGCGCAGCTGAAGGCAATCTTGAGCGAGGCCAGCGACCGTTACGGCTTTGACACGCCGGTGCGCGGCATCAAGGCGTTGAAGGTCAAGCGCGCCGATGTGTTTCCGTTCACCCTCGATGAGGTCGATCTGCTTATTGCCTCGGTTCGCAAGGACTACCGTGACTACCTGACGGTGCGCTGCCTGACGGGCTTGCGTACTGGCGAAGTCAACGGCTTGCAGTGGGATGACATTGACTTTGATGCGGGTGTAATCCGCGTGGTGCGCACTGTCTCGCGTGACGGTGATGGCGACACCAAGACGGATGGCTCAAAGCGTGACATTCCCATGATGCCGCAGGTTCGCGCCGCCTTGGAAGCACAGCGCCAAGCCGCACTGCCAGGTTGCGTGTGGGTGTTCCACACCATGCACGGCCACCCTGTCGATGCTGTCAATTTCACCAACCGGGTCTGGTATCCGTTGCTTCGCCATCTTGGGCTGAAGCGACGTCCGCCTTACCAGATGAGACACACCGCAGCGTCGTTGATGCTGGCTTCAGGCGAGAACCCGGAATGGGTGGCAAAGGTGTTGGGGCACGCGACGACGGAAATGCTGTTTCGCGTTTACTCGCGCTTCGTTCCGAACCTCACGCGCAATGACGGGCGCGCCTACACGGGGTTGCTCAACGCTCAGCAAGCCCCCGTGTCGGTTCCTGTGGATTCGGGAGGTCAGTCCAGTCGGTTGATCGCCGGGCTATCCGCTGAGGACAAGCGCGCGCTGTTGGCAGCGTTGACCGTCGAACTGGCGCACGACCAGAACCCTTCATCGAATTGATGCCATGCCTTGAAACCCGTCGCGACTTGAAACGGGGACATCGGCAATACGGAATTGGAGTTGGCCAGAGAGGCCTCGACATGAAGAACTCATCCAGCGGTTATCGCTGTTACACGTTTGCTTCGGCGATGTACGACGTGGAGTCGCAGTCCGACGATACTCGCGCAGCTCCCACTTCATTGGGTCTGAGTGCGGCGGTATCTGCATGGCCTGCGGTTTCGTGGCTTCCATTTGAGCAACTGAAAAGTGGGGACCGCATTGCGCTGGGGCGTGCGACCGTGGTCGATGCTCGCAGCGAAGGGCCAGGGGATCCGTTGGTGTTGGTCAAATGGAAGCCGTCGGACGATGTTGATCCGTTTGATGTCATTCCGCTCGCCTCATCTCCGGTAGTTGGCACCGTGTCGCAAGTGCGTGACATGGTCAGATCCCTGTCGTCGATCGCATTGCGGCAGTTCATGGCTTCCGTGTTCGCGCTGACTGACGTGTTTCGCTGGTACTGGACCTGTCCGGCGTCGATCGCGCATCACCACCGGGGGCCTGGAGGTCTCGCCACGCATTCGCTCGAAGTTGCGGTGGCTGCGTCGAGCGTGCACGGTCTGGCCCCTTGGCAACGCGATCTTGTCGTTACTTATGCGCTCCTTCACGACATTGGCAAAATCTGGTCGTACAGCGATGGCACCCTTACCGACGAGGCTGAGCGAATCGGCCATGAACAAGTCGGATATCGACGCCTTGCCCCGATGCTCACCGTGCTTCGCGCTGCCAGCCCTAGCGAAGGCGAGCAACTGGACGCTTTGTTTCGTGGTGACTGGCGGAAGAACTGCAAGCATCCAGCCGCAGCGCTTGGCAATATCGTGCGCGCGATGGATCAGTTCTCGGCGGCGACCTTCATGCGCAGAAAGAAAAAGACGCCATTGATCAGTTGTTCAGAAGGGTCGCACGTGGACTGGTGAGGCATCA
Organism: Planctomycetota bacterium; assembly: GCA_963205385.1. Taxonomy (GTDB): domain Bacteria; phylum Planctomycetota; class Planctomycetia; order Pirellulales; family Pirellulaceae; genus JAEZGD01. The sequence continues at coordinate 9,616 of CAUJKE010000136.1, read as the reverse complement.
CCGTACGAACCAACGACCCAGTGAAGGCCACTACGTTATATGACGCTGTGCCGATCAAACAGCGGTCGAGGCGTCACATTCTGCTGGATTGTCCAACGAGGGGATTACCTATGGAGCCGAGAAGGTATGGCGACAATTGCATCGCAAAGGAATCGCTGTGGCCCGTTGCACGGTGGAACGCTTGATGAAGCAGCTTGGACTGCAAGGGGTTCGTCGCGGCAAGAAGGTGCGAACCACGGTGCCTGACAGCAAAGCCCCTTGCCCGCACGATCACGTCAGCCGTGTCTTCCGTGCCGACCGGCCGGATCAGCTGTGGGTATCCGACTTCACCTACGTATCCACCTGGCAGGGCTGGGTCTACGCGGTCTTCGTGATCGATGTATTCGCGTCGCATCGAGGGCTGGAAGACCAGCCGCAGCATGCAGGCCAGCTTCGTGCTCGATGCGCTCGAACAGGCTTTGTATGCGCGCCAACCTGCGGCCAACGCCCTGATTCATCATTCGGATCGAGGCAACCAATACCTGTCGATTCACTACACCGAACGACTGGCCGAAGCCGACATCCAGCCTCCGATGGGCAAGCCGAAATTCTTCCCCGTGTGTCTCAGCCTGTGCGACGGGTTGATGGAATGATTTTCCGCGCATTCCAACGAAACACGGGAGCACCTCAATGACGACGCCGCATGAACGAACCAGGGCGCTGCTCTGGGCGGGAGGGTTTCTGATCGAGCTTGCACGCGATGCCAGCCTTCCGATTTCGGTCAGGCAACGCGCGATTGTCACTGCTCGCCACTTCCCGACGATCGAGGATGTTTCAACGCTGTCGGTGGCTGGTCGTAGTTCCGGGTCCGAGTGCGGTCTCTCGCCACTCAGCGAAACGCCCATCGACTCCGACGATCTGCAGTTCGGTCCGCTTCGCTATTCAACACGGCTGGAGTGGCCCGAGGTTCCGGAGTCTGCGTAGGACGCGGACAACATGGGTAGGTTCGTGCCGAGCGATATTCCAAGGCAGGCGCGCGAGTGCTTGCGGATCGATGCGAAGTCGCTCGCCTATTCCCCACAACACTCTTATGCTTTTGGGCCGGAAAGGTCTATGCGCAAGATAGAAGTTCGACATTCTGAACCGCATTCGCATGCAAACAGGTTGGGGAACCATTCCGTAATGAATGCGCGCGCAACTTCCGCCGTGAAGTCTGGCGAGCGAACAGACCAGTCCGCTTTGTCAGGATCTGCGTTGCGATCATATTTTCGGCTCACCGCGCAATGGGGCCTGAGCTCGGAGCAGGAACGAATCCTGCTTGGCTCCCCAAGCCGGTCCACCTTCTACCGATGGAAGCGCAATTGCCTGGGTAGATTGCGCAAGGACACCTTTGAGCGCATCAGCTACATGCTCGGGATATACCGGGCGCTTCATGTGCTCTATTCGCGAGACTCGCAAGCAGACGGATGGCTGAAGCGCCCCAACACGGCGCCGCTTTTCGGCGGCAAGTGCGCACTGGATCGCATGTTGGGCGGGAATGTTGGTGACCTGTGCGCGGTCCGCCAGTACCTTGATTCGCAGTGTGGCGGGGGCTGACCCACGCCAAGCAGTCTCCGGGATTTCCGGGGCGGTTCAGTTTCTACTTTTCACTGGCTCCACTCTAGGGGCTATGGACCGGTGGCTACTTGCGAGTCCCCGACAGTTCTTAGAACGACTAGTTGCCAGCCTCCTAGATGGGAACGATAGCCTCTACTTTCCAATGACGTCGCTTGAGGGATGTTGACCGTAACCCTTTTGAATCAGGTCGAGACAATCCCTAAACGTACTGTTAATGTAGTCTTCTTTTGAGATAAAGATGCCCGCCTCGTCTCGCGGCTTTTCTTTTGGATCCCCTTTGAAGGAAAGCCAGTTGAAACTGGTAGTGACCGCGTATCGATTGTCTGACACAAGAACCTTCCGGTGCGTATTGCCGATGAAAGCAAAGGTGAAGTTCTTGAAACGTTTGTCCAGATCCTTTAGATCGCGCTCTGCTTTGGGGGTGATCGGCAACTTTCCCCCCGCTCTATTTCCGCCATCTTCGTCGACCAAGCCATAGCCGATATACGCCTTGACGCCATTGCGAAGCAGACTCTCAAGGTTACGCACGAATCGATCGGTCACGACCTGATGGCGAATCCATGGGGAGATGATCATCAAGCGCACCTTGCTGTTGAGCAACGCGTCTTCTAGCAGTCCGGGATGATCATGGCACCTGATATTTCTTAGCGTCGGGCTACCTGCAGGGGTCGACAGAACATCTTCGGAAATGACCTCCGTCTGCAAGTCTCCGGTAGGCTTCGTTAGATGCAAGAATTGAGACTTTTCGCTGGAACCGAGTGCTGCCTGATTTACAACCCCCGGCAACTGGTCAGCAAGAACATGATTGGCCCCGACTTCCTCCGCTCCACCTAGATCTCGGAATGCGTTTTCATGGTCGACCGATATTCTGTTGTCGACGTAGAAAGCTACCTGAGTTTCGTTTCCTGTTTCTGATCGGAAATACAGCATGGTGCAAGGAACAAATAGCATCTCCCTTCGCTCTATCCTGCGTATGGCCAAAAGCTCCTTCGAGTCCTCGAATGGGCGCCGCAGCCTTTCCAGCGCTACGTCGATGTCCTCGAGTGGAACATCCTCAACTTCAGGTCGCTTCGCCCCACATAGCGGAACCTCCATTCTCCCTTCGCTTCTGATTTCCTTTGGTTTCCACAACAAGCTCGGCTGGTGGAATACCACCCGTTTCAGATAAGGGTCGAAGATCAGCTTGATGATTCGGTCTTCAGAGACCGACATGTGCGCGAGATTGACCGCAGCTTTTCCTTTCAACGTTAGACTGGTCGTTGCCTCGTCATTGCTGGAGCCCATGTAGTTGATGAGTTCCTGCGAGTTGAGACTTGCTAGTACCGTGTTTAGTACTACTTTCTCGAGACCAAGGAACTCCCGAATTTCCATGGTCCGAGCCAATCCCGCATCGATGGCGCGCAAGCACCCCTCTTCGATAGGATTGATAGGCTTTTTCTCCAAAGTCAGCACTTTGACCGTCAACTGATAGACGGGTAACGCAGCATCCTTGAAGTGAGCTAACTTGAACCCTGGGCGGGAAATTTGCTTGAAGTCGAATTCAAGCCCGGTACTCATGGCTGCACTTCCTCAATCAAGCACGAGTCGGGATGACGTTGCATATAGTCAATTACATCTTTTAGCGGGTTCTTGTTTCCTTCGGCCTGCATGCAGTACGAATGATCGCCAACTATCACCAGACGCTCCTTTGCGCGCGACAGAGCCACGTTGATGCGCTCCAGCTCCTTCAGAAAGCCAAGACCCCTAACTTCCGAGCGCGTAACTGAGAAGATGGTCACATCAGTTTCCCTGCCCTGGAAGGCATCGACAACGTTTACGAAAATTTGAGAAAAACTGCTCCATCTATGCTTGTTGGTATCGATGGCCATCTGCAAACGACGTCTTTGCTCACCGTAACCCGTTAAAACGGCAATAGAGCGCTGAAGTCCTTTCCACTTTCCATGCCGAATATCGAAATCCATCTTGGTCAGGATGCGCTCGATGATCCCTACTTCCAGTTCGTTGTAGTGTGACGTGCCGGTAGTTTTTGAAGATCGATTCAGGACGCGACTCGTGGTTTTCCAAATCACCGGCTTCGCCAGAGCCGAGGCCAGTACGGGATCTGGCATGCGCGGAAAGCTTTTCAGCTGTCCATCGTAGAAGCATTCGGAAATCATGTCGCCGATTTCCGGGAGCATGCGATGCTGGGACTTCAGCACTTTATGCAGATCATCCGGCAAGTGTTCGGCTAGATGCTTGAAAAGCGTGATCTGCTGGTCCATGGCAGTCAGTCCATATCGCTTCAGAATCCCGCTGGACGTGAGCTCCGGGTCTTGAAATGGCGACAATTGCTTGTTGTCCCCGACGAGCACCGTCCTTCTCGCTCTGGACATAGGTACTAGCACTTCTGTCGGAGTGGCAATCGACGCCTCGTCGACGATACACAAATCGTAGGTAATCTCATTGCGGCCAGGAACACTCATTACGCCAAGGCAGGTTCCTGCAACGACATTGGATGATGCGATGAGGGCAGCTCGGAACTCCCGTCCACGGCCAAACCTGGTTTCCCAGTTCACATGTGCCGCGATCATCTTTTGGAGTTGCTTTCCTTCTGGAGTCTGGGATGCGTAGTTGTCAGCCCAAGAACGCAATTGTTCGGCACTGCTTTCTGCAAGCTCCTGGATGAGATCTCTGTCGGACTCGTACTTCCTGAATTCAGCAACCGACTCTTTGATGGCTCGCTCCAGAGACGCTTGCTCACTGACCAGTCCCCCGAGCTGGTCATCAAGCCCATCCCGAAGCTCCGGCTCCATGGACTCGCGCCCATCAGGGTTGAGTTCGCGCATCTGGCTGATCTCGACTTCGACCTCCTCAAGACGCTCCTTTAACCCGGCATGGGCACCAATTGCCATGGCCATACGCGTACTGCCTACATCTACTCCATGTTCACCTGCCCACGTCTCGATGAATCTTCTGCCACGGTCCACCGCCTCCTTGCGCATGAGTGGTAGCTTCCTGTCCACGAGTAGCATTCTTGAGGATGCCGCGATACGTTCATCGCCGTCGTGGCCGATTCGAACCGCGCGGATCTGGTCACCTCCTTCCTTTGCAATGCGTTCCAAAGAATTGTCCAGCGCAACGTGGGTTTGCGATGTCAGCAGAATCCGAGATGTAGGATCGACGCTTAGGGTTTGCAGGACCAGTTCCGTGATGAACGTTGTCTTGCCCGTACCGGGCGGCCCTTCTACGACCATCAGTGATGGACTGGCCATCGCCACTCTGACCGCATCCTGCTTATCTTCATCTATTTGAGATTGAATGAACTCAACCGTTTCGATTCGGGGTAACGTAACCGTCGAGGGGTCCATTATGTAGCCCCCGAGATTCGGATCGACTGCGCGACCATATCTCACCGCGTCGACAGCAACTTTTTGCTTGTCCAGTGCCGCATCCGCCTTGGCCGTGTCGACAGCCAGCGTCCCCTTCTCCGAGATTGCAGATACGTCGATCCGGTTTCGATCGCTAGGTTGGACTCTCACAATCTGATTGGCGATTCCAACAACTGTTCCATGAAACGTTCCATCGGGAAGTTCTACCTTGACGTCCCTGTCCTCAAGTACAGATACATCTTGTCCGTCTCGAGTTTTGAAAGCGACGAGGCCACCTGCGAAATCGATTTTGTCATAACTAAATGATCTCCTTCGTGAGTTCTCAAGCTCTGTCTTGGCCGTCAACAAGTCCAACCAAGTTCTGAACATCTGCTGCTGGGCCTGCTCGATACGACGCAACTTCTGCTCGGTCGAAAATTCACTCAGCCGCTCGCGAACAGACGCGATTGTCCGAACGGACACGTGCTTCGCGAGGCCACCGAAAGCAAATTCGCAATTCATTGGCATCGCGCACTCGCGACTCCTTTCCATTTCGCTGATGGGAATCTCGTGAGCAGAAATCAGCTTCAAGGTGCTCGGGATCTCGTCATCCACTACTGCGATATATCCATATCGTTCCCCCAGCACACGGAGAGCCTTATCTTTGTTTGGCTGTGCTTCGTCTTTGTCCCTTGCGTATTCACAACGCGCGTCATTCAAGTCCGAAAGAACATAGCGACTTAAGGTATCGATACCCGTCATTCCGGTGTCGTAGGCAATCACGTCTCTGACCTTCTTTGCCAGGTCGATGTATACTGATCCCTGCTTGACCTGAGCTGTATTTGGATGCGCTCTGTCCAGTTCGGCGAGAAGGACAACAGCATTGATCTGTCTTTCGGACGGATTATCAAGAGCAAGGCCCTTCCGGAGAGTCCGACGAACAGACTCATCGGCTTGGATTGCGTCTAATGCTCTATGAAGATCAACATGTGACTTCGGCAATTCGTTGCTCAACATTGCAACACTTAACGCAGAGAATCCGAACACATCGCGAGAATAACTGTAGCTTCCATCGTCCTGTTCGGGTGGAGCGAAGGGGACGGACGCAAAGTGCGAAAGCGTTACACCTGGGTCTATGAAGCTTCTAAGTTTCGAAATGCCAAAGTCGCAGAGGCGAGCGATTCCATCATCACCCATTAGTATGTTTGATGGCTTGATGTCTCGGTGAACGATCGATTTCCCATGGGCAAATGCAAGCGCAGAAAGTATCGGGCGCCCAATCTGCCCAAAAAAAGTCGACCAGTCCCCAAAGCGAACCTCTTGGCGAATTGTTTCGAGATCCTTGGGAACCCATTCCATAACAATAAAATGCTCACCGGATTCTGTCTCTAATCCAGAATCTAAGATCTTCACGATGTTCTCATGCGTTAGTGCGAATAGCGCTTTCGTTTCACGACGAAAAGACTCTTTAACAACGTCATCCACGCCGCTCGAACTACGAAAGACCTTGATAGCTACTTGCTTTCCGCTTTCAATCTCTCGCGCCTTGTAGACGTTGGCTATACCTCCAGCGCGCGGCGCCCCAATCGTCACATAGCGCCCATTTGCGAACATGCGTGGTGTGGGTTGTGGCTTCAACGTCAGTGTTCCTCGGCCGTCATTCATCTTTGCCCCTTTGGCCCCGTATTGGGCCGCATTTTCACGTTACGCAGCCAACATGGATTCGAGCCTTTTGGATCAACTTGTGCCAAACCGGCGTTTCGAAGGATCTCGATGCTTGGAATGGCCAAATGCAGCAAAAGGCAACGCTGTTCAAGTCCCAGAGTTGCGAGAATAGCTCTATCGCAGCGCAAGTGGACCATCCAGGAAACGACAGGCCTTTGCAGCGGTGGCGGATCGGGGCGGCGGTTCCAAACAGAAATTTCGAGCGAAGCGCCGGGATGTGTTTCGGGCGACTATGGAGCGGATCGTGCTGGGGGTGGCGTTGTTCGTGGTGACTGAACTGTACAAAATTAGGCGAGGTGGACCGCCGGTGGGGTTTAGAGCGGACACTACGGATGTATTTTGAGTAGCACTGGTTAAAATCGGCAGTCGATGGGCACGGACGCCAAATCCGCGTGGACACGTAGCCCCTGCTCAAACAGAGTAGCCCGCCGAACTCCGCGGGCACAGTTCGGGGCACGAAATGGGCACGGGCCTCGATATGGGAGAATGGCGCGCCCGACAAGATTGGAACCTGTGCCGGATGGCGGCTCACTCACTACTGACCAACCCCAGTCTTTTCGGTAACGTCACCGTCATAAGGCCTCCCTGCGAGGCAGTTCGCAAGTTCGCTGCGGGCCTTGAGGCCATCGTGCCACTCGATGTTGGCGATTGATTTCCCCTCGTAGCTCACATCGAAATCCCACTTGTCTTCCATGCCGGCGAGCAAGGCGTCTATGCTCGGCACTGCGAACGCAAGCAGCGGCGGTGATTTAGGGCCGGTCTCCAAGTAGATGGCGTTGAGCGTCGCGGGCTTGATGTTGCCCTGCTTAAGGGTGACGCGAACAGGCTTCCCGCTCGCCAGCTTGGGGAATGCCGCGGCGGAGTCTTCGCCTAGAGGCGAGAATGCCAGCAAGGCGCCCCGGTAGTTGCCACCGGGACCGAACAGGGTGACGACGATTCCCTCCTTCATTCTGTCGGCCTTGCCTGGCTCGGTCAGGCGCTTGGCGCGCAGGAAGGATGCCGCGCAATACTCGCCCGGGCCGGCCTTCGAGCTGGCCTGCATGAATTCCCACCATCCGCCGATGACTTTCTCTCGGTACTGCTCTGCTTTTTTCTTGTTCGCGTCGAGGACGTCATGGGCATTGATCTCCTTGTCGTGGTTTTCCATGACTGACGCCAGCACGTCGAAAGACCCGCCGTTCACTTGGGCGCACGCTTGGAACGTCGCTGTCGCGCCCAGGAATCCCGCTACCAGAATCGTCGACTTGATCATTGCTTGGGTTCCTTTCGATGTCCTGTTGTCGATGCTTCGCATCAGAATGGATGGGTGCCCGACACGCGGCCTGGCAACACCGATCAACGCCTGGGTCTGGTGGCGTCATCGCAAACGAGCCGGATTTCGCGCGACCCCGTTCCCTCGTAGTCTCCACGGACCACGATATCGTCCACTCGCCACTCGCCATGGGCATCTGGGCGGGTACTGAATTCGGCGTAGCACTCCGCATAACCGCCCGGATCTCCGCCTATGACGCCCTGCGCACCGTAGACGGTGACACCCTGCTGTTCCCACCATGCGCTATAGCGCAGGAACCGCGTGCCGGCGGCCTGGTTGAAATCATCGGGATTGCCCATGGTCGCGACCACTTCTTGCTCGGGTCGCCCCCCGAAAACGGCCATAAGCTTGGCCTCATGCTTGTTCATCTTCGAGCCGTCGGAATGCTTGCCCGCACTCTTGGCCGTCGCCAAGTCCGCCTTCATTTCGGCCTGATGGTTCTTGATGCTTTCCAGCAGATGGGTCTGGATAGTCGCAGTACCGGCTTCCAGTTCCTGCTGCTTCGCTTTCAGTCTCTCCATGGCCGCGCGCTTGTCGGCCTCGGATACGGGCGTGGCCCACCTCCCGGTCGGGTCGGGGCGCTTGTTGTTCGCGACTTTGTCCCACCACAAGTTCTCCCACGCGAAATCCAGGTACTCCGACGGCAGGGTTTCGCCGATGACGGCCAAGTTGGCCGGTAGGCCCAGTTTGGCGATGCGCTGGCCGAAGCCCTTGAAATCGAAACTGTCATTCTTGATGGCCGCGTGCAGGGCCTTTTCGATCTCGATGTCATTGCAGGCAATCGTGCCCGCCTTGGAAAGCATCGGAGCGTTTGATGTCTTCCAGTCGCTCTCGGGCACAGGTTCGGTTTTCAAATCGGCTCGCCGTAGCAGGTAGCTACCGGGGCCAATCCGAAACATGACCTTGCCGTTCGCGCCACCCGTACTCTTGTTCTCCGAGAGAACCCTCGTTTGCTTGTCCAAGGTGAATCGATCAGGACACTGAAACTGCAGTTGCATGCGGACAAACTCAGGTTTCGCAGCATTTTCGTAGACAGCCGTGACGGGCATCTCGCGTATTTCCGTTCCGCTCCCCACCTGATCCGGCGGCGTGCGGTTCATGATGTAGCGCACGTCGGCGAAATACACCTCGCGATCATCGACCGCTCCCTGGTACTGCACGATCATGCTGAAGGCATGTACCTTCGCCGAGTGAGCCAACCCGGCGACGAGGCAGGTTGCGTACATCCAGATTGCTTTCATGGTGTCCTCGACGAGATCGGTTGGCGTTTGGGGTCAGTCGCACTTGTGCGCCGCGCGCAGCAGTGCGTTGCAGTTGGCTTGGTTGGTCTTGCCTTGACTCGGGGATCCTTGGGTGAAGTCTGTGCAAAGGGCATCCGCGCCGGCGGCGGTTCCGAAGCTCACAATCTTTCCCAGTCTCGAAGGCTCAAAGATCTGGCACTTGTAGGTTTTTCCGTCATCCGTCTTGACGGTGTATTCAGTGCCTTTCATGCCAGCGGAAGAGTCCACCTCTTCCTGTTTCGTCACCACGAAGCGGTCGGTTTCCTCGCCGATCGCCATCGAAATTTTCCTAGCGGCGCTGTCGCTGACGGCGATCGCCGCGGCGGGTTCGGGCTTTGCTCCCGGTTTTCCGTCCG
>CAUJKE010000135.1 GCA_963205385.1 Planctomycetota bacterium | reverse complement strand
CAAGTACCGTAAGAATTCAGGCGATTGGTCAAGGACGCGCTCGATGCGGAAGCGTTGCGCCGCGCGGCCTTCGGAAAGACTGGTGGCCGGGGCGCTGGGCACGGTTCCATCCGCCTTGGGGATCGGGTCTCCGTGGGGATCGGACTGCGGATGTCCGAGATACTCGTCGATGCGGTCGATCAACAGGTCGCTCACCGCGTGTTCCATGTTCTCGGCTTCTTCATGCACTTCGTCCCACGTCATCTGCAGTGTGTGTGCGAGGAACAGTTCAATCAGCCGATGCCGCCGCAACACGCGCAGCGCAAGGCGTCGCCCGGATTCTGTGAGTCGCACCCCTTCATACGGCGTGTACTCCGCGAGTCCCGTCTCCTTGAGCGTCTTGAGCATGCTCGTCACGGTTCCCGGCGAGACTTCCAACGCCATCGCGACCTTGCCGGTCGCGGCCGAAGTCTGCGTTTGGCCGTCGCACAGCAAGTAAATCGTCTTTACGTAATTTTCAATCGTCAGACTAGCCACGCGCAATATCCTTGAGAAGCGTGGGAGTATTGTAGCGGGCAATCACGGTTCGTGCGGCGTCGTGGGCCGTGACAAATAGGCTGTGACATTGTGGAGCGCTTCCCGCGCGAAAACCAAACGTCGCGGATGCTGCTACTTGCCCGAGGCGGCCTTCGCAAACGCTTCTAAATGATCAAAGTTGCCGGTCCAGGTGGTGTACATCGCGCCGTTGACGCCGCGCGTCTTGGCACCCGTTTGGAGCCAACCGCGAATGTTGGCCGGGTCGCTATCGTAATAACCGGCGAGCACCTGTTCGTGGCCGCGCTCGCCAAAAAACGGCAAGCTCTTGGCCGCCTGGCCATGATTCCAATTCACGACGATCATCTCCTGCGGCAAGCCTTCCCACGATCCGGCCAGGTCGCCTTGGACGAGATAGAACTTTTCGTGGGCGTTGTGGTATGGATCGAACATATCGGACCAGATGCACAGTTTCGCTTGGGGATTAATCGAGCGGACCACTTTCACACAGTGCCGCACATTCTCGGCCAGCAAGTCTCCGGCTGTTTGTCCCGTACGATGACAAGCCGGGCACCAATCAGCGACGCGGATTTCATCGTGCGAGAGGAAATAGGTGCGAGGCTGAAAGAGCTTTTCCACCGCGGCGATCTGCTGGGTGAGAACGCGAAAGACCTCAGGATCCGCGAGGCAGCAGGTGACCTGGTTATCGTAAATGGTGACGGTGTGATAGTAGCTCACCAGAAGCCTCTCGCCGTTTGGCAGTTTCGCGGCGGGGAGTATTTTCAGGGCTGGCGCTTCGTGGAACACATTAAAACTGCCAGCGTACGGAACATTGCCGAGTTTCGGATCGGCGAGCGGCGCGAAGTCGGTCCCTTCCTGAAGGACACGACCAGAGGCCGTACGCACGACCAGCGGACAAGCATCGCGGCGAATGAGATTGACGAAGGCCGCTTCTTCGAGACGCACGTCGTCGAGCCAAAAACGTCCTTCTTGGCCTCCCCAACATCCGACATAGAAGTTGATTTCTTCGTTGCCCAGCGTGTTGAGCATCACGTGATGTTGTGTCCAATCCTGCGATTGCTTCGCGCCTAGATTCGAAAACGACAGCGTGCGGCCATCGGTCCCAATCGCCATCATCCGCAGATCGTTGGCGGTAGTGAAATCATCCGTCTTGATCCAGACGCTCGCGTGCAGCAGTTGATGCGGCTTGACCTTCAGCTTGTGAATCAAGCGTCCGTTCTTGCCGCCGAGTTGCTGAAATCGCAGCGAAGATTTGCCGCCATGTTTCACAGCATGATCTACAAAACTTGCTTCGCCGGGAAAATCTTGATAATTCCACCCGGCCGCCGTGTCGCCTTTGAACGTCTCAAATTCTCCGCCGGCGAGGAGATTCTTGCCGTGGGCCGCGAGCGCGGCTTCGCCCCCGTCCACGACGAACTCGGCGTCTTGAACCGGCAGCCCTTCGGCCAGGTTGGGATTGTGCGCGAGCAGGCCATCGCTGTAGCCGATCGGGCAGACAGCCGGGATGATTTCAAGATCGAGTTCGCGGCAGGTCTTAATGAACTGTTCCGCGTTGCGGAAGTAGTGTTGCGGCACGCGGTCGAGAATGTTGAGCTTGTAATCGGCCAGCACAATGCCGTTGTATCCCGCCGCTTTCGCCCGCTTCGCGATCCCTTCGGCCTTGGCGACATTCGCCTCGACCTGCAGGTTCAGTTGGAGATAGACCCAGCGGCGAGAGAGTTCTTCGCCTCGCGCGGGCGGTGAGCTTGCGAGAGAGAGCAACAGCACGGCCAAGAATGTAAGCAGGCGCGTCATAGCCAAGATTCCGGAGGATGGGGAGGAATTCCAGGGTGGACGCTCATCTTAACACGCCCCGTGTGCGCCTGCATCTTGCGACCCTTTGCCGCCTGACTAAGAACCGTTGCGCAAAGTGCCAGGTTCCCGCCCAGGCAGGCTTGTATTTGGCGTCAGGCGGTGCATATTGGAGCGCATCGACCCATCTACTTCGGAAGGATAATCACCATGAACCTCTCCCGACTATTTGCCATTGCGGCAGTCTGCTTGCTGGCGGTAGCGACCGACGGCGCCGCGTCCGCCCAAGATTGGAAGCCCGCCCAGGGGCCGCTGATGACCCGCTGGGCGAAAGACGTTTCCCCGGAGAATGTCCACGCGGAGTATCCTCGCCCGCAGTTGGTGCGCGAGCAGTGGCAGAATTTGAATGGGCTCTGGGAATACGCCCTGGCCGATGGCGAAGCCGCCGCGCCGCCTGCAAAGTACGACGGCCAGATCCTGGTGCCGTTTCCGATAGAATCGGCCCTCTCCGGCGTGATGAAGCGAGTTGGCCCGGGACAGCGACTGTGGTACCGGCGCAACTTCGTCGCGCCCAAACATGCCGCCGATGGCAAGGTGCTGTTGCACTTTGGCGCCGTCGATTGGCAAAGTGTGGCGTACGTCAACGGGAAGGAAGTCGGCCGTCACCAAGGCGGATACGATCCGTTCACGTTCAATATCACCGCCGCCCTCGACGCTAACAAAGAGCAACAGGAACTCATCGTCGCGGTGATCGATCCGACCGACGCCAACTGGCAGCCGCGCGGCAAACAGGTCGGTCGCCCGCATGGCATTTGGTACACGCCGACCAGCGGCATCTGGCAAACCGTGTGGTTGGAACCGGTGGCGAAGTCGCACGTCGAGCGGCTGCAGATCGTTCCCAATATCGACGACGAGTCGGTCGAGATCACCGTGAACGTCGCCGGCGACGCCAAGGACGTTCAACTCACGGTGCTCGATGGCGATAAATCGGTAAAACTCAGCATGGGCGCCGCCGGTAAAAAGCAGACGGTGAAGCTCGAAAATCCCAAACTCTGGTCGCCGGATTCGCCGTTCTTGTACGGTCTCAAAGTGGAAGTCTTGCACGACGGCCAGATTGTTGACACGGTCGATAGCTATTTTGGAATGCGGAAGATCTCGCTCGGCAAGGACGACCGAGGCATCACGCGCGTGATGCTCAACAACGAGTTCGTCTTTCAATATGGCCCGCTCGATCAAGGCTTCTGGCCGGATGGACTCTATACCGCTCCGAGCGACGCCGCCCTTAAGTACGACTTGGAAGTGACCAAGCAACTCGGCTTCAACATGATCCGCAAGCACGTGAAGGTGGAGCCGGCGCGCTGGTATCACCATTGCGATCAGCTCGGGATTTTAGTGTGGCAGGATATGCCGTCCGGGGATCGCTACATCGGTTCCAATGATCCCGATATCGAGCGCTCCGCGGAATCGGCGAAGAATTTCGAACACGAGTGGAGCGAGATCATTCGCGACTTCGGCAACTCGCCGGCAATTGTGATCTGGGTTCCGTTCAACGAAGGCTGGGGCCAATTCGATACGGCCCGCATCACCGAGTTGACGCGCCAACTCGATCCTTCTCGCCTGGTCAACAGCACTAGCGGTTGGGCCGACCGCAAAGTCGGCGACGTCCACGATATTCACGTTTATCCGGGACCGGGAGCGCCAGAGGTTGAGGAGAAACGGGCGATTGTCCTCGGCGAGTTTGGCGGCCTGGGATTGCCGCTCGAGGGACACACCTGGCAAGGGAAAGACAACTGGGGCTATCGCTCCTTTGAATCCAAGGCGGCGCTCAACGCGGCCTATGAGCAGTTGATCGTCAAGCTTCGCCCGCTGATCTATCAGGGACTTTCCGCCGCCGTCTACACGCAAACGACCGACGTTGAAGTCGAGGTCAACGGCTTCATGACTTACGACCGCGAGGTGCTCAAGTTCGACAAGGATCGTGTTGCGGCACTGCACCGCAAGCTCTATCTGCCGCCGCCGAAGGTGGAAGTTGTCCTTGCTACTTCGCAAAAGGAAGCTGCCGATTGGAGATACACCTTGGAGAAGCCGGCCGACGGCTGGAACAAGCCCGACTTCGACGACGCTGGTTGGAAGACCGGCCCAGCAGGCTTCGGCGAAGCTTCCACACCGGGGTCGGTGGTGCGCACGAACTGGAAGACCAACGACATCTGGCTTCGACGGACCGTGAAACTCGAACAGCATTCCTTCGAGGGCTTGCACTTGCTGATGCATCACGATGAAGACACCGAGGTGTACTTCAATGGTGTTCTCGCGGCCAAGACGACCGGCTGGACCACCGATTACTCACTCATTGCAATCGACCCTCAGGCGATCGCCGCGTTGAAACCAGGCGAGAACGTCATTGCCGTGCATACGCTGCAAAAGACCGGCGGGCAATACATCGACCTGGGCCTGGTGCGCATCGTCGAGCAGAAATAGCAGCCACAATCCCGTAGCGTGAGCGAGGGCTTGCCCTCGCTCACGCATTCGGTTTAGTCGCTTGCGCTCGCTGACCCTGCGGGCTAGTCGCCGTAGACGGCGACCCAGTAGCCGCGACCGTCGTTGCCGATCGCGTAACCGAAGCCAGCTTCGCTGGTGTTGCTCACGATCGACGCCCAGTGGCCGCTGCTGTTTTGCCAGCTATGGAAGGCGTCATCGACGTCGTGCTGGCCCCAAGCAATGTTCTCACGAACCATGCCGCGGAAGCCCCAGCGACGAGCGCGACCCTGCGGTCCGCCATTGCTGTAATGGCTGAAACTTCCCGTGCGGGCCATATACACCGCCTGATCCTGGGCAGCCTTGGTCAGTTCCGGATTGATCCGGTGGGGACGCAACCCCAAACGACCCCGCAGCGAGTTGTTCCGCGCGAGCATTCGCAGCAGCGTGGGGTGCTCGTGTAGCTGCTGAACCTGCGCTGCGGTCTCCTTCTTTACGGTCTCCTTGGTTACGGTTTCCTTCGATTCCGTCTTGGCCACGGCGGCAGCAGCTGGGGTCGCCGTGGTCTGAGTTGCCTCGTCGGCCCGAACCGAGAGGGGTGCTAGCAGTCCGGCCAGCGCGCAAAGTGTCACCATCTTCTTCATCGGAAAGCCTCCGTGTGTGCGACGCCTTAGCAAGCGTCAGGTGGGAAAATAGGCAGGATGGAGCGAGTATTCCGGATGCTCCAGGGAACAGTTTGCCAGAAATGGCCGGGAATGCAAGGGCCCGCTCGACGGTCATTTCGGAGAAAGAAAACGGGCCGCGAGGGGCGGCATCGCCGGCCCAGAACGCGGAAAAAGCGGCCCCAAACGCGATGGAAGGCTTTTCTGCGTCACTCGCTAACGCAATACAGATGCTCGTAGGTGCGGAGGAAGATTTGGCCGCCAGCAATCGCGGGCGAGGCGCGAGTTAGTTCGTCAAGCTTGTTGGTGGCGAGGAGTTGGCACTTCTTGGGGCTAGGATCGATGACGTACACGACGCCGTCCACGTTCGTGAAATAGACGCGCCCCGCCGCATAAACGGCGCTCGGCCAGGCAGTACCGCCGAGTCGCTCTTCCCACAGAATCTGGCCGGATTCGGCTTCAATGCACCAGGCGACGCCGTTCTCGTTGAGGATATAAACGTGCCCATCCACCACCACGCCGGAGCCGATTCGCTGCGGGTTTTTCATGTCGTGCAACCACAGGCGATGCGTTTCGGTCACGTCCCCCTCGCCCCCGCCGCGCACCGCCATGGCCGGGCCGTGGAATCCACACATCGCGATAATCACATCGCCACTGACGAGCGGTGACGTGTAGTACAGTTTGCTCGCGCCGCCGCACGACCAAATCTCTTCGCCGGTGGCTGGGTCGAGCGCGCGCAGTTTCTCAGGCAGCGAGAGCAACATCACGTCGCGCGCGCCATCGTTGTAAATCACCGGCGTGCTCCATGAGCCCCGGAATTCGTCCGCTTTCTCCGATTGCATGCCTGCGAACTCGCGGCGATAGATTTCCTCGCCGGAAGTCTTGTCTAAGGCGATGATCCCCACATTCAGCCCCGGTCCGGCGTTGAGAATCACGAGGTTTTTGTAAATGATCGGGCTCGAACCAACGCCCCAAATGTGCTCGAACTGGCCGAGATCTTTTCGCCAGAGTTCCTTCCCGGCGAGATCGTAACAAAAAACGCCGGCTGAACCGTGCCAAACGACCACGCAATGGCCGTCAGTGACCGGCGAAGCCGAGCACGCGGGGTTCGTCTTGTGGCTGACTTCGTCTTGCTTGTAGTCGACGACTCGCATCCAGCGTAAGTCGCCGCTGCTGCGGTCGTAACAATACGTCCCCCGCTCGTGGCCATCGCTCGAAGCGCACGTCACAACGACGTTGTCGCCCCAGACGATCGGCGTCGAATTGCCTGGCCCGGGTAGTTTCACTTTCCAAGCAACGTTCTTGTCGGCTGACCATTCCAGTGGCGCCTGGCGTTCGGCGGAGATGCCGGTTCCCAAAGCACCGCGCCACTGTGGCCAATTTTCCGCATGTACGCCTGGCGACAGCGCGCAAGCTAGCACCACGACCAACGATAAGCAGCGCAACGTAATTGGCATGCGTGAGTCTCCGCGAAGTTCGGCTGGACAGGTTGACGGGGGATGCTATTATCACGCCTCACGCGG
This sequence comes from Planctomycetota bacterium, assembly GCA_963205385.1. GTDB lineage: Bacteria > Planctomycetota > Planctomycetia > Pirellulales > Pirellulaceae > JAEZGD01. Next base: position 9,692 of record CAUJKE010000135.1, on the reverse strand, counting down.
TGGTTGGCAAACACCCTTTCGACCAAATCAACACGCCGCTGCTTGATCCTGTAGACAGGCCTATGCCAGGCGATTTTCTCGATTTATCGAGCGACCTTCCCTCGGAACCCTCATCCCCGCCGGCGAGGAGCGGTCGCTTTCTCGGCATTCAGTTCACCTGCTGCGGTGCTTATAGCCGCATTTATCCCAATCGCGAGGGAACCGCGTATGTGGGACATTGCCCCAAGTGCCGCCGGCGCGTAGAGATTAAGATAGGCCCCGGCGGCAGCGACCAGCGATTTTATACTGCGTATTGAGTTCGCCGCCGATTTCGCGTACCATCCGCCCCGACATGCTCGACTTCGAAATTCAACGCTGCACCCGCAAGTGCTTTGCCAGTGAGCGCGAATTGCGCCCCGGCGAGACCTATTTCTCCGCGCTCGTGCAACACGGGGCGGAGATTCAGCGCCGGGATTACGCGGCCGAGGCTTGGACCGATCCGCCGGAAGGGACGATCGGCTGGTGGAAATCGCAGATGCCTGGCGCGGGGGCGAAGAAAATGCATTGGGCGCCCAACGACGTCATGCTGCATTACTTTGAACAACTCGCCGACGTGGCCGATAAACAAGATGTTCGTTATGTGCTTGCGCTCCTCATGATTCGGCGGCGCGTGGTGCGGCAGGAACATACCGAAACCGACGAACGGGGCAACGAAGTGCTAGTGCTCTTCTGTCCGCGCAATGAGCAGGAGTATCGCGCAGTGGTCGCCTTACCTGCGGCCGAGCGGGTGCAGGAAATCCAGAACGAGCTCGCGCGTTTGCTGTACGCCCAATGAGCTGACTCGCGGAGCGAGCGGCAACTTCGACATGATGTCATCCACCTTACGCCTGCTGCTAGTCGCCACGAGCCTCGCGCTTGTGCCGGGCTGCACGTGGTGGCGCGGATGGGTCAACGCGCCGCAAGCGCCGAGGGCGTTTTCCACCGCCCCATCTCTGCAACAAATCGCCGAGCATATCAACGCCAACACGGTGCGGCAGCTAGAAACGGAACGCGCCCGCATCTCGCTCGACGGATTGCCCTCCCTTTCCGCCCGACTCGCGCTCGAGCGGCCGCGGAACCTGCGGTTTCGCGTGGAAACAGGCCTGACCGGTCCGGAACTTGATGTCGGCAGCAACGACGAATTGTTCTGGATGTGGGCCAAGCGGAGCGAGGCGGTCTTCTTCGCGCGGCACGACCAATACGCCGGCAGCGCCGCGCGGCAGATGATTCCGATTCAGCCGGAATGGATCAGCGAGGCCATGGGGATCATGTATTTCGACCCCAACGGCAAACATGAAGGGCCGTACGATCGCGGCAACCATCGCTTGGAAGTGATCTCGCAACTTCCGTCATCCGACGGCGATTTGAAGCGGGTGATGATTGTCAACGATGTCTATGGCTGGATTCTGGAACAACACGTCTACGATCAGCGCGGTCAATTGTTGGCGTCTTCCAAGACTTCGGGCCATCGTTACTATCCGGCCGAAGGGGTCTCGTTGCCGCACCATATCGAGATTCAGCTCCCGCCTGCGGACCTGTCGTTCGCGCTCGACGTGGGGCAGTATCGCATCAACACGCTCAGCATCTCGTCGGAGCAACTCTGGACCATGCCGCGGTTCGAAGGTTACCAGGTCGTCGACGTGGCCGATCCGCGGTTTTCGCTTCCGCCTGGCGCCCGCAACGTGCCCTACTCGCCCCCCGCGCCGCGCACCGGCTTTCGTCCGGAAGTGCGCGGGCTGGAGCAAGGTAGCTTGCGCTGATAACGGCGGGGAACTACGTCAACGCGCGTTCGAAGATGCGGTAACTCTTGTACCGCTTCGCGCCCATCAACGTGATGCCTTGAATGATGGCGGCGTTTTGGGCATCGACCCAAGAGAGCTCTCCGCCAAGGAATTTCCGCGCGCCTTTGCGCAGCGTCTCGGCATAAAAGAGCGCGCCCAACCCCTTGTGACGAAACTCCGGCTTGATTCCCAGCGCGGCCAGGCGAACTTCTTTCGGGCGGCGCGTTTTGATTTGCCACGCGAGCTTAATTGCCCGCAACCAGCGCGGGGTGCGGCGGAGTTGAGAGAGGAACTCATTGATATTGGGAAGCACCATCGAGAACCCAACAATCTCCCCAGCCTTCTCGGCAAACAGAATCAACTCCGGATCGACCACCGCCTTGAACTCGCTGGCCGCCTGTTGGAATTCTTCGAGACTCAGGGGGAGAAAGCCCCAATTGCAGCAGAGCGTTTCGTTGTATAGCGCGTGAATGGCGTGGAGGTCGCGGTCGAGCCGCCGTTGATCGAGCGCGCGAATCGTAATGCCGGTGCTGCGCTGGACGCGGTCCACAATCTTCTGCATGCGGGGCGGCGTGAGTTGTGTGTGCGTGATGTAGTAAGCGTGCAAGTCGCGCCGGCCGACCAGCCCGAGCCGCTCGTAGTGGTCGAGATAATACGGCGGATTGTAGGTCATGGCGATCATCGGCGGCGCGTCGAACCCATCGACCAGCAGCCCGCATTCGTCGTTGACGGTGGGTGAGTAAGGCCCCCGCGCGGTAGTCAAGCCACGCCCCGCCAGTTCCTTCGCCGCCGCCGTGAAGAGCTCGGTGGAGACGTGGGGATCGTCCACGAAATCGAAGAAGCCGAAGAAGCCGGTGTGATCTTGGTAGTACGCGTTATGCGCGCGATTCTCAATCGCCGCGATCCGCCCCACCGCCTGCCCCGCGCGCCAGGCCAAGAACCCCACCGCGTCGCCATGCCGGGCGAAGGCGCCGCGCGGCGAGAGGAGCTTGATGGTCGCACCCGGCAGCGGCGGGACATAAAACCGATCGGCGGCATGAATCCCTTCCGGGACCCGCTCGAACGTCTTCCAATCCGCCTTGGATCGCACTTCGGTTATGGTTACCATCCGCATGCACTCCGCATGTCGAAATGGTAGTGGGGTGGAGCGGGGGATGCCAGGGCAGAGGGGCTGGAAAGCCGTCACCGCTGCCCGTCAACACCGCGCCAGTCCCACCAATGCCAAGCAACTCGCAATCAGCGGATCATCCTCGCGCATGCGGGCGGATTCGTTTTGCCAATGGCCGTCTTTGTGCTGCAACTGGGCAAGTTGTTTGACGAGCGCGGCGCGCCGCGCAAGGGCCCATGGAGTTTTCTCCGGCAAAGCCTTGGCGAGCGATTGATAGTAATAATAGCGCAATCCCTGGGCCCAACTGTTGGCGTCCTCGGGATGCTCAAAGCCGGGAACGTGGTCCACTGCGGGATGTTGTTCGAGATACGTCTCCGCCGACGCAATGTCTTGATCTTCGGCGACCGGCTGATCTGTTGGTTGCGAATACCGCAGGCAACGGAGACCGTCGGCGGTCGCGGAGGAGTAGGGCTTCGGCTCGTTTTGCGCTTCATCCGTCCAGCCGGCCTTGTTGTTGAGCGACATCGCGTCAGGCGAAAATTGAAAGCCGCCGCCGGGCGTTTGGCAACGCCTGGTCCAGGCCCGCGCGCGGGCGAGCGTGGGCGCGACTTCGGCCTCCTTCGACGGATAAATCGCTTCCAGCGCGAAGCACGTACAGGACACCGTCGTATCGCTCGTGAGTCCCTTGACCTGCGAGGCCCCCATCAAATCCCAACCGCCGTAGTGCGGGCTTTTCTCGGTGAACTCACGCGATTCGTGCAGTTGCCCGCCGACGACCCAGGCAACGAACTTGTCGCGCAGTTCGGGTTTGAGGCCGAAGTCGCGGAGTTGCGCGGCGGTGGCCAGCATTGCCGTGCCGTAAGTGGGATAATCGAGCGAGCCATCTGGACCCGCGAGAAACCCTCGCTTCGCGAATCCGGGCTCGAGGAACTTGAGCCCTTTCGCCAGCGCCCCGTCGATCTTAGACTGCTCAAACTCCGGTTCGACATGCGCCAACGCATAAATCGCCAGCGCAGTAAGCGCCGCGCCTTGTTTGAGTGCGCCGTATGTTTCCGAATGCCAACCGCCATCGGCCGCTTGCTGGGCGAGCAGCCATGCCAGACCGCGCGCGAGCGTCGCTTCGCGGAGACTAGCAACTGGCGCCGCCGCGGCCAGCAGCGCTGGAGAAAGCGCCGCGCCAGCGGCGAGCGTCTGAATGGCTTGGCGACGGTGCATCACGATTAAGGCTGCGAGATCGGCAGGTAACGATTGGGAGACGACAACACCAGACACGCCGCGGCGGTGCAGAACGTGCGGCTCGTGATGCAGTGGTGGCCGGTCCAACTGCCGTCATTATTCTGCACCCCACAGATGCGGTCACGCACCGTGGGGAACCAGGTCTTCCAATCTTGGCCCCCTTTTTGCAACATCGTTTCGGTAATGAGATGGAACGCCAGATACTCTTCGCCGCCAGCCTGACTGAACGCCGTGTTGTCCCTCGTGACCAATTCGAGCACGCTCTTGAACGCCTGCTGCGCGATTTCGTCCTCCTGGCGTTCGAGTTCGTACAAGACGCGAATGCCGGTCGCGTTCTTATACAACTCGTGCATCCAACTGCCGCCGTTGTTGCCGAGCTTGGTGGACATCTGCTTGAGGATGTAATCGGCGGTCGCATCAGGTGAATCCCCGACTCTCATGCCGCTTTGATAGGCCGCCCGCAACGAGACCCAGCCCATGACCGTTCCCAGCATGGGCGCCCACGATTGTTGGCCCCAATGGCCATCGCTTTGCGTGCCTTGAATGACGCTGACCAATTTCCGCAGTGCTTTTTGCACCGGCACCGGGTCGTAGCCTTCGCCGACGACTTCGCACAGGAACGTGGTGGCGAAGAACGTGTGCGCGTGGCGGCCGATCTTATTCTGCAATTGTGTTTGAGCCTCGGACGTAATATCGTCGCTCGGCATGTTGTCGACTTTGCGGAGCAAGAAGTTGACGATCGAGCGAATTTCGCGCGCCCGCGAACCTTCTACCGGCGTGTTGCCCAACGACAAGAGGGCGAGGCCCACCATCGATGTGCAGCCGATGTCCGGCTGCTGACCGATATCGACGCCGCAACCGCCATCGCGGTGCATCGTCTTCATCAAAAACTCGACCCCTTTATCGACCGCCTTTTTCGATGCGTCGGTCCATTCGTTCCAAGGCGCCAGATGTTCGCTGGCCGCATTCGTTTCTGCAGCGAGCAGGGGCGACAGTTTCCAGGGAGAAACCGCCAGAACAGGGAGGCCCAAAGTTCCAGCGGCCAATAGTTGACGGCGACTCAAGGGCATGGCGAAATCCTCTCGCGATGAGCACGCAACCAGCGCAGAGGCATGGCGGACGAGATGCGTAGCCCCTTTTGAGGATTATCGAGTGTTTAGGCGGGGAAGTCAACTTGAACCGCGAATGCGTTGGCCCAGCGAGAATTGTAGGATTCCAACTAGATGGTGAAGGAAATCCGCCAGCGACCGCGGCCCGGCGCCCCCTGGTTCTAAGCCAAGAATCTCATTCACCACTCGCACACGCACGGCGGAGGGGGCCTGGACGACACCACCAGCAAGCCGCGAATCAGCTTCCGATGTTCCCGCGCGTCGCGGCGTCGCGGCGTTCGCAAACGCTGAACCAGGAAGTTACACTACATCCACCGGTATGTACCTATTGTCCACTGCAACTTCGCCCTCGAGAAAGCTTCCCCATGAAAACTTCACTTCGATCGTTGACCTGCCTTGGGATTTTGCTATTGAGCAGTCTCGGCATGCTCGCCGTGCCGCCTGCGTCCAGTGCGCAGCAACCGTTGATCCGCCGTGAGCGCGTGCAATTGCAGCTCGCCGGGGCCGGACTGGCGATCAAGGCTTCGCTGGCGAAGGCGAAGGAACTGGGCGTGAATGTGAATATTTCCGTGGTTGATGACGGCGGGCACTTGATTGCTTTCGCGCGCATGGACGACGCTCGCCCTGGTAGCGTCTACACGTCAATCACCAAAGCCACTACCGCCGCCACCAAGCGAGGGGCCACTGGACCCTTGCCCAATGCGGACGAACTGAACACGCACCTGAGCCTGGCCGTCGAAAACGCCGCCGCCGTCAGTGGCGGTAAGTTCACGACCCTCAAAGGCGGAATTCCGATTGTCGTTGACGGGCAGGTCATCGGCGCGGTTGGCGTCGGCGGCGCGACAGGGGAACAAGACGCCGAAGTAGCCGCCGCCGGTGTGACGGCATTGACGCAGGAGATTGAAGCGGCGGGGAAGTCTGCCAATTAGGTCATGCGCGTCAGGTTCGTTTTCTCGAAAGGGTTATTCTATGTCTCGCCAGATCCAGTTGCTTGTCGTCTGTCTGTGGTTGAGTCTCGGTCATTTGGGAGAGGCGCAAGAATCTTCCCATACTCTCCCCGAAGGCTACGGTCTGTCCGCGAAGTATCCGGCTGATCGCGGCATCGCGCGCGATCGAGCGGTGCTCTTTGCGGCGGATTTTGAAGATGGCGACATAGCGGATTTGGCGCAGACCTGGAACAGTGTCAGCAACAAGCGCAACGAAGTCCTCTCGTTTCGCGACGACGCGCCAGCAGCCAGCGGCGGCAAGCGTGCATTGCAAATGACAGGCAATCCGGCGAAGAACGACGGCGGGCACTTGTATAAGAAGTTGCCGCGCGAAGTCGATACGGCCTTCGCCCGCTTCTATGTGAAGTTTCCAGAGGATGCCGGTTACATCCATCACTTCGTGCATTTCGGCGGCTATCGTCCGGCCACCAACTGGCCGCAGGGAGGCGCCGGCGAGCGGCCGCGCGGCGATGAACGGATGACCGTCGGCATCGAACCGTACGGCGATGATGGCCGGCTCGACGCGCCGGGCGCGTGGAACTTCTATCCGTATTGGCACGAGATGAAAGCGAGCGTCGGCAATAAATACTGGGGTAACGCCATCACGCCTGCGAAATCGGCCATCGTGCCGCGCAACCAGTGGCAATGCGTCGAAATAATGCTCAAGTCCAACACACCAGGCCAGCGCGATGGCGAACTGGCCCTGTGGCTCGACGGCCAACTGACGATGCACGTTCACCGCGGCACGCCGCGCGACAAATGGACCGGCATGGGCTTTCGCCTGGTCGATACCGGCGGCGAGCCGTTCGAAGGCTTCAGTTGGCGCACCAGCGACAAATTGAAAATCAACTTCTTCTGGCTGATGCACTACGTCACCGCAGACAACCAGCGGCGCAACCAGCAAGACGTGGCGCAAGACATTACCGTGTGGTTCGATAACATCGTCATCAGCGAAGCCTACGTCGGTCCCATCCAGCCGGCCCAGTAAAAAGCGGCCGCGCGTTGATTGGCGCGCATCACTTCCCTGGGCGCATGGCGGGCGGATGAAACGGGAAGTTGGCGCAAATCGCACATAGAGTGCCTTACGGGCGGTGAACGTGCAGGCACCCCCGCCCGTCGCGGGAGTCGCGCGCGGGTTAGGTCGGTGGACGCGCATCGCGAACCACTTATAATGCGGTGCTTTGGTGCATGAAACCGCCGCCGATAGGTTTGGCGGTGGAAGGACATATTGCGTTTAAGGAGTTTGCCTGTGTCGGAGCATGTTGAGCATGTGGTGATCGTCGGCAGCGGTCCCGCAGGTTGGTCGGCGGCCATTTATGCGGCGCGGGCGGAGCTCAAGCCGCTGGTGTACGAGGGGAATGCTGGCCTGGGGACGGTCCCCCTTGGGCAGCTTGCCACCACGACCGAGGTTGAAAATTACGCCGGTTTTCCCAGCGGTGAGTTGCACCAGTTCCTGCACTCGGCCATCGATGAGGAGCAGAAGTCTTACCTGTTGCCGCCGGTCGATGAGCAGCCGCACGCCGTCACCGGCCCGGAACTGATGAACCTCATGCGGCAGCAGGCGCGGAATTTTGGCGCGCGGGTCATTACCGATGAGATCAGCGAAGTCGATCTCTCGCAGCGTCCTTTCCGCCTCAAGCCGGCCGAAGGGGACGAAATCCTCTCGCATGCCATCATTATCGCGACCGGGGCAAGCGCGAAATACTTGGGGATGCCGTCGGAAGAGAAGTACAAGAACCGGGGCGTAAGTGCCTGCGCCGTCTGCGATGGGGCGTTGCCGCGGTTTCGCAACAAGCCGTTGGTGGTGGTCGGCGGCGGCGATTCGGCCGTGGAAGAAGGGACGTTCCTCACCAAGTACGCGTCGGTCGTGCATCTGCTGATGCGGCGCGATGTATTTCGCGCTTCGAAGATCATGCAGGAGCGAGCACTGAGCAATCCGAAGATCAAAATTCACTACTTCACCGAGATCGATGAAGTCCTCGGCGACGAAAAGGCCGGCGTCACGGGCGTGCAGGTGGTCAACAACCAAACCGGCGAGAAGCATGTGCTGGAGGCCGGCGGGTTGTTTCTCGCCATCGGCCACACCCCCAACACCGGCTTCCTCAAGGGACAGGTTAAAACCAACGACAAAGGCTACCTGCAGTGGACAACCCCCTTTCGCACCTACACGAGTGTGGAAGGTGTGTTTGCCGCCGGGGATGTCGCAGATGATTATTATCGCCAGGCCATCACATCGGCCGGCACAGGTTGCATGGCGGCGCTCGATGCCGAGCGGTATTTGGCGAGCAAGGGCATTTAAGCCGACCGGGCGCGCACTGTTTACCTTGGGGAGCCGTCCTTGCTGTTGGCTGTTGCAGAACCGGAGTCGTGGACGTTCGCGGGGCCGGTGTTGTGGTTCCCCTTGGCGGCGGCGTTCCTGTTCGCGCTCGGCGGACTCGCGCTCAAGCGTTCGGCGCAGTGGCGGGTCGGTGTGTGGCGCACGACGTTCGTCGCCAACATGCTGTCGGCTCTGATTTTCGTGCCACTGCTAGCGCTCGGCGGCAACATCCCCGCCTGGCAAGACCTCTGGCAGCCGTTTGTGGTGGCCTTGTTGTATATGGCCGGGCAAATCACCACGCTGCTGGCGCTGACGCGCGGCGATGTCTCGATTGCGACGCCGGTCCTGGGGCTGAAGATTCTCATGGTCGCGATTTTCGCGACGATCTTCTTTGCCGACCCGCTCCCCGCGGATATCTGGACCGCAGCCGGTCTGGCGACCTTGGGCGTGATGTTGCTCAGCCTCAATCGCGAACAAAGGCATCATCACGTCGCGTTCTCAATCGGCACGGCCTTCGCTGGCGCGACTTCGTTCGCCATGTTCGATATCTGCGTGCAAAGTTGGGCGTCGCCGTGGGGCGTGGGACGATTCTTGCCGCTCACGTTCGGCCTGGCTGCGGCGCTGTCGCTGGGGCTGCTTCCGCTGTTGGAAGGAAAGCTGACCTCTGTTCCACGCCTCGCGTGGCCTTGGCTAGGCGGCGGCACAGCGCTCATCGCCGTGCAAGCCTTGTTGATCGTTTCCGCGGTGGCGAATTGGGGACACGTCACGGTGGTCAATGTCGCCTATAGCACGCGCGGGCTCTGGAGCGTCGTGCTGGTCGCGATGATCGGCCAGTGGATCGGCGTGGCCGATCAATCCATGCACGGCTGGGTCTTCTGGTCCCGCTTGACCGGCGCAACGCTGCTGCTCGTATCGGTGCTGATGCTAATTTTGTAAAGCGCTCATGCACTGCGCCACGCGGCGGCTTCTTCGCCATCGAGCCGCAACGTTAAACACTTTGCACTGCCGCCTGCCTTGACGAACTCACTCAGTTCGGTGGCGATCGGCGAATAGCCCCGATCTGCGAGCGCGCGATGCAGCGCGGGGCAACCGGTGTTGGTGACAACCGTGCGTCCCACGACCACCGCGTTACACGCA
>CAUJKE010000134.1 GCA_963205385.1 Planctomycetota bacterium | reverse complement strand
GAGTCCAATTCACGTTCCACCGCCTGTGATGAGTGCCCGCTTGCCATTGATATTCGGCATCTTGATATTCGCCTATCGGTTCGAGAAGTCCTGGGAAGCCAACTCACGATCATAACAAATTCGGCGGCTGATCGGGTGGCGTCGGGCGTCGCAAGAAATGACGAACGCCCCTGGTGCATGGCCGTGGTCAGGATGGGCACGGCACGCACCAGAGGCGCAGTGGAACATGGGCCGCGGTGGGAGAATGGGAGGGTGCGACCGATTGGTGTGGTTAAGCAGGCGGGATTTGTCGATGAATTGGGGGATGCCGCGCATGCGAACATTCGAGGACACTGCGGTTTGGTCGCGAACCTAGTTTTGGATCGGACCAGGCAGCAGTTCGCCCTGGGGGGCGACGATCATGCCGCCGCTCGAATAGGTGCGAATGCCTTCACCACAAGTGAGTTCAGGCGCCATGCAACCGGGTTCGGCCGCATAGCAAGTAGCGCAATTATCGCCGCGGTTGCACCAGCTCGACAACGACCGGCAGCCGCCAGCAGTGCCCGCTACGAGCGTTATAACGCTCAAAATCAGCAGCCTTTTCATGGCCATCATCTCCGTTAACACAGGTACAATTTCCCAAGCAAGCTATCCTGGGTCAGGCAACTCTACATCATGGTTGATGAAACGCAACTTCGCGCGACGACAATTTTCGACAGTCCTGTGGTGCTTTGACAGCACGGCGCAAACGGCGTGGTAGATTAAGAGGGTCACACAAACTTTTACCGGTGGGGAAGTGTCCGCGGCGCAACATAGGGTGTTGCTGACCGTTATGCCGGTTATGCAACTCGTAACGATGACGCGCCTCGCTACGCATGGTCCTGCTCAATCGATTCACGCGCCGCTGCTTTACCGGAGTGCTGGGAGCACTACTTGCGCTCTTGTGGCTGCTCAATGTGGCCTGCGCCGCCGACGCGAACTGTGTTGGCAAGCGCCCTGGCGATCAGTTCTGGGTCGTCAGCACGCGCCACTTGCCCTCTTGCGGCCCAATACAGGCGGCGTCGCCAGACTTTCATGTGCAGTATGTCGCGCAGCAGAGCTGGCATCGTGCGGATCTCGACCAACTGCTGGCCAATGAACCGGACAAGATCACGGTCATCTACGTGCACGGCAATCGCTATGAAGCCCACGACGCCATCGAGCGTGGTTCGCTGCTGTACCATGCGCTCGTGGATTGTCTGCCGCCGGAGCAGAACTTGCGAATGATTGTTTGGTCCTGGCCGAGCGATACCGATGGAGGGCCGATTCGCGACGTGCGCCGCAAGACCTGCCGCACCGAAATCGAGGCTTACTATCTGGCTGCCTTTCTGAATCAAATGAATCCCGCCACGCCGACCAATCTCGTCAGCTATAGCTTGGGAGGTCGCGTGGTGATCGGCGCTATGCACATGGCGGCAGGCGGCGAGTGGGCTGGCCGCTTGGTGACGCCGGCAGCCCCCATCACGCCCCGTTACCGGGTGGCGATGATCGCGCCGGCCTTTGAAGATGATGGTCTCTTGCCGGGGGCGAAGTTTCAAATGGCCCTGTCGCTTACAGAGCGAATGTACGTGACCATCAACGCCTGTGACCCAATCCTCAAACGGTTTCACTGGGCCGATAAATGGGAGCACCCCACGGCCGTCGGCTATTCGGGGCTTTTAGGCGTTGGCCAACTCCGCGCGGCCGGACACCGCATTGTTTACCGCGACGTCAGCAATCTGGTGGGCCGCACGCATTTTGAGGTGCAGCACCTGGGTTCGGCCGCCGTGATGACGGATGTCCGCCACATGATCTTCGCGCCGCCGGGCGAGTGACGCCTCGAATTCGCTGCCGGCCACTGGGAAAAGCGGCGCAGGCTCGGTATCGTTGAAGGCGATGTTAAGCTACCTCAACGGCCGACTCCTCCCCGCCTACGAAGCGACGATTCCCGTCGACGACGCTGGCTTCATGCTGGGAACCACGATTCCCGAGCAACTGCGCACGTTTGGCGGAAAGTTGTTTCGTTTGGACGAGCATCTGGCGCGGCTCTTTCGCGGCCTGGCGATCGTCGGCCTTGAGATTCCGTATTCCGCGGACGAACTGGCTCAGAACGCTTGCGAACTGGTCGCGCACAACCACGCGCTGCTAGCATCCCCTGGCGATGACCTGGGGCTGACAATGTTCGTGACGCCGGGGCCGCTGGCGCCATCCCCAGGCCGTGGGCCGCTGGTTTGCATGCACACGCGACCGCTGCCGTGGGGGGCGCACGTTGCCTGGTATGACCGGGGGCAAGACCTCGTCACGACGAGCATCCGGCAGGTTCCCAACGATTGCTGGCCGGTGGAACTGAAATGCCGCAGCCGGATGCACTACTGGCTGGCGGATCGCGCGGCCGCGCGCATTCAACCCGCCGCCCGCGCCTTGATGCTGGATCATGACGACTATGTGACGGAAGCGTCGTCCGCGAACGTGCTCATTTACCGCCGAGATTCAGGCCTCATCTCGCCGCCGCGGGAAAGCATCCTGCCGGGCATTAGCGTGGCGATGTTGGCCAGTTTAGCAGGCGAATTGAAGATTCCTTTCTCACACGCAAAGCTGCGCGCTGCGGATGTCGCCACCGCCGACGAGGTGCTTCTGTGTAGCACGTCCGCCTGCGTTTGGCCCGTGCTGCGCTTCAATGGCCAGGCCGTTGGAACCAGCCAGCCCGGTGAAGTTTGGCGCACGCTCATCGACGCCTGGAGCCAGCACGTCGGCGTCGATATTGTTCTGCAAGCCAGGCAGTTGGCCTAAATCTCTCCCAGTCGCTCGTGCGAATCGCCGAACTCGTTCATGCGGACATCGAACTGCTCGAGCAGTGATAAATACAAACTGCACATCTTGCGGTTGGGCTTGCCGAGATAATCGAGCACGCGCCCGGTTTCCACGCGGCCCCCTCCCTTACCCAAAATCACAACCGGCAATTGATCTGCGTTGTGGCTGCCGGTCAGCATGCTGGAACAGAACATGATCAGGGAGTTGTCGAGTGCGGTGCGCTCGCCTTCTTGGATCGCATCGAGGCGGTCGGCGATGTACGCCAGTTGTTGCGTGAAGAACTGGTTCACCTTGAGCCAGTCGTCGGACTCCTGATGCGACAGCAGGTGGTGGATCATGTAGTCGACGCCCAGTTCGGAAAATCGTAGCGACGAATGATCGTTGTTGAGCTTGAGCGTGCAAAACCGCGTCGTATCGGTCTGAAACGCCAGGACCAGAATATCGCACATGAGCCGCATATGTTCGCCGATGTTCTGCGGGATGCCGTCCGCAGGGCGGGGGACGTTGGGTTTCTCAAGCGTCGGCCGCCAGCCTTGCAGCTCACCGCGCTGCCCGGCGCGCTCCAGCCGTTGCTCCACTTCGCGGACGGAGTCCAGGTATTCGTCGAGCTTGCGTTGATCGGCCGTGCTGATCATGCGCCGCAGATCGGTGGCGTCTTCCAGCACCGCGTCCAAGACACTCTCTTCGCCGACATTGCCGCGTTCCTTGAAGAGCCGATCGAACGCCAGCGCAGGATAGACTTCCAGCGGAGTGGGGGTGGTGGGGGAACTCCATGAAATGTGCGAACTGTAGAGCATGGAATAGTTCTTATGCACCGCCGGGTTCGCCTTTTCGCAGCCGAGAACCAGGCTGGGCACTTTGGTTTCGTTCCCGTAGCGCTGCGCGAGGAATTGATCGATGCTCGTTCCCGAGCGAATATCGCCGCCGGAAGCCAGTGGCGCGCCGGAGAGTAAATTGCCGGTCTGCGAACTGTGGATGTTCCCTTTGAGCGCTTCGGCGTTGTACAAGCCCCGAATAAACAGCAGCTTCTCCCGGTGCGCCGCCACGGGCTCCAGCACGCGGCCCAATTCCATCTGCGCGCCGCTCCCCTTGGCCCACCAATGATCCTTGTGAAAGCCGTTGCCTGCGAAGAGGACCGCCAGGCGGCGCGGCGCTTCGCTAGCAGGCTGGGACGTGGACGTTTCATCACCCCAGACATTCAGGGATTCGAGCCACGGGAGCGCCACGGTAACGCCGAGCCCGCGGAGAAATGTGCGGCGCGTGAAAATGTGCGACATGACGGTCATCCTTTACAGACGTTGAGGTTGGTTCACTCACTCATCAGCCGGCGTGACGCGAACTTCCGAGCTTTGCTCACGGCCGCGAATATTGCGAAACTGATCGCTCAAGACGATCGCTTCCACGGCCACCGAAACGCGATTGTCGTTGGCGGCTAAGTTTTCAAGCATCTCCTCCAGCAGCGGTTCGTCCGAAAGTTGCACGGAGCGGCCGAGCGCGTAGCCCAGTAGTTTACGGCACAAGTTGCGGACGATCACATCGCCGTAGGTGGTCACGAGATAGTTGCGCAAGCCATCGACGCCTTCGAGCACGGTTCCGTCCGGCAGCGTGGATTTCGTATCGATCGGATGAGCGCCTGCATCACGATCTCGATAGCGGCCGATGGCGTCGTAGTTTTCGAGCGAAAACCCGAACGGGTCGACAAGCGCGTGGCATTTGACGCAGGCCGGGTCGCTGCTGTGGCGCTCAATCAGTTGCCGCTCGGAGAGTCCCGCCGGCACTTCGTCCGGAAGGAGTGGAACATTTTTCGGCGGGCGAGGCAAGCGCTTGCCGAGTAATGTTTCGGACACCCAATTGCCGCGCAAAATGGGGCTGGTGCGCGAAGCGCCGGACTGCCTGGCCAGAAAGGTGCCCTGTGTGAGCAAGCCGCCGCGGCCAAATTTCCGCACGCCATCGACGCGCCGCCAGGCGTCCCCTTGCACGCCCGGCACGCCGTAATGGGCGGCCAGCCGCGCGTTGAGAAACGTGTAGTCGGCATTCAGGATGCTGAGCAGCGAGCGATCCTGCTGAAACAGGTCGGTGAAGAAGCGGATCGACTCTTCATACATATCCCCCTGCACGCCGGCGAACGTGGGGAAATGCCGCTCGCTCTTCTCCGCGAATTGATCGAAGTCGCGCACGTGCGCCCATTGACAGGCAAACTCGATCGCCAGGCGCCGCGCGCGGTCGTCGGCGAGCATCCGCTTCACTTGCACGCGCAAGACGTCGTCCCGTTGCAACTCGCCCCGTTCCGCAAGAGCGCGCAATTCGGCATCAGGCAGGGTCGACCAGAGAAAGTAGCTCAACCGCGACGCGAGCTCGCCATCGCTAATCCGACCCGGCCGATTGCCTGCCACGGGTTGTTCCAGGCGATACAAGAATGCCGGCGAGGTCAGAATGCGGGCGAGCGTCAGGCGAAACGCTTCTTCGTGCGAGCGATCCTGGTCGCGCAGCCGCTGATAGAACGCCCGCAGCGACGTGGTTTCGCGTTCGGTGAGCGGTCGCCGATAGGCGCGTCCGGCGAAGTCGACCAGGGCCGTGACCTGGATTGGCTCCGTTTCCTTCAGCCACGCTCGATAACGCTCTGCCCGTTGATGGAACGGCGCTTGCAGCGGTTCGAACAGTTTCGGGTCGCCGTCTTGCGAGGCGAACGCGAGGAGTTGTTCCAGGACAGTCTCGCTGGTCAGCGCATCGGCGGTGACATAACGTAGCTCGTCCCACAAGCGGTCCAGCGCAGCGTGCTCTTCGTCGCTCAACATCAGCCGGCACAAGTGCTCATCCTCGCGGTGAAACAGCACCAGCGTAACGCCTTCATCGACTGGCACGATCCGCGCGTAACACATGGCGGCGGGGAACAGTTCCCGGAAATCCGCGTAAGCCGCCAGCAGTTTCTCGCGGGCAGGCGAATCGGGGTTTGTGACGACAGGCAAGGCAAGTTCGGCCGGCGCCATTTTCGGCGGCGCATCTCCGGCAGTTAATTGAAAATGAACTCCCGTGGCCCCGGGCGTGCTTGGCGCTAGCGATCCATCGACCACGAACTCACCGCCGCGCGCGAGCGCCGCCGGTAAACGGATCTCGAGAGCTTCGGACGCGTCCGCAGCCAGATCGGCAGCCTCAATCGCCGACCCGTCCGGCAACTTCCCGAACCGCCGCGGATCGACGCCGATGGCCGGCGCGTCCGCCACGGGTTGCTCTGCTTCACGCTCATCGGGCGCAGTCCCTTTCGCCGCACGTGCGAGCCATTGCAAAGGGCCATCCCAGCGCGTCAGTGCTTCAACAACCGCCTGATCATCACCGATAAGCTCGTTGGTCGTTGGCGTGACGTCCGCTTGTATGGCCGCCGCGAGCTTCGCCAGTTCTTCGCGCGGCGCATCACGCAGCAGTGCCTGCTTCCACGCGGCGAGCTTGCTCCCCGGCGGCAGCGGCGGCGCTTCGTCCGGTTTTGCGTTTGCGTTTAGCGTATGAAAGTGCCACACCGCGGCGTTGCCGAGCGAATCTGCGTGAGGATTGCCGGCGAGAATATCGCCTGCGACATCCTGGGCGAGGTTCCAGGTTCGGCCGTTTTCTTGCGCTTCGCGGATTGTCAGTTCGACATGCGTCGTATCGCAAGTGTGATCCTTATCGCGGGCTTGAATCACCAGCGAGAGTACATCCCCTTTTTGCACGGGAAGCACCGTCTGGGGTGAGAAGCTGGCGTCGCGGCCGTTATCAATTGCGCCGGATGCGAGGATGGAGTGTCCGCTTGCGCGGCGCAGTTCCAGCGACCAGGCCGCGCCATTGCCGCACTTATCATCCGTGTCCGCCACCTTGCCGCTGACCTGAAGCCTGGCCTCCACCGGACTTTGCCACGCGATGACGGCGTGTTGAGTCGGCGAGGGATGAACCGTGACGCCGTGGGCGGGGACGGTCAATGTCGAAAAGGAAATGGCCTTGTCGGAGCGATTGGCGAACAAGCAAGGCGTGGCCGCTTCGCCCCAGCCGTTGATCTCGGCGTGGCCGTCGACTGCGACCAGTTTTTTGGAAAGATGCCCCGCGATCGTGCGATCCACCGCGACGCCCAGTTGCAGGTAGGTAGTCCAGTGAGTGAGCAATTCAACGTTTAGTTTGTGTGCGGCGGCAATTTCGTCCACCGAGCGTTTCGACGCGCGCAGCGCAGCGACAGCGGCCAGATAATCCGCGGTTCGCGCGAGCTCCCGACGTTGCTGCCGCGTGATGCTTTCCGCCAGCGGCCGCACTTCACGCAGCAGGATCGGCGCGCGGTCTTTGTATTCCAGTCGCGGGCTTCGCCACAGCGCGACGGCGCCGGCTTGCTGTTCGCCGATGGTTTGCGCGCTGAGCCACAAACGGACTTCCCTGCCGCCCAAGTCCGCGGGGATTGCCTGCGCGAGCCGTACCTTGTCGGCAACGGGATCAACTGGCGCGAGCCAAGGGCGAATGCTGCCGAAGTGCCCCACGGTATTTCGCTTGAAGAGTTGTTCCTGCCAGGTGCGAACGTCGGCGGCGAGCCTCTTGCCCTCCTCGGGACTGCTCGCCGCCAGCAGGCGATCACGAACGGCGTTCAATAACAACGAGGCATCTTGGGACGACAGCAGTTCCGCCAGTCGTTGCAGGTACTTTGCGTTAAGCTGCTCTTCGCGGGCGACTTCCTGCGCGGTCGCTGGGTCTTGAATCAACCGCTCGCGGTGGCGAATGAGCGCGGTGAAGTAGGCGGAGAGATCGACGCGCCCGTCCCCAGCCGTCAGTTTCATGGGATCGGCGTTCCAGCGGTTGAGTTGGCTGGCGTCGCCGAGTTCACCGGTGTGGCGCGCGTAGATCATGTGAATGTCGTGCAGGATTTCGTTCGTCCAATCCCGCCGCAGTTCGCTCTCGGAAAAGCGAAACCCCGTGGGGAGGAGCACGGCGTGCCTGGCGACGTCTTGGGCTGCGTCGAGATATTTCTGCACCATCCCCGGCGACATGACCAGCGCGCCGCCAGTGTTGGTGAAGCCTTCGCCGGCCGCGTTGTCGATGGGGAATTCCCGCGCCGGTTGCAGGTGCGTGCCGGTCAGGTCTTGCAGCGTGTAGGTATATTCCGCGTTATTCAATCGCCGCAGCACGACCGGGCCGGGGTCGCCGGCGCTCGCGAGCGCTTCCGCATGGAGGTAGCGGCGGACCCACTCCGCAAGTTGTTGCCGCTGCTGGGGCGACAGCTGCTGACTGTCGCGCGGCGGCATCTCGCCGGCGCCGAGCATCGTCGCCACGCTCTGCCAAGCGCGGGGGTCGTTTCGCACGGCTGCGAGGCTAGCAAACCGTTCAAGGTCGAGATCGCCTTCTTGGGTGTCCGTGGAATGGCACTTGAGGCAGAAGGCTTTTACGAGCGGCTGGATGTCGCGCGCGTACTCGGTGCGCAGCGCGTCGAACGAAGCGGCAGGCTCGGCGGCTGAGAGAGTCCACGTGGAACCGAACATCAGGGAGACGACAACAGCCGCGAGGACGTTTTTCATGGGAAAGCCACGGCGGGTGCGAGGTGGGCATGCAAGGCAACGGTTTAAGATACTCGATAATCGCTCCTGACACGAGTTTTGCCCGGCCATTCGCGGGCTCATCCGTCCCGCAAGTTACGGTTGGGGCGCGTCCGAGGCGGTGTTCTTGAGAAAGTAAAACCGCCCGTCTTCCGCGCCGCCGAGAAAGTCCGGTATGCCGTCGCCGTCGAAATCGACCACCGCGGGACTTACGTCGTGCCCTTCGATGTTCCGTTGGTTGAGCGCTCCGGCGGCCGCAAACCGCCACGCGCCAGCTTGCTGGCCAAGCCCGCGCAAGAGGTCGGCATTCGCGGAATTCACGAGCAGGTCCAACTGGCCATCGCGATCCCAATCGACCACGCAGAGCTTACGCCGACCGCTCCCACCGGCCGTGCCGGCCGTGAGTCGCTGCGGCTTGCCGTCAGCGTCGGCGAAAAGTCGCTGCGGCGGGAGCAACACCAGGCGGCCGTCCTGTTTGGCGCGTTCGAAGAATGCGAGATAGCCTTCGACGTCCAGCATCGCCAGGTCGATGAGGCCATCGCCGTTGAAATCATGCACGAGCGGCGTGGTGCGCCACTGCGTGACCAACTGCTTGTCCCGCGGCGTCCACCAGGTCCAGGCAGGCTTAGGGGGATCGCCGGGCCACTCGACTTCCATCGACTGCGGCGCGGCTAACTGGGGCGCGCGGCGCGTGCCGATGTTTTCGAGCCACTCGACGCGCCCCCAAATCGAGTTGTAAACGATGTCCGGCAAGCCGTCG
>CAUJKE010000133.1 GCA_963205385.1 Planctomycetota bacterium | reverse complement strand
GACGACCGCGCGCGCCGTCGCGCAGCAACTCGGCATCGAGCATGTTTCCGCCGGCGTCTCGCCGGAGGATAAACATCGCCGTGTGGAAGAACTTCGCGCCGCCGGCCGCAAAGTCGGAATGACCGGCGACGGCATCAACGACGCCCCAGCCCTCGCCGCGGCCAATGTCGGCATCGCCATGGGAACCGGCACGGACATCGCCATCGAAAGCGCCGGCGTGACGCTCCTCCAAGGCGACCTCAGCGCGCTGGTCCGCGCGGTGCGCCTCTCCCGCGCGGTGATGCGCAACATCCGCCAAAACCTGTTCTTCGCCTTTGCGTACAACACGCTCGGCATCCCGATCGCCGCCGGCCTGTTCTATCCCCTGGGCCTGATCCTCCGCCCCACGTTCGCCGCCGCCGCCATGAGCTTTTCCAGCGTCTCCGTCATCGGCAATAGCCTGCGACTCCGCGCGGCGAAGTTGGATTAGAACGCACGCGCGCTGCACCCCATTGCGCACGCCCTCCATCCAGCTTCATCGTTTAACGGCCAGCCGAAGGCGTCAGCGGGGGACCGATGTGCAACCACTTACGTCAACGCAGTCGCCTTCGGCTGGCCGTTAAACGACTTTTTTAACAGCCTGTTTGTGCGGATGGTGTAGTAGTCCTTGCGGCTACCTTGATCGAACCTCCTTGAGCGAATCGCCTCACTCCTTCCCGTCATTCACCCCCGGGATCACC
Organism: Planctomycetota bacterium; assembly: GCA_963205385.1. Lineage (GTDB taxonomy): Bacteria > Planctomycetota > Planctomycetia > Pirellulales > Pirellulaceae > JAEZGD01. The sequence goes on along the minus strand of CAUJKE010000133.1, from coordinate 3,840 downwards.
AGCGGAAAAACGCGATTCTCCGCGACTTCGCGACGCAAAAGCGCTTCCACGGACGCGATCTTCGCGGCGCTACGCGCGGCGAGGTTGTTGGTCTCGCGCGGGTCTTTAGCCAAATCGTACACTTCCCACGCCCCAGGCTTCTTCGTTTTGAGTCCTTGCCGCACGAACTTCAAATCGCCGTCGCGCACTGCAACCTGACCGCCGTATTCCGGGAAGACCCAGATCATTGGCGGGCGAGACGCGAGCGTCTTGCGCTCGCCGGTCAGCACCGGCCAGAGGCTTACGCCATCGAGACCCGTAGGCGTCGCGATGCCTACGGCGTCGCACAACGTCGGGAATACGTCGGGGAAGTAACCGACCACATCGCTAACGACACCGGCCTTAATGCGCCCCGGCAACCGCGCGATCAGCGGCACGCGAATGCCCCCTTCATACACGCTTCCCTTGAAACCGCGCAATCCGGCCGTGCTCTGGAAGAACTTCGCATCGACGCCGCCAACATGAAAGCGCGGATCGCCGCTAGCCGCGTGCGTCGGCCCGTTATCGCTCGTAAAGATCACAAGCGTGCGCTCCGCCACGGCCGACTTTTCCAGCGCCGCCAGCACGCGGCCGACGTAACCATCAAGATCGCTAATCATGGCTGCGTACGCCGCTCGCGGGCGAGGATGCGGCAAGTAGCCGTTGAGCCCGCGATAAACATTTTCATCCCACGCGCGCGGAAACTTCTCCACCGACGTCTTGGGCGGATGCATCGCGACATGCGGCTCGGTGAACGGCAAGTACAAGAAGAACGGTTGCTTGTCGTGCTCGGCGATGAACTTCTCCGCCTCGGCGATCATCAACGTCGGCGCATACGTCTCGCCGATCCAGTCATCCAGCTTCACCTCCCCTTCCGGTTGCCTGGCGTGACCGGGGATGGGCTGTTTGTTGATGATGACTTTCTCACGATTCCGCCACAGATGCGGCGGATAATAGCTGTGCGCCACCGCCTGACAGTTATATCCCAAGAACAGATCGAAGCCTTTGCGATTAGGCTCGCCCGTGCTGCCGACCGGCCCCAGCCCCCACTTCCCCATCGCCCCGGTGGCGTAGCCGGCTGTTTGCAACAGTTGCGGAAACGTCAGCGCCGCTGCCGACAGCGGATACTGCCCTTCGTCGAACTGCGGAAACTCACGTTTGGCCTGCAGATTGCCGCGAATTTCAGCGTGTCCCAAGTGCTTGCCGGTCAGCAGCACGCAGCGCGCCGGCGCACAGACCGGCGCGCCGCTATAAAACTGCGTGAAGCGCATCCCCTCCTTCGCCAGGCGATCGATGTTCGGCGTCGGGATCTTCTCCTGGCCATAACAGCCTAGTTCACCCCAGCCCAAATCATCGGCCATGATTAGCACGACGTTCAGTCGCTCCGCCTCGGCCGCCCCAGCGCTAGCCGCCGCGAAGAAAGTGATGGTGATCAACAGGAGCGAATAGCACAACTTCATGGCTGAAATACTTTCGGAAAGGTTCAGCCGCGCGCATCGCCGCGGCCTTTCGTCGAGTATAACCGCCACGCACGCAGCAGCTAGCGTCGCGCGACTGCGTCGCATCACCGCATCACCGACAAGCCAAAAAGCCTATCCCGCCGGGCGTGGAGGCGATTTCAGCTTCTTCCACACCCGCCGCGCGCAGGCTCGGTCGAGTCGGACAACCTGCCGCTGCCGCGTATCGAGCGTGACCACGTTCCCGCTGTGCGTTTCGACATAGACGAACGGCAGGCACACGCCGATCACCTTGTGCGGCTGTCCCGCGTCATCGGCCATGCGTCGAATCCGTACCAGCTCATCCGGCGCAAGCGCCACGGCGCAGTCGTGCCACAAGCAGGACGGAAGCTCCACGATTTCGTTCAGCACGGCGACAAAGTCGCCACAGGCGATGTCCTCGCCGGCGATCCGCGCCGCGACCGTCGTTTGCAAGTCTGTCGTTGTGGCCGTTTTCATACGTTCACGCCTGAGAGTTGAAGAAACCACGCATCAGGACAGGCTCAACGACAATAGGTTCGTTCGCGGCGTTCGTAATTTTCGCGGCAACAACTCATTTTTCGCCCGGCGGGTCGAAGCGGTTCAGCGACAAGGGAGGAAGCAGGAAAGTTCCCGCTGGGGCTTCATCACCAGGCGCGATCTCCACCAGCACACTTGCCTCCAGCTTGAACGACTTCATCTCATGCGCCTCCGCGAACGACAGCGCCCGGTGAACGAGCAGGCGTGTGCAAGGTTGATCGTCCAGTATCACTCGCAGCGGAACACTGCGCGACGTCTTGTTGATGGCGAACACGATGAGTTGACCCTGCTTGACCACCGCCTCCGCGCTGACGGCGTCCAGGCCCGGCGCGAGCCTCGTCGAATCGGTGCGGCTGTCGTAAATCTCCGCGTCTTCAAACACGTTGCGAATAATCTCGTACGCCGCCCCCATGCCGGTGCGCGTATGCGTGCCGGTCGCCTTGTCGTACGCGATCAGCTTGTGGCTCGCGTTGATTTGAAAATAATCGGCGATCGCAAACAGTTCCGGGTGCTCGAACAGCCCCAGATAAGTATCGGCCATGCCGCGCGCAGCCCAACCACAAATGACCAGCTCGATGGCACCGCAACAAACCTCAGCGCGTGACGTGATGAAAACCTCAACGTCCCACATTATCGCAGTTTTCCCAAGACAAACAGCACCCCCAAAGCGCTCGGCCGTCTTGCCAATTTTTTGGCCCGCTCGACCGCCCCCATACCCGCCGGCGCATCCGCGACATCTGTCGAAGCTCCTCGCCAGCGGGTAAACTTCGTAGGTTTGAATGACCAAGCCCCACGGAAACGCGGACGGATGCCCACTCTGGACTGGATCGGAAAAGCCGCAGTCGTGAACCACCATCGCCAGGTGCCCTATCACCTCTTGCGCTGCGACAAAGCCCTCTCCGCCGGCGACGCCGACGCAGGCAACCTCTTGGTGCAAGGGGATAACCTGCTGGCGCTCAAAGCCCTGCTTCCCTACTACGCCGGCAAGGTGAAGTGTATTTACATCGACCCGCCCTACAACACGGGGAACGAAAACTGGGTCTACAACGACAACGTGAACAGCCCGGAGATTCGCCGTTGGATCGAAGCGACAGTGGGCAAGGAAGGGGAAGACCTGTCGCGACATGACAAGTGGCTGTGCATGATGTACCCGCGCTTGGCCCTGCTACGTGACTTTCTGAGGGAAGACGGGGCAATCTTCGTCAGTATCGACGATAACGAAGTTGCTTCCCTCAAGTTTTTGATGGACGAGGCATTTGGTCCGCAGAATTTGGTTTCAGTTTTGACTTGGCAAAAACGTGTCTCACCCGCGAATGACGCCAAATACTTTAGCACGGACCACGAGTACGTCGTCGTCTACGCACGAAATAAAAGCCTGTGGCGGCCGCGAAGACTTAAGCGCACGACGGACCAACTCACGAATTACCGTAATCCCGACAACGACCCTCGTGGGCCGTGGAACTCGGCGACGTATACATGCAACAAGAGTGCGGACGAGCGACCGAATCTTTACCACGGTATCAAGAACCCGAATACCGGCGAGGTCATCTGGCCGAAAAGAACCGCTGTATGGAAGTATGACGCAGAGCGACACGCTGAGAATGAAGCCAACGGACTTGTGTATTGGGGAGCGGCAGGAAAAGCCAAAATGCCGCGAATCAAGCAATTCCTTGAGGGTGCAAGGGATGTCGTGCCGCGGTCGATCTTGCTTTATGCCGAGTGTGGGCACACTCAAGAGGCACGAACCGAATTACTTGGAATCATTGACAACGTGTCGTTCACGACGCCGAAGCCACTTCGGCTAATT
>CAUJKE010000132.1 GCA_963205385.1 Planctomycetota bacterium | reverse complement strand
GCCAAAGACGGCTCGCCGAGGAGTTGACGCGACTGGTGCACGGAGACGACGCCCTGGCCGGCGCGCAGCGGGCGACGCAGCAACTGTTCGAGATCTTCGGCGGCGCGGAGATTGCGAACCTGAGCGATCGCCAACTCGATGAGATCTTCGCCGATGTGCCCAGCCAGACGCTCGACCGCGCGCGTCTGCACGATCCCGGCTTGAATATCATGGACGCCTTCGTCGAAGCTGGTTTAGCGAAGTCCAAGAGCGAAGCCCGCCGGACGGTGGAGCAAGGGGGGGCGTACGTCAACAATCGGCGCGTTGAAGATTTCAACCGCGCGCTTACCCTGGCCGACCTGGCGAGCGAAACGACCATGGTGCTCCGCAGCGGGAAGAAGAAGTACGCGCTGTTGCGGTTCGGAACGTAAGACCGTCGCCGCGGCTACTGCTGCGCAAAGAGTTTCGCAATCGTGTCACGGTCCACCGGCGCAATGACGCCCCGTTCGGTGATAATCGCCTGAATGTACCTGGCAGGCGTGACATCGAAGGCCGGGTTATAAACGTGGATGCCATCGGGCGCGGTCTGCTTGCCGAAGCCGTGGGTGATTTCCGCAGCGCTGCGCTCTTCGATGGGAATCTCGTCGCCGCTCGCGAGCGCAAGGTCGAACGTGTTGGTGGGGGCGGCGACATAGAACGGAATGCCGTGCGCGTGCGCGAGCACGGCGACGCTGTAGGTGCCGATCTTGTTGGCCGTGTCCCCATTGGCGGCGATGCGGTCAGCTCCGACGACCACCGCCTGCACGCGCCCCTCGCGCATCACCTGCCCCGCCATGCTGTCGCAGATCAAGGTGGCGGGAATTTTGCGCTGGGCGAGTTCCCACGCCGTGAGCCGGGCCCCTTGCAGCAGCGGGCGGGTCTCATCGACGAAGACGTGCAATTGCTTCCCTTGATCCTGGGCCGTAAAGAACACGGAGAGGGCCGTGCCATATTCCGAAGTCGCGAGACCTCCGGCGTTGCAATGGGTGAGGACGCCGCTGTTGTTGGAGAGTAGCTCGGCCCCATAGCGGCCGATCGCGTGGCACATGAGGCGGTCTTCCTCGTGAATGGCGCGGGCCTCCGCGAGCAGCGCCGCGAGCGCTAGCGACGGCGACTTTCGTGCCAACTGCAAGGCTTGAGCTTTTGCCTGCATCCGCGCAAGCGCCCAGAACAAGTTGACCGCCGTGGGGCGACTGGTGGCCAGGTACTCGACGATTTCGACCGCGCGATCGAAGAACTCGTGCTGCCGGTCGTGTACGAACGGTTGTAGCCCGACGCAGACGCCATACGCGGCGGCAATCCCAATCGCCGGCGCACCCCGCACGCGGAGCGCGCGAATCGCCTCGAAGACCGTGTCCACATCGCGGCAAGCAAGTTCTTTCGTCTCGCCGGGGAGGAGCGTCTGGTCGATGAGGACGAGGTGCCCGTCCAGCTCGCCGGACCACCGGATGGTTTCAAGTTTCATGGATTGGCTGCGGTTTTCAGAAGGCAAAAGTCAGGGCCGGATGTTACTCTAGCCGTTTGCCGGGTGCGCTTCCAGCAGGCGGACCACTTCGGCATGGTTGCCGGTGGCCGCAATTTGCGCGGAGTTCTTCACATAGTTCTCCGCCATGTCAAGGCCCGCCATGTTCTCCTGCATCCACGGCAGGAATTCGTCCGGCAGGTCCATGCCAGCGAACAGTTGGTTGAAGTCGATCTGGATGTTCTCCTGTTTCAGAATCTCGTAAACATTCGGGTCCGGCCCCGCCGCCGTGTAGCGGGCGATGTCCAGCGCGGTGCGATTGTGGATGATGTCGCGCAGGGAGGGATCAGCGCCGTGGTCCAGAAGTAGCTGAACGGTTTCCGGGCGACCACTGAACGCCGCCGCCATGAGGGGCGTTTCATGGCCGTCAATGACGGTCCGTTGGTTGACGTCCGCCCCGGCGTCAATGAGCAGGCGAGCCTTTTCGCTATAGCCATGCGCCGCCGCCATGTGGAGCGGCGACCAGCCGTGGGCGCCGGTTTGATGGATGTTCGCCCCGGCGGCAATCAATGCGGCGACGATCGCCGTCGACGCAGGCGCCTCCGACTCCACCGCGGATAGCAAGCAACTGTAGCCATCATCGACCTCGACATTCGGATCGGCCCCATTGGTCAACAGAAACTCGACCAGTTCCAATTCGCCAAAGTCGATCACCGTCTGGAGCGGCGTACTCCCCACGAAGTCGCGCCGCGTAAGATAGTCAGGCTCCGCGAGCGCGCGCTGGCGAATGGCTTGAAGGTCGCCGCGTTGCAGGGCTTCCGCGGTCCACTGGTCGCCAGCGTTTCGGCCAGAGTTTCCCGTCATGGCAAATTCCAGGAAGTGTCGAGTGACAATGTCAGAACTTTGCCTCATGCTAACGCGCACACGGCAAAATGCGAGATGTGGCCTGTGAACGAGCGATCACGGGCGCCCGTCCGAGTTACATCCTTATTCTTGCTGCGGGACTGTATAATACACGCGCTCTCGCCCGCCAACTCCCAGGGATATTCTGTTGATCGAAACGCACGCACTAACGAAACGTTACCGCGACGTCGCCGCGCTGGATACCTGTTCGCTCAAGGTCGAGGCGGGGGAATTGTTTGGCCTGCTCGGGCCCAACGGCGCCGGCAAGACGACCCTCATGCGGTTGTTGCTGGGTTACTTGCGGCCCACTTCCGGCAGTGCGCAGATTGATGGGCTGGATTGTCAGCGGCAAGGGGTGCGGGTCCGTGAACGGGTGGCGTATCTTCCCGCCGAGGCGAGGCTCTTTGGCTCGATGCGCGGGCGCGACGTGCTGTCCTTTTTCGCCGACATTCGCCCCGGCGGCGATATCGTCCGTTCGCGCAAACTGGCCGAACGTTTGGAACTGGACCTCTCACGCCGCGTGGCGTTCATGTCCACCGGCATGAAGCAAAAGCTCGCCTTGACCGCGACGCTCGCCGCGCCGGTCCCGCTCTTTATCCTCGACGAACCGACCGCCAGCCTCGACCCGAGCATCCGCGGCATCGTGGCGGAACTGGTGCGCGAGGCGCGGGAAGACGGCCGCACCGTGCTCTTCTCATCGCATGTGTTGTCGGAAGTCGAAGAACTATGCGACCGCGTCGTGATCCTCCGCGCAGGCAAGGTCGTGCATACGCAGGTCATGTCCGAGCTGCGCCGCCGGCACTTAATCAAAGCCAAACTGCGCGGCCCGATGCCGCCTCCGCCGCAAGAGTTCAACGGCCAACTCACCATCCACGCGGAGAAGCACGGCGACGTCTCGATCGAGACGCCTGGGGAACTCGGCCCGCTGCTGGGCTGGCTGGCCTCGCTCCCGCTCGAGGAAGTCCGCGTCGAACCGGTAGGGCTCCGCGCCGTCTATGCCAGGTATCATAGCGACAAAGTGGCGGAACTGGCCGTCCGGTAAAGCAGCCGGAATTTGGAAATTAGCGCCTCACCAACCGACCTGCGCCACGTATAATTCCCCGTACGAAGCCAGCCTTCCTCTGGAGGAACTTGCAGTGAGAGAATCAGGCGATGTTGTGAAAACCGGGGTCTTGGGGTATGCCTCACGGTTGCGGTTTCCC
>CAUJKE010000131.1 GCA_963205385.1 Planctomycetota bacterium | reverse complement strand
AGCGTGTACCACGTTTGCGCGGAGAGCAGCGGCGCGAAAGCCAGGATGGCGGGCAATATTCTCATGTGTTAGTTCTCCATCAGCAAAAGGGGGTAAGTGGTGGAAGAAAGGAGTTCGGTCAGCGCTCCACAAGCGGAGTTGAACCGCGATCCCGCCGCTTGAGTGAAGTCCGCCGCGTTCGCGCAGTACCCGCCCTGCGTGAGGTCTCGCGCGCTCATCATGGCGTAATGGACGCCAACGGCGGTCAAGTGCTGCACGGTCAACGTCGTATCGTTCGCGCTGTACATGACGTAATAGGTGGTGCCCGCCGTGAACGTTTGCGTGCTGCCGTAGTCCACGCTGACCGCCGTGGAGTTCGTCGTGCAGTCCGCGGATACTTCAAACAGCTTCGATGTTCGCGCCGCGTTGTAAAACGCGAAGCCACACTTTCCTCCGGCGTTGCCCGTGGAGACGTACCAAGTGAAATAGCGGGCGCTGATCGTCACTCTTGGCACCCACGGGTGCGCGAACATCCTGTTGGCCGACGTGCTGACGAATGCGGCCGAAGCGGAGGGGAAGGCCGAGCCGTGCAACCAAATCGGCCCGCTGATCGCTCCGCCGCCGCCACTCGCGGCGGCCCATTTGAACCCGCAGGAAGCCGTGCTGTCGGCCACCAGCACTTGGTCGTTACTGCCCACGCTCAGCTTCGAGAGCGTGTCCGCAGCCGTGGCGCAGAGCAGATCTCCTTTCGTCCAGGACGCCTGCGCCGTCCCCCCTTTCGTGGCAGGCACCGTCGCGGAGAGCAACGCCGGATCCACGGCGGCCACGGTACAGTCGATCTCGCCAGATCCAGCGATGCAGTCCAGACTGCCGTCACTCGACACGACCGGACCTTCACCGCCAGCAGGACCAGTCGCGCCCGTCGCGCCGGTCGCGCCCGCGTCTCCCGTCGCGCCGGTAGCTCCGGTAGGGCCAATCGGCCCCGTGCCACTGGCGATGTAACAGACGCCCGTTTTGGTTCCGGTCCACGTGATAACCATGTCGCCGTTCGCTGCCACGGTGGGGAACCCGGCGTCGAGCGCGATGAGGTTCTTCGGGGTGGCGTTGTCCCAGCAACCCTGCAAATACGGCGTCGTGCCGTGGCCGTGTGTGGCGGCGGTGACGGTAATCGAGGTATCGGCGGAGAAGGTCGCCTCGTAGGCGTCCGAGGATGCGCCGCCGCCGGTGCCGCCAAGAATGAGTTTCCCTGGCAGCGGATTGTAGGTCACCTGCGCGTAAAGAAGACACGCCACGACGAGCGCAAACGTGATAGGGAAGAGTATTTTTCGCATGGCGGTTCCTTACTTGTAGGTGATCTTGGTCGCCCCGGTGGTCACGGCGCGATTGGCGCAAATCTGGTTCGGATCGCTCACCTGCACACGGTCGAGAAATGTGGTCGTATAGGAGAGTTTTGTGATGGTCCAAATCGACGCCGTATCGCGTGGGGCGGTCGTTTCGAGCGTCAACCCGGTGTTGTAGGTGGCGTCGGTCACGTTCGCCGTGGTGATCGTGAACGTGGTTGTACTGCCTACCGTCTGGATGTAGTAGGTGCCATTCAAATCGGCGTCAGTCGCCCCGGCCACCGTCACCAGATTGCCTACCGCTAGACCGTGCGCCGAAGCGGTTGTGACGGTCGAGGTGTTCGACGAATCCACGATGCTGGTGAGTGTAGATCCAGCGATGGACCACGTGTAAGATCTCTGCGCGCGCTCGGCGACGCAAATGTACTCCGTGTTGTCCGAGCCGTCGCGGAACAGCAATTGCGTGAATTGCGTTCGCTCTGGTCCGCTCGACACGATGACCGTTTGGCCCGTCGGCACCTGCCCGTAAGCGATGAAGGCGCACGTCAGCGCCACTGCAATGAATCGAAGCATTGCGAACTCCTTCTGTGTGTTGGTGAATCTAGTAGGTCCCGGTTGGGACCGGCGGCGCGGCCATCATGGCCTTCATTTCCTGAACCACATTACCCGTGAGCACCTTGGAGTCGATGAACTGCTGAAATTTTGCCGCACGTTGTTCGGGAGGCAGGCGCTTGAGGTTGTTGATGATGTACTGGGCGCGCTCGCGGGCTGGCCTTACGCGCAGCGACTCGTCGAAGCGGTTCTTATCCGCGCCCTTCAATTCGGCCACCATGCGTTTGACGATCTTCGGACTGGCCTCTCCGCTTTCGATAGCCCTTTTGAAGCGTTCCGCGCGTTGTTCAGCGGGAAGCGCCTTGATTTCGTTGATGATGGCCTTTGCCGTGCGTTCCTCGCTCAACCGGAGATCCGCTTCCGCGCGATCTTCCACGCCAAGTTGCTCATAATCCTTTTGCGTAGCCGCGTTCGCATACGCGCCAACGAACCGCTTCGCCATCTTGGCGGCGGTGTCTATCGGCGCTCCGGTGTCGCCGAAAGCGGCGTCGGCGGCCTCCGCTGCGTACCTCCCGGCGCCGCCCAACTTTGTGCCGACAGTATTTTCCAGCTTCTTCGGGCTGAGGCCGGTAAGCTCCCCCACCTTCCTGTAAACCAGTGGTGTTTTCTCGTCATACTGATTTGATGGCGTGGCCTTCTCCATATTGCGTGGCACGATGTCGCGGCCAGTATAGATATTCTTGTTCGTAACCCACTCCGCGCCAGCCTTGAAGTCGGGGGGGATGAGTGTTGACCCAACCTTACGGCCAGAGAACTCTCCCTTATCCTCAAACGGAACCGGGGACAGGTTGCTGCCAATCTCCATGGCTAACCGCTTGAACCCCTTGGAGTCTCGATTGCGCATATACTCCAGGAAGTTTTCCGTTGGCCCAACCATCGCCTGAATCTCGCCCTTGGGGAACTTGGCCGCTTGCGTCAGATTGCCGTCCGCGTCGCGCTCACTGCCGAAGATGAAGATGAAATTCTTATCCTTCTCTTGCTGGTCGATACTATCCCATTCTTTCGGGAAGTTCTGCACGTTGTGCAGGTAGGTGGCGACCAACGGGAGCCCGGCCACCATGCCCAACTTGTAGGCCAGCATGGCAGCACTCTGCTTTTTGGCGTTTCCGGTGGCCGCGCCTTTCACGTCTCGCCCTAGTGCCTTGTACTGGTTCAACGTTCCCTGCAATCGCGCGTTGAGGAACGGAACCCACAGGTTCGCGACCCGCATCGTGTTACCGGCGCGGGAAAAGTCTACGGTCGCATTGCGAGCCGCAAACGCGGCTTCCGGCGCGCTCTTGCCCGCTCCGCGCGATTTTCCATACACGCCCAAGCGCGGGGCCAACTCGAACGTCTGCCCAACCGTGCGCATCAGTTGAACCGGGTTGACGATAGTGCGCAGCGCCTTAGCTTTCTTGCTGCGTACCAGATCCTTCGCCGTCTTCGGGAGGCTCTGCTTGGAAAGAAACACGCCGGACTGGCTTCCACCCGCCGCCTGGAATTCCTTGTAAAGATCGCCGCGTTTGACGGCTTCCGCGAATCCGCGCGCCCACGTCATCGGGGTAAACGCGCCTTGCGTAGCTAATGTGGCCGTCTGATAGTCGCGGATGACGTTGGCGACGTGGAACGCCGGGTTGAGTTCCGTCGCGCCAGCGCGCAGCATGGCGGCGGAGGACTGAAGCCAGCGCGACATAAGATCGGCTTCCTTGCGATCCATGTGCTTCATCGCGGCCACGACTTCGGCGGGAGCCTGATACTGCACTTTCTTGCCGTCGATCAGGACGGAAAACTTCTCCGTGTCGGGCACGCGGTTCTCTGATGGCAGCCGCTTGATGTCGTTGGCGAACTCCGGCACGTTGGCAAGATCCGCCTGCTTGCGCGCCACCCTGTTGCGCTCGATCAGGTCGATGGTGTTCGCCAGCTTGCGGATGGACGATTCGATGGGATTGGCGATCTGGCGCTCACTGCCTTTAATCTTGCGGACTACATCCTGCGACGCCACGCTGAATGCCTTCTGGCCAGCGTTCAGTCCACCGAGCTCATCGGCGATGTCCATGACGCGCTCGAACGGAATGTACTTTTCGTTGCCCTTCACGATGGACTGGTAGGACGCATCGCTAATCAGTCCCGCATCGCGCGCTTCGTTCAGAACGTCGTTCATGACGGCACGATACTGAGCGAGTCCACTCTGAACCTTTTGCAACCCTTCCGGTCCAAGTTGCTGTTCGAGCGCGAGGCGTTCCGCTGTGGCGTCGGCTGGCGTGCGGCCATCAGGCATCTTGTAATCGCGCAGGCGAGCGCCAAGCTCTTCGTGCCGCTCCAACTCTCCGTACTTCATCGCGGCGTCAAGCAACTTCTCGTCATTCAGCGGACGTAGCGCGTCGGCCACTTGGTTTAATCTGCGTTCAACCTTTCCGCCTACGCCTGAGTACAGCCGCATCCCGGCATATACCGATTGGTCGAACGGGAGAGCGCCGCCAGCGGCCTTCTTCTCGAACTTCGATTGATCGTGGTATCGGTCAACCATCTCGCGCGCAATCATGTCGCGGATGATGGGTACCTTTGCGGCTGCCGATTTGACGTGCGGGGCTACGAAGCGCTCGTAGTACGGCTGGAGCGCTCCGAGGCCGGAGCCCAGGTAGAAGATATCCTTGCCGTCCGATTGCGCCTGATCGTCGAGCAGGCTTTGCGCTTGCTTCTCTTGGACCGGAGCGGCGGGTTCCGGCTGAACGGGCTTTGGCTGCAACGGCTCTCGCTGGATCGACTCCTCGCCGCGCGCAAACACCTCAGCCGACTCCTTTGCACTCTTGAATACCGGCGGGTTCTCGCGAGCCAAGATAGCCGCGCTCTCCGCCGCCGACTTCACGCCCTTCGGAACCGGCCCCGCGTCGATGGGTTCAGCAACCGGCCCTCGCTGGGGTGGCTGTGCTTCGATGTTCTGGACCACCTCCTTTCTCCCAGCGGGAGCCGGTGCGTCAACTGCGACATCCTCAATGCTGTATCGGCGCGACGGGCGCTGGGGAATGGCGCGGGGCGGTTCGGTTGCGCGCATTCGATTCGGCAGCACGGCAGCCGCGAACGGGGAAGGCGGTCCCATCGGCGGAGGGATAGCGCGGCGCATGTCTGGACGGCCCGTGATGCCGCCCGGCAGCGTCGAAGCCAGCGGGCCAATCTCGGTTTCCAGCGCGCGCTG
>CAUJKE010000130.1 GCA_963205385.1 Planctomycetota bacterium | reverse complement strand
CTCCGGGGGTCGGTTGCACGTTGGTCGCGGGGAGCGCGTCCTTGGCGTCGATGATCGTATCCATCTGCACGAAAATCTGCTGGCTGCTGCCGAGCGCGTAGATGTTCATCAATTTAGATTCGGGCTCGACCTGTTGTTCAACGATCTGACGGCCGTCGGCCAGCGCGCGAATCACAAGTCGCCCATCCGGCTGCATCATCACCAGCGCATCTTCGCCGACGAGCGCCCCGCGCGAACCGAAGGCAAAGCGTTCGGTCCAGAGCGTTTCTTCCGACCAGGCATCGAATAGGCGGACGACGAACTCGCGGCCGTCTTGCTTGCACGATAAGACGATGCGGCCGCGCGTGGTCCAACGATTGTCGAGGCGATCGACTTTGCGGCGGCCGAGAATTTGCCCATCGGCCACGCGAATCACGGTCGCCATGTCGCTCCGTGGTGTTACGACGAACAGCAATTCCGCATCGCCGAACAATTCGGACCCGGCTTCCAACTGCGTGCGCTCCCAGAGCGTTTCTCCGGTCAGTGGGTCGAGGCAGAGAACGTCCCGCTGCCGCATGAAGCAGACGGAACTAGGCGAAACGCAAGCGACGTCGCCGATGATGTGGTCAGGCTGCGAAGTGGCGACTTCACGGTTGATCGACCAACTAAACGGGATGGTTTGCGGGCGAACCTGGCGATAGCCGACGGTGTTGTTCGCGAGGCCTGGGATCAAGTCTTGCCGCCAACGAATGGCTTCGAGCGGATCGAGGCCTGGTTTGAGCATGTCGAACGCGACGATGTCCTCGCCATAGAAGAAGATCACCAAATGACCGAGTGCGTGGGCGTGAGACACTTGTGGCAAATTCGCGCTCGTGGCGCGTCCGTCCTCACGGATGAGCGACGTCTCGAGCCACTTGTTGCCAAGGTTGTCGCGGAGGAGGAGTTGCCGGCGCGTGGAATCGTAGACCAAGGCCGAACCATCGGCTAGCGCTCCGTGCGGCGCGACCAGTGGAATCGACGTCAGTCGTTGATAGTTGGCATAACTGGCGCTGGCGCCGGAGACGACATCGCCCCCCTCATCGACGACAACTTTGCCGCGCGGCCAAGTCGCCGCCGCCACTTTCAATTGACGCGCGAGGGCCGGTGAGCGAAGCGCGGCCTCATAACAGGCGGCGCCGGTCAACTTGCCGCGCACGACGACATCGCTCCATTGCTCGCGCAATTTCGCATACTGCCGTGCGGCGTAGTCGAAACGCCCGGCTTTTTCATACACGGCCGCCAACAGCGCCGCCGCTTGTCCGGCCACCGGACGCTGGTCCTCCGCATCAAAATGCGTGAGCAACCCTTCGGCCACCACGAGGTCGCCCCCCTCCCATTTGAAACGGGCAAGGCCGACACGCAATTCGTCCGCGAGCGGATGCCAGCCGAAATAGTTCACAGCGCGCTGCAGTTGTTCCGCGGTGCGATCCGCGGGAAGTTGCGCGAGTTCCGCGGCGATGACCGCATCCAACTGCGTCCGCAGCGCGGCCTCGGCGGCGCGGTAGATGCTCGCCATTTGCGCCGCGGTCCAACGGTCGAAACGCAAGCGAAGTTGCGGCTCGAACGTTTCCATAGGCGATGCGAGCGCCGCGCCGGGGCGTTCGTAAAGCTCCAAATGCGCGAGCGCGACAAGCGTTTCAAACGCCTCGCGACGATCATCGGCGGCGAGCAAGCCTTGCGCTTTCAGCTTGAGGAACTCACGGTGCTGCGAGGTTTGCTCAAGCAAGGGCTCGATTTCCGCGGCCAATTTGCGATACGACGTGAAGTCGCGCCGCAGCGCCGCCAGGAGCGTTTGCACAAGCAGCGCGCGTGTGTCGTCGTTACTCGGATCAAGATCGTGCGCAGCGCGGAGCGACGTGAGCGCTTCGTCGGTCTGGCCGTCGTAAAGTTGTAGTTGGCCGCGCTGGGCGAGAGCACTGGGATCGCGCGGGTTTTGCTCGAGCCGCTGGGCCAACTCTTGCCGCAAGGCTTCGCTTTGATAGAACGCGGTCACGCCGTCGTAATTCTGCGAAATGAGTTGTGAATCATGGCAGACGAGGTTGCCGAGAATGCGGCCCGTCGGCGCCTCCTGGACCACCGCGCCGGTGGAAAGGTCAATCTTCAGCAGCGTCGCTTGCGTCGTCGGCAGGAAGTAATAACGGCCGTCGTAAAAGCCGCGTCCGCTTGGGAGCGCGCCTTCCAAGGCGAGCGGCTCATTCCACGCGGGCCGGCCATCGGTAAGTTGGATGGCCTGGACGCTGTCTTGGCCGACGAGAATCGCTCGGCCGTCGTGCACGCACGCGACGTACAGCACACCGGCGTAGTTGTCCGCGCGTTCGATCGGCTTCCAGCACTCTTGGCCGGTGAGCAAGTCGAGGCAGATGATTTGATCGGACTCGGACGGCGTCAGCAGCACTTTGCCGTCGGCAATGGTGGCCGTGGCGTCGATGAAATGCGTGCCGACGGGGCGCGGCGGCTGAACGACGCCGACGTAAGTGTTTGATTGTCGCAACTGACGCGAGACTTCGTAACGATAGCCCCAAGCCAACTTCCGCTGCGCCAGATCGACGCCGACCACGGACGAAGCCGAGGTGGGACAGACGAGGATGCCGCTCGCCATGGAAGGGGTAGCGCCGGAGAGTCGCCGCGTGCTGTCGGAAGCGATTTGCAGCTGGATGCGCTCGATATGCGCCAGTTGCTGCGACCATTGCATGTGGCCGGTGGCCGGATCAAGCACGACCAATCGCAACTCGCCTTGCAGTTCGACGAGGACATAGAGCTGACCGTTGGCCACGAGCGGCGCGCCGAGAAAGAACGCGCCGGCGAGTTCCGGTTCGCCGTCGCCGCTTTCGCCACCGACGGCCCACTTCAGCTTGCCTTGTAGGGAGAGGCAGGTCAATTTATTGGTGGAGGAAGGTTGGCCATTGTTCGGAATGCGGGCCCCGCCCGGCATGATGAACATTGACGGTGCGTGGCCCAGCCCGGCATAGCCTAGTTCATCGAGCACAAACACCGACTTGCCATCGCTCGCCATTTGGCCATAAGCCATATCTTCCCAGACGCGCTGCGCCAACTTCCGTTCGCGATCTTGCGCCGCTAGCGGCGCGCCCGGTGTGGTGTCCTCCTCCGACTTCTTCCACGGGTGCCGCCATAGCAGCTTGCCCGTTTGCAAATCGACCGCCAGCAAGCGGTCAGGAGTGCGCATCAAGACGGTGTTGTCGATCACCAAGGGCGAGAGTGCAGGAATCGCCGCGATGCCGTCGGATTGATACCGATTGGCGATGCGGCGCATCGCCTCATCTTCCGCTTCAATCGTGCCGAGCAGTTGCCGCCAACGGAGCGAAGTGATCGGCGCGCTGCCAGCTAGCGCGGCGTTGCGCGTCGCGTCGCCGCGGTGCAGCGTCCATTGGGCGAGGGGTTGCGCCGCTCGCTGTGGGCGCTCGCCGATTAACGCATCGAGCCACGGCAGCGCGCCCTCGGCTTCGGTGAACAGTTCGAGCGGTTGCCCATTGGCCACGAGCGGCGCGCCTTTGACGCTCGCCTTGAGTTCCAGCAGCACTTCTTCCGCACGAACGGGTTGGTCGGCCAAACGCCAACTCACGGCCGTGAGCAGCGACAACTCCGGTTCGAACTCGGCGGCATGAGGCGCACCGCTACGGAGGCGTTCAAACACGCGGGCGGCGGCCAAATAATCGCCTGCATCGAGCGCCGCGCGCCCCCAGACCAAGGCCGCTTCGCTCGCGGCTTTGGTGGCGAAGAACTGCCGCATCACCTCGGCGACTTGCGTCTGGTCGTGCGCTTCGAGAGCCGCTTCCAGCAATTGGGCCGCTTCACGGCCAAACTGCAGTTCATAGGATTCGCGCGCGGCACGGGGCAGTCCGAGCAACATCTCCTGGGCCTGGCTCTTAATCGATTGGCCCGCGGTTTCCTCGTTGAAGTAGTCCTCCTGCTGTTCGTTCTGGAGGAATTCGCCGAGGAGTCCCACCGCTTCGGCGTAGCGCTGCTGGTCGATCGCTTGCCGGGCCCGATTGAGAATTTGTCGCATTTCGCGGCGTGCGGGGAGAAACATACTGGTGTAGTTGCGCGCTTGGGCCCCTGCGAAGTCTGCCCAAGAAAGCAACAATCCCGCCATGATCGCCAAGATCCCCAGGCGACGTAGTGGTGGTCCCACACGCAAATCCATTGACAACCTCCTCGCAGAAGCGGCCCACCATCGGCTCGCAAATAGCCGCGGACGACCGCACGTAAGTCTATGTCCAAGCTTATCTTATTGCTTATTCGCTGGCGAAACAACGAGAATATTGCGGCGGCGGTCGCGATTAACCCGGCGCGGCTATTGTTGACGTCACATGTAGGTGGCGCTTCGCGGGCCAAAGGTTGTTGAGCCGTTGTTGGCGGCATTTTCACGACGTTTTCTACGGGGCCAAACCGGACTTGTTGACGACCTGGTTCAAGTCCTGGGAAGTATTTTCCGATCAGACAACAACCGCTGACAAGCAAAGAGAGGCAGAATTTACTGCTATTTCCGGTAGTTTTAGCACTTTCAGGGTTGCAAATTCCTGCACAATCTATTTAATCACTCGCGTCAACGGTTTTGGAAGACCGCCGACTGGTTCGCCAAACCGCGAACGGACGTACCCATTCCACCATTCTGTAATTACCCGCAAGGAGGGTGACTCGCCATGGCGAAAGCCGCTGCTAAGAAGAAGGCCGCCGCGCCGGCCAAGAAAGCTCCGACGAAGACTGAGGTTTTCAGTAACATCGCCGAAGCCACCGAACTTTCGAGGAAAGAAGTCGCGGCCGTTCTGGATGCCCTCGCCGCTGAAGTGCACAAAGCGCTCGGCAAGCGTGGCCCGGGACAGTTTCAAATCCCCGGTCTCTGCAAGATCCGGATGGTCCGCAAGCCGGCCACCAAGGAACGCAAAGGCCGCAACCCGGCGACCGGCGAAGAGATCATGATCAAGGCCAAACCGGCCCGCAACGTGGTCCGCATCGCCGCCATCAAAGCGCTTAAAGACCAGGTGCTTTAACAAGCCTCGGTTGAGTGCGCGTGCGAACTTGCTTCGCACTGTTTGACGGAACGCCATCCTGCTCTGCGCTGTGCGAACACATTCGCCACGGTTCACAGCCGGGTGGCGTTTGCGTTTCTTGGCACGAAACTCAGGTGTTTCCTGACGGCGGCGGGCAACTATCGCGTGGCTGGACTTGTCGCTGGCGCTCTGTATACTGCTGACTGTTCAAAATTCCACTCGCGCTTACAACCCAAACGGCGGACTCATGGATCGAGCACCCCTGGTCAGCAAATCTTCGCCTGAGCTTAACCGGGTCGGCGTGTCGGACAAGCCGGTTCACGATTGGTATCGGTTTGTGCTCTCCTATCCTCCGCATTTGGTGCGCGAGTATCTGGAGAAGTTTGAACTGGGGCCTGGCAGCAACGTTCTCGATCCATTTTGCGGCACGGGCACGACTTTGGTGGAGTGCAAGAAACTCGGCATCGGGAGTTTTGGGACGGAAGCCAACCCGATGGCGCACTTTGCCTGCCAGGTCAAGACGGATTGGTCCGTTAGCGGCAATCGTTTGCTAGAGGAAGCGCAACACATCGCCGCACGAGCGTACGACGAGCTCGCCGCGGACGGTATTCAAGACGATGCGCGAGACGCCTTGCTCGCAGGCACATTGCGTCCTCGCAAGGCGGCGGCCACGAAGCTACGTTCGCTTGAGCCAGAGCGGATGAAACTGCTGCTGAGTAATTCCATCAGCCCGCGGCCGTTGCACAAAGTCCTGGTATTGCTCGACGCCATTGGCGAACACGCGAGCCAGCGCGTCCGGTCACACTTGCTACTCGCATTGGCCAAAGCGGTCGTGTTCGACTCGAGCAATTTACATTTCGGTCCCGAGGTCGGCGTGCTTCCCAAACCCAAGCCAGATGCGCCGGTGATTGGGCCGTGGCTGCGCGAAGTCGACACCATGGCGCGCGACTTGCGACTATGGCGAGCGCAACGGGGGACGTCCGCCCAGGTCTTTCATGCCGACGCGCGGAGCGTGGGGCAATGGGTTGGCCAGGGACAGATCGATGGCGTGATTACGTCCCCTCCATATCCCAACGAAAAGGACTACACGCGCACGACCCGCTTGGAAGCTGTTTTGCTCGGTTTCTTAAGCGATAAGCAAAGCCTGCGCGAGCTTAAGCAAACCATGCTGCGCTCCAACACGCGGGGCGTCTACAAGCAGGACGACGATGATCGCTGGATCGAGCAGCATCCCAAGATTCACGCCATTGCCGATGCCATCGAGGCCAGACGCATTGAACTTGGCAAGACTTCCGGGTTTGAGCGGATGTACCACCGAGTCGCGAAGCTGTATTTCGGGGGCATGGCCAGGCACTTTAGCGACTTGCGGGACGCCCTTCGCCCAGGAGCCAAGCTGGCCTACGTCGTGGGGGACCAGGCGTCGTATCTGCGCGTCATGATTCGCACCGGCGAACTGCTCGCAGAGATCGCCGAGTCGTTAGGCTATCGCGTCGTGAGCATCGACTTGTTTCGCACGCGGCTGGCCACCGCGACGCGGGAACAATTGCGCGAGGAAGTGCTGGTGCTGGAATGGAGTGGCAATAAACGTGTGCCCACCGTGGCGCCAAAACGGAAGCTCTAACCGTGGCGAAACGAAGTCCCAACCGCTACGCGGTGATTATTGAGGACATCTTCCGGGCGCATTTCCGCAAAGGGAAGCGCGAGTTCTCTTTTGACCGCTCGGAGTTGGAAACCGCAGCCCAGGCCCACGGCATCGAGCTTCCCAAGAACCTGGGAGATTTGATCTATTCCTTTCGGCATCGAACCGCCCTGCCAACGTATATCACGCAGCACGCCCCTCCAGGCGAGGAATGGGTGATCCGCGGGAAAGGGAAGTCGAAGTATCAATTCGCATTGACGGACGCGGCGCGTATTCTTCCCAACGCAGCGCTCGCAACCATCAAGATCCCAGACGCGACGCCCGGCATCATTGAGAAGTATGCCCTCGGAGACGAGCAAGCGCTGCTCGCGAAGGTGCGCTACAACCGTCTGCTCGATATTTTTACCGGGGTGACATGCTACTCGCTGCAAAATCACTTGCGGACCACCGCGAAGGGATTGGGGCAGATTGAGATTGATGAACTGTATGTGGGTGTGGATCGCCACGGCGCGCAGTTCGTGCTCCCAGTGCAGGCCAAAGGCGGACGCGATCAGATCGGCGTTGTGCAGATTGAGCAGGATGTGACCTTGTGCCGCCAGAGATTTCCCGACCTTGTATGTCGTCCAATTGCCGCCCAGTTCCTAAGCCATTCGGTGATCGCCATGATGGAGTTAACCCAGCAGGAAGGCCGGACAGTTGTGTTTGATGAGAAGCATTACGAACTCGTGGAATCCAGTGCCATCACCGCGGAGGATTTACAGGCGTATAGCCGATTTCATCCCCCTGTGAGCGAGTGACAAACAGCCGATCGAGGTCCGAACGCTGGCGTGATATTTGCAATCGTTGCGAAAAGTAGCGAGGATAGAGTCGTCACGCCTTCACCACCCCTCCCGCCTCGAGAACTACCATGCGGAAACTTCGGTTCAGTCCGCACTTCTGCTGTGCCGTGCTGCTCGTTGCGGCAGCCGCCCGCGCCGCGGAGCCTGAGATTGATTTTGATCGCCAGATTCGTCCGCTGCTGTCGGATCGCTGCTTTCATTGCCACGGCCCCGATGAAGGATCGAACGACAGTGAATTGCGACTGGATCGCAAGGACAAGGCGTTCGCTGACCTCGGCGGCCATCGGGCTATCGTGCCGCATAAGCCCCAGGAGAGCGAGTTGATCGCGCGGATCACTTCTACCGATCCCGATGAACAAATGCCGCCGCCGGACGCAGCCCGCCAGCTAAGCAAAGACGACATCGAGCTGCTGCGACGGTGGATCGAGCAAGGCGCCAAGTGGGAGCAGCATTGGTCGTTCGCGCCGGTCGAGCGTCCGGCGTTGCCGCGTCCCCAGCACGCGGAACTCGCGAACAATCCGCTGGACCTGTTTATCCTGGCGCGGCTCGAACAGGAGCAGCTTTCGCTTTCCCCTCCAGCGCGGCGTGAGACGCTCTTGCGTCGCGTGACGCTCGACTTGACCGGCCTCCCGCCGACGCTGGCCGAAATCGATGCCTTCCTCGCCGATCAATCGCCGGAGGCTTATGAGCGGGTCGTCGATCGGCTGCTCGCTTCGCCCCGCTATGGCGAGCGGATGGTGTGGGAGTGGCTCGACGTGGCCCGTTATGCTGACACCAACGGTTATCAAGGCGAGCGGACGCGGACCATGTGGCCTTGGCGCGATTGGGCGATCGCGGCGCTCAATCGTAATCAACCGTTTGATCAGTTCACCATCGAACAACTCGCTGGCGACCTGTTGCCCCAGCCCAGTCTCGAACAGCGCATCGCCACCGGCTTTCATCGCAATCACATGCTCAACGGCGAAGGGGGACGCATCGCGGAAGAGTCGCGTGTCGATTACGTCATCGACCGTGTCGACACGACCGCCACGACCTGGCTAGGCCTCACGCTCGGCTGCTCGCGGTGCCACGATCACAAGTTCGATCCGTTCACGCAGCGCGACTACTATCAACTCTCCGCCTACTTCAACAATGTGCCGGAGACCGGGGCGGTCGATCGTGACGGGAGCGCGAACCCGGTGCTGGAAGTCCCGACGCGCGACCAAACGCGACAATTGGAACAGATCGCCGCGCGGCTCGCGGAGCTCGAACAACAAAAGTCGGCGCTGCCGGCAGACGATTCGGCGCAGCGCGCAGAGTTGGATAAGCAAATTCAGCAAGCCGGCGCCCAGCGCGAGGCGGTGTTGAAAGCCGCGCCGCTGGTGATGGTGATGCAAGAACGCCCCGAGCCGCGCGAGTCGTTCGTTCTGCTGCGCGGCCAATGGGATAAGCATGGCGACAAAGTCTCTCCGGCGGTGATTACGAGTCTCTATCCTCCCAGCGAAGAATTGCCTGCGAACCGACTCGGCCTGGCCCAGTGGCTTGTCGATCCGGACCATCCACTCACCGCGCGGGTCACGGTCAATCGCCAGTGGCAAATGTTCTTCGGCCGCGGGCTGGTGAAGACGGCGGAGGATTTTGGCGCGCAGGGGGAACGTCCCACGCATCCCCAGCTACTCGATTGGCTGGCGGCGGAATTCATCTCCAGTGGTTGGAATGTGAAAGCGCTGCAACGCCTGATCGTCACGAGCGCCGCGTATCGGCAGTCGTCGCAGGTCACGCCAGAGTTGGTGGAGCGCGATCCGGAGAATATTCTGCTCGCCCGCGGGCCACGTTATCGCTGGTCTTCAGCAGTGCTCCGCGATCAAGCCTTGGCGGCGAGCGGGCTGTTGGTCGAGGAAATGGGAGGGCCCGCGGTCAAGCCGTATCAACCGGCGGGCGTCTGGGAGGAAATGTCGTTTGGCAACATTCGTTACGACCAGGATCACGGCGCGAAGCTCTATCGCCGCGGCGTGTATACGTTTTGGCGGCGCACCGTGGGGCCGACCGAGCTATTCGACACGGCCTCGCGGCAGGTCTGCACCGTGCGCCAGGCCCGCACCAACACGCCGCTGCACGCGCTCACGCTGCTCAACGATCCCACGTATGTGGAAGCCGCCCGCGCACTGGCCGAACAGGCGGAAAAGCAAGCCTTCGACTCGCCGAGCAAGCGCGTGGCGTGGATGTTTCGCGTGGTCACGTCGCGCGCGCCGACGGACAAAGAACTCGCCGTACTCACTGCGCGGTTGGACCAACTCAGCAAACATTACGAGGCCGCCTCGACCGCCGCGGCCGAACTGATTCATTGCGGCGAATCGGAACCGCAAGTCACCACGTCGCCGGCGAGTCTGGCGGCGCATACGAGCATCGCGTTAGTGCTGCTTAACCTGGATGAGACGTTAAACAAGGAGTAGCGCCGCATGGATCCCCGCACCGAACACCAGTTACTCGTCAATCGCCGTGAATTCTTCGGCCGGTCCACGATGGGGCTGGGAACCGCCGCGCTGGCGTCGCTGCTGGCGCGCGACGGGCTCGCCGCGACGGCGACTTCCGCCGCCGAGAACGTCGTGCCTGGCCTGGCCAACCTGCCGCACTTCGCCCCCAAGGCGAAACGGGTGATTTATCTGTTTCAAAACGGCGCGCCGACGCACGTTGAACTGTTCGACTTCAAGCCCAAATTGATTGAACTCCATGGCCAGGCGGTGCCGGATGCCTACGTACAAGGCAAGAAGTTCAGCACGATGACCGGCGCCGCCAACGGCAAGCTGATCCTGGCCCCCATCGAACCGTTCATGCAGTATGGCCAATCCGGCGCGTGGGTCAGCGAACTGATGCCGCACACCGCGAGCATCGTCGATGACCTCTGCTTCATCAAGAGCATGCACACCGAGGCGGTCAACCACGCCCCCGCCATTTCGTTCTTTCTCAGCGGCGCCGAAATTCCTGGGCGGCCCACGCTCGGCGCCTGGCTTAGCTATGGACTGGGCTGCGATACCGATAGCTTGCCGGCGTTCGTGGCGATGACCTCGGTCAGCAAGGGAACCAGTTGCGGGCAAATCTTTTACGATTACTACTGGGGGAGCGGCTTTCTTCCCACCAAGTTTCAAGGGGTGAAGTTTCGCGCCAGCAGCGAACCGGTCTTGTATCTCTCCAATCCCGCAGGCATGGATCGCGACGTTCGGCGTGGACTGCTCGACGACCTGGCCCACCTCAACACCATCAAGCACGAAGAGTTTGGCGATCCGGAAATTTTGACGCGGATCGCGCAGTACGAAATGGCGTACCGCATGCAAACCAGCGTCCCGGACTTGACCGACCTCTCGGACGAGACCGAAGCCACGCTCACGATGTATGGGCCCGATGTGAAGACGCCGGGGTCGTTCGCGTATAACTGCTTGCTCGCGCGCCGCCTGGCGGAACGTGGCGTGCGGTTCGTGCAACTGATGCACGCAGGCTGGGATCAGCACAACAGCATCACCACCGAGCTTTACAATCAGTGCCGCGATACCGACCAGGCCTCTGCGGCGCTGGTGCAAGACTTGAAACAACGCGGGTTGTTGGACGATACGCTCGTCATCTGGGGAGGCGAATTTGGTCGCACCCCCTTCCTCCAAGGCGACATCTCCAACCGCCCCCGCTGGGGCCGCGATCATCATCCATACGCCTTCACGCTCTGGATGGCCGGCGGCGGAGTCAAACCCGGCATAACGTACGGTGAATCGGACGACCTGGCGATGAATGTCGCCAGCGATCCCGTGCACGTCCACGACTTCCAGGCCACCGTCATGCATCTCTTGGGCATCGACCACACCCGCCTGACGTACAAATTCCAAGGGCGGCATTTCCGCCTGACAGACGTGCATGGGAAGGTGGTGAATTCGGTGCTGGCGTGAGGGAGAGTGATGGGTTTTCGAGTATTGGAACGGAACGATCAAAGCACCAATTTTGTGCCTTGAGCGAGTCCACAAACCTCCATCCTCATAAGGACTTCCGACTACCGCAATGCTTGACGCCCTCCCCGTTGCCAGCTAATATCACGGAGGCTAGGGCCCAGTGCCGCGCTCCTGCGGTGGGAACAGTTTGGCCCGCTCTCGTCTGTGTTTTGCATTACTTTGCGGTTGCCAGGGAGATGTACCGTGCGCACCGTCCAAAATCTTCGTTGGCGACGACTGTCTTGGGGAACGCTTGCGAGTCGGTTCGTTTTGCCCGCGCTCTTGCTGGCCATCAGCTTGTGCCCTGCGCGGCCTGCGCTGGCCTTCACGCCGGATAGTCCCGAAGTGAAGAAGCTCGTCGCCAAAGCCGTGAAATATCTCGAAACGGCGGACGACAATCGTCTCGGCGGCAAGTGCCTCATC